>NZ_JBWKVH010000011.1:76092-213349 GCF_059421605.1 Cupriavidus sp. GW821-FHT02F09
GGTTTTGATGCTTCTAGCCGCGACAGCAGCTAGAAGCATCAAAACCCCACCCACAAGAGACGTTCCCGCGTCAGCGGGCTACAAGCAATACACATCGCATACTTCCCCCGACCTACAGTTCCTGCTCCAAGCTCAACAGATTTTGCGTACGAATCAACGGAACGGGACATCAAAACTCCGAACCCCCAGCTCTGCCCTACATCCTCGACGTAGCCAGCCGCGCGGCCAGCCCCAGGAAGACCACCCCCGCAAACCAGTTCAGCGCACGCTGCGCGCGTGCCGAGCGCAGCAGCAGGGCGCCGAACATGGCCGAGCAGTAGGCGATGACGGAAAAGACCAGCAGGGTGGCGATGATGAAGACCACGCCGAGCACCATGATCTGCAGCGCGATATGGCCACGGTCCGGCGCGACGAACTGCGGCAGGAACGCGAGGAAAAAGATCACCACCTTGGGGTTGGTCAGGTTCATCACCACGCCCCGCCGGTACATATGCCCCACGCCAGCCTGGTCGCCGTTGCCCTGGCTCATCGCGCCCACCGGGGCGCGGAACGCCTGCCAGGCAAGATAGGCCAGGTATAGCGCGCCGGCGATCTTGAGCACCATGAATGCGAGCTTGGACGCGGCGAACAGCGCGGCCAGGCCAAACGCGACCGCAGCCGTATGCACCAGTAGCCCGGTGCACAGGCCAAGCACCACGACCATGCCCGCGCGGGGCCCCCGCATGGCGGATTGCAGCAGCACGAATACATTGTCCGGGCCCGGCGTCAGTCCAAGCACCACGGCGATGCCGAAGAATGGCAATAGTGTCTCGAGCGGGGGCATGCGCTTTACTCCTTTGCGGCCGCGGATATCGCGTTGTCGGGTTAGGCCCGATATCGGGCAAGATCGTGCAAAAGGCATGGCCGTAGCATCCGGCGCGCCATCCGAATATTGCCAGCCAGGCAGCGTTTTGTGCCAGCTAGACGCTTTGGCTGGCTCCGGCTGGGTCTGGCTGGCTCCGGCTGGCCCAGTCAAGGGTGCCAGGTCGCCGGACTGCCCGAGGCTGCCTCCGGCGCCGGCCGATGGCGTCCCGCAGGCTTGCTTGCTGGCGGACAACCCGGCAATGGAACTGGTGGTGCCGAAGCTGCTGACACCGTCGCTGCTCGCCGTCTGGCCCCGGCAATGCAAAAAGCCCGTGCGGCGTGAACCGTACGGGCTTTTCAGAATCTGGTTGCGGGGGCAGGACTTGAACCTGCGACCTTCGGGTTATGAGCCCGACGAGCTGCCAACTGCTCCACCCCGCGGGCCGAAATATACGCGGGTTGGCGCGTCATGGATAGTCCTGATTGGGATTATTTCCAGAAATGGTCTCGGCGCATTGCCAGAATCAATGCAGTTGCTGCAAGAATGAGCGCGGCATTCGCGCTTTTTCGGGCATCCGCCCGGTGGCCGATCGCGTCGTCAAGCCACGTATTCGCCGCACGCGCGGTATCAACGGACACGATTGCCCGTGAGATCGGCGGTGCACATGCACCAAATCCTGGCGCCGGCCTGGCAGCAACCACCTCCGCTTTTACCCTCCGGCGGCATCCTTCGGCGCCGGAGCCAGGCGGAACTGCGCGGACAAGTCGGCCTCGGCGCCAAGCTGGGCGTCGGTCTGCACGACGCCTTTTGCGGCGAGTTTCGTGAGTGTCCGCGCTGCCTGGATCGGGCTGACGCCCGTGGCCTTTGCGACCTGATATGCATCCATCGGGGTGCCCGTCTTTTGCAGGGCGTCGATTACTGCCTGGCGAGTGTCGTGATTGTTGTTCATTTCCGGGCGTAGGTTGAGTCTGCTCAGACTAGACGAGGTGGACCGCCGGCGCAACCCCGCATTCTTGCTGATTCCCCCGCCCGAAAAGGTTGCGCGACGGGCTTCGCACGTCAAAATAGAGGGTCTGATCGCACGCATCGCAAGAATCGCAAGAACAATGAAGCACACTCTACTGCTCATCGACGGCCTGAACATCCTGCGCCGGGTCTACGAAGCCAACCCGGCTGAGGACATTCCGGCCAAGGTCGAGGGCGCCGTGCTTTCGGCGCTGGCCTCGTTCCGCCGGGCCTTGACCGAATGCAAGCCGACACACGCGCTGGCGGCATTCGACACCGGCGGCAAGACCTGGCGCCACGCGCTGTATCCCCAGTACCGCCAGCACCGCAAGCCCATGGACCCGGAGCTGGCGGAGGTCCTGCCGGACTTCCGGCTGACGCTGACGGAAGTGCTCGGGCTGCAGACAGCCATGATCGACGGCTACGAGGCCGACGACATCATCGCCACGGCCTTTTATCGCTGGACCGCGAGCAAGGAGGGGCAGGTGATCCCGGTGAGCACGGACAAGGACGTGCTGCAGCTGATTGCCGACGGCGCCATTGTGCGCAACCACTTTGCCACCGCGAAGAACGGGGAGCCGTCCTGGTTCGATGAACGCTACGTCATGGATAAGTTCGGCGTGGGCAGTCACCAGCTGGCCGACTATCTCGCGCTGCTGGGGGATAGCACGGACGATATCCCCGGTGTCGAGAAGGTCGGGGCCAAGACCGCGGCCAAGCTCTTGCAGCGCTACGGCGACCTGGAGGGCGTGCTTGCCAACGCCGCCGAGGAGAAAGGCGTGGTCGGCAAGAACCTGGCGGAACAGGCGCATCTGGCCCGGCTCTCCCGCCAGTTGCTCTCGCTGAAGACCGATGCCCAGCTTGGCCTGACGTGGAACATGCTGCGGGTGGGCGAATCGGCTGAGTAGCGGCTGAGTAGCGGCACCTGGCGTTCCTGGTGGTGGCCATGGTCGGTGCCTTTTCTCATCGACCAGGCCAATGCGATCGTGATCAAGGCGTACCTGCCGCTGCATCCGGCATTTTAGGTTTTAGCCGCCATGACGCTGGCGTGACCCGGCTTGCGGTCGAACAGCAGCAGCTTCAGCGCCATGCACAGCGTTGTCAAAACGGCGAACAGCCAGCCGCTCCACAACGCGCCCGTCATGCCCGCTGCGGTGATGCACCAGCCGCCCACCGCCGAGCCGGATACCACGCCCAGGTTGGCGGCCGAGATATAGAGGCTGGTCGCGAACTCCGGGGCTTCCGGCGCGGCGGATGCCAGCCACATCTGGCTGACGATCAGGCCGCTGGTATGCGCGGCGCCCCACAGCAGGCAGACCGCGATCATCGGGACAAACGAGGCATTGCCGCAGGCGTAGAGCACAAGGTAGGCACCACCCAGCACCGCCGGGTGCAGCAGCGCGGTTCGCGCCAGGCTCTTGCCCAGCAACCGGCCGGCGATCAGATTGCCCGCCACGCCGCCGATACCGAACACCACCAGCAGCGCGCTGATGGCCTCGCCGCCCATGCCGGCCTCGCTCGCGAGGTACTCGGCCGCATAGCTGTAGACCGAGAACATCGTCGCGAATACGAACACGGTTGCGAACAGGTTGAGCCACAGCGCCGGCTTGCGCAGGATGGCCGAGGGCCGGCTGGCCGATGCGGCCTGCGCGGGTGCGGGCCGCTGCGCCGCATCCGGCAGCATGGCCAGCAGGCCGATTCCCGCCGCCGCGTTGACGGCGGCGCAGAACAGGAAGGAGGCTTCATAGGAAAAGCGCGCCGCGATCCACGCGGTGATTGGCACGCCCAGCACCAGGCCCATGCTGGTGCCCACGAAGGCCATCGCCGTGGCATGCGTGGCTCGCTCCTTCGGGTACAGCGACACGGCCGCCGCGAACGCCAGCGAGAAGAACACCGGATGCAGCAGCGCGGGGACGATGCGCAGCGCCATCAGCCCGGCAAAGTTCGGCGCCCACGCCGACAGCACGCTGCACACGGCGAACACGAACAGCGAGCCCGCCAGCACCCTGCGCCGGGCATAGCGCGACAGCCACAGCACCATGAACGGCCCGCACATGGCCACCACCAGCGCGAACAGGCCGACCAGCCAGCCTGCCCGGGCGACCGTGACGCCGTAGCGCGCGACGATAGCGGGCAGGATGCCGACCACGCCGAACTCGATGGTGTAAAGGCCAAACAGGCCGAGCGCGATAAAGAACAGGGAGCGGCCGGCATCGATGGCCTTCATGGGTGCCACATCGCTCATCGCGCCACCGCCTCTTGCCCATAGACGGCGTCGCGCAGGTCCGTCACGAAGCGGCCGGACATGCCTTCATACAGGGTGTTGGTGAACGCGGCCACGCTCAGGCCCCGGGCGCGGTCGACGAACCAAGAGTGCCCGTAAGCGCCGCCCCAGCGCCAGGTGCCGGCCGACTCCGGCGAGCCGGCCGCAGCCGGATTGTGCAGCACCGAGAAGCCCAGGCCGAAGCCGGTGCCCGGCGCATCCGGCGGACCCCATGCGCCGGTCTGGTTGCGGCCCATTTCATCGACCCAGGCCGCGGGCATCAATGGCTCGCCGCCCTGGCGCAGGGTCTCCAGCAAGCGAAGGAAATCGCTGGCGCTGCCAACCATGCCGGCGCCGCCGGAGGGGAAGGCACTGGTGTCCAATGCGCGCGCCGGCGCGTAGTGGATGCCGGCCGTGCCGTCGACGACGGGGACCACATCGTGCGCGCGCATGCGGCGCGGCACTGGCGTGTCGTTGACGTAGGCGGTGGCTAGCCGCTCGGCATCGGCCGCGGCAAAGCCGGTGTCGCCCATGCCCAGCGGACCCGTGACCAGCGCGTGCACCGCGTCGGCCAGCGGCGCGTCGCAAACGCGTTCGATCACGGCGCCAAGCACGTCCGTGGCCAGCGAATAGCCCCAGGCGGTGCCCGGCTTATAGAGCAAGGGCACGCTGGCGATGCGGCGCAGGTTCTCCGCAAGCGTGATGCCCGGCTGGTCCATGCCGTCCGACACGCCAGCGCGGGCATAGGGCCCGTGCTCGTCGGCTTCGAAGAAGCGGTAGCCCAGCCCGGCGGTATGGGTCATCAGCTGCCGCACGGTGAGGATGGCGGGGCTGCTGTCGGCCAGCCGCGGCGTGAAATCCGGCAGCCAGCGCGTCACGGCCTCGTCGAGCCCCAGGCGGCCCTGCGCCACCAGCACCATCGCTGCGCTCGACACGATGGGCTTGGATACCGACGCCAGGCGGAACAGCGTATCGGTGCGCATGGGCCGGCCGGCCTCACGGTCGGCCAGGCCCGCGGCGCGGCGGTGGATGACTTCGCCGTGGCGGGCAACCAGCACGACGGCGCCGACCAGGCGGTGGGCGGCAAGGGCTTGTTCAATCGCCGCGTCAACGCGGGCGGACAGGGGGGACAGGGGTGACAACATGCGTGTTTTCCTTCGTCGCAAGACAGGGATGGGATCAAGCAAACGATAAGAAACATTTGACTCGGGAAAAAGTAGGCTAGAGTTCCTGGTTATCCGGACATAATTATCCGTAATCGAGGATCGAGGCGCTTGGCATGAGGGGAAAGCCGATGGACAGCCTGAGTGGCTTTACGGTGTTTGTGCAGGTCGCCGAGACCCGCAGCTTCGTGGCCGCCGGCCGCCTGATGGGCGTGTCGGCGTCGGCCGTGGGCAAGAGCGTCGCAAGGCTGGAAGAAAAGCTCGGCGCGCGGCTGTTTCACCGCAGCACGCGCAGCATCACCCTGACGGCGGAAGGCGCGCAGTTCCTGGAGCGCAGCCGCCGCATCCTGGCCGAGATCGAGGCGGCGGAGCAGGAGCTGTCGCGCGCAGCGCAAGCGCCGCGCGGGCGCTTGCGCGTCAGCCTGCCGCTGGTGAGTTCGCTGGTCCTGCCGGTGCTGGGCGACTTCATGCGGCAGTACCCGGAAATCGAGCTGGACCTGGATTTCACCGACCGCATGGTGGACGTGATCGAAGAGGGTTTCGATGCCGTGGTGCGCACCGGCGAGCCAAGCGACTCCCGGCTATCGGCGCGGCGTCTCGGCGCGTTCCGGATCTTGCTGGTGGCGTCGCCAGCGTATCTCGCGCAGCGCGGGGAGCCCCGGCAGCCCGCGGACCTGGCCGGGCATGCCTGCCTGCAATACCGCTTCCCGAACAGCGGCAAGCTGGAAGCCTGGCCGTTGCGCCGCGCAGCCGTCGATCCGGAGTTGAACCTGCCTACCTCGATGATCTGCAACAACATCGAGACCCGCGTGAGCTTTGCGTTGCAGGGCCTCGGCATCGCCTGCCTGCCGGACTTTGCCATCCGCGAGGCGCTGGCCGACGGCCGGTTGCGCACCGTGCTGGACGACTACGTGGACCGTAGCGGCACCTTCCGCGTGCTGTGGCCTGCCAGCCGGCACCCGTCGCCCAAATTGCGCGTGTTCATCGACTTCCTGGGCGAGCGGGTGTTTCCGGGCGGCGCGGATCATGCCGTTTGAGCATCTCCGGATCGGCGCCGGATCGGCGCCAGTAAGCGCTCAGGCGGCTGCCTGCCGCGCGTGCCGCAGCAACGAGTGGATCAACGGCGTGCGGGGAGACGAGCGTTGCCACAAGATGCCGAACCGGCGCGGCTCGGTCGCTTCGGGCAGCGTCAGCTTGGCGATGCGCAGGCCTGCCGTCAGCGGCGACGCTATGTCGGGCACCAGAGACACCCCCAGCCCCCGGTCGACCATCATGGCGATCGCCACCAGCGAGCTGAGCTCGAACCGCTCGTGCGCGGCGATGCCGGCCTGCCGCAGGTACCGGTCGGCCTGCTTGCCGCCGCCCACGCTGCGGTCGTAGCGGATCAGCGGCTCGGTGCGCAGCAGTTCGTGCGGATCGCGCCGGGCCAGCCGGGCGGGCGCCAGTACAACCAGGGGTTCCTCACGCAGCAGTTCCCACACGATGGTCTTGGGCAGCGCGAAGGGCGGGTGCAGGCAGACGGCCGCATCCAGCTCTGCGTTTTTCACGGCGTCATACAGCGCCGCCGATTTGTCCGACTGGATAAACACGGAGACACCCGGATGCTCCGCGGCGAACCCGGCTAGCGTTTCCGGCAGCAGGCTGTGCAACGCAGTGTTGATCGTGCCCAGGCGCAGTTCGCGCGGTGCTTCCACCTCATTCACCCAATCCCGCAATTGGCTGAAGTCCCGCAGCAAGGTGCGCGCGCGTTCGGCGAGCCGTGCGCCCGACTCGGTCGGCGCCACGGTGCGGCCGGCACGGCCCAGCAGGGCAGTGCCCAGCTCCCGCTCCAGGACGTGGATCTGCTGCGCGATGGCGGCGGGCGTCACGTTGAGCCGCCGGGCGGCTTGCGCGAGGGAGCCGGTATCCACGACGACCAGGAACGCGTTGAGGTAGGCTGTCTCCATACATTTTCTATCGATTAAAGAAAGAGATACATAGTTTATCTTTGTTATGGCGTGACACACACTGGCGCACTCCAAAGCCATCGGTTCACGTTGCCATGAGAAGCAAACTGTTCGTCCCCGGCTCCCGCCCGGAATTGTTCGACAAGGCCTTGGCCAGCGCCGCGGACGGGCTCTCGTTCGACCTCGAGGACGCGGTGGCGCAGGAGCGCAAGCCGCAAGCGCGCGAGGCACTGCGCGAGCTGCTGCGCTCGGGCCAGGCCCGCGCCAGCGGCAAGACCCTGATCGTCCGGGTCAACGCGATGGACACCCCTCACTTTGCGGCCGACGTGGCCGCAGTGGTGCAGCCCGGCCTGGACCTGATCAACCTGCCCAAGCCCGAGAGCGCCGACGACGTGCGCCGCGCTGCCGCCGCCATCGAGCAGGCGGAACGGGTCAACGGGTTTGCGCTTGGCGTGGACAGCCCGGTCCGCCTGCTGCTCAATATTGAAACGCCCAAGGCGCTGCGCCTGGCCGGCGAACTGGCCGCGGCCCACCCGCGCGTGGCTGGCTTGCAGCTTGGCCTGGGCGACCTGTTCGAGCCGCTGGGCATCGCCCGGCGCGAAAGCGCGGCGATCCAGCAGGCCATGTACGCGGTGCGCATGGCAGCCGGCGAGGCCGGCGTATTCGCCTACGACACGGTGTTTGCCAACATCAAGGATGAAGCCGGCTTCCGTGCCGAGGCCGAGCTGTCGCGCCGCATGGGCTTTCTTGGCAAGAGCTGCATTCATCCCAGCCAGGTCCCCCTGGCCAACCAGGCCTTCCGCCCGAGCGATGAGGAGATCGGGCATGCGGCGCGGGTACTGGAGGCCGCGCGCGATGCGATGGCCAGGGGCGTGGGCGCCTACGTGGTGGACGGAAAGATGATCGACCCGCCGTTCCTGAAGCGGGCGCAAGCCATCGTGGCTACCGCCAGGCGCCTTGGATTGCTGCCTGCCTGACTCCGCCGGGATCCGCTGCCGGGATCAGGCTGCATCGCATGGGGCAAACAAAAAAACAGAAGGAGACACTTTGACTACACCAACCGCAACCGCAACCGCAACCGCATCCGCATTCGTATCCATTTCCCGTAGCGTGGCCTTGGCCGCCACGGCCATTGCCAGCCTGGTATCCGGCGCGGCGTTCGCACAGGGCGGATATCCAAGCAAGCCCATCACCATCGTCGTGCCCTATCCGCCGGGCGGCTCCAACGACATCTTCGCTCGCATTGTCGCCAGGGAGATCGGCGAGGAGCTCAAGCAACCCGTGGTCATCGACAACCGGCCCGGCGCCAGCGGCAATACCGGCACGGGCATCGTGGCCAAGTCCGCCCCGGACGGGTACACGCTGGTCGCCGTGTCGTCCAGCATGACGACCAATGCCGCGGTGCAGGCCAAGCTGCCGTTCGATGCGGTCAAGAGCTTTGTGCCGGTGGCGATGTTTGCGCAAGGGCCGTTCATTGTCGCGGTCAACAATGCGTTTCCCGCCAGGACGCCGCAGGAACTGATCGCGGCGATCCGCGCCAAGCCGGGCAAGTACAACTACGCCTCAAGCGGGCCGGGCAGCGTCAACCAGTTTGGCACCGAGCTGCTCAAGGCCAGGGCCGGGAACCTGTTCATCACGCATATCCCGTATCGCGGCATGGGTCCCGCCGTGACCGACCTGATCGGCGACCAGACACAGCTGTTGATCTCCAGCGGCCCCTCGCTGCTGCCGATGGTGCGCGCCGGCAAGGTACGCGCCGTTGGCATCACCAGCCTCAAGCCGAGCCCGATCGCGCCGGATCTCACGCCCATGTCCAGCGCGGTGCCGGGCTATGAATTCGAACTCTGGTGGGGCCTGCTGGCGCCGGCCGGCACGCCGCCGGCGATCGTCAGCCAGCTCAACGCCGCCGTCAACACCATCTTGTCCAAGCCCGAGATCAAAGCGGCCTTCCTGAAGGAGGGCGCCGAAGCCAGGCCCGTCACGCCGGCCCAGTTCGCCGCCATCATCGGGCAGGACGTGGAACGGTGGAAGACGCTCGCCAAGCGCCAGAACATCGTCGTGGACTGATGCTCGCCCGCCTTGCCTCTACTGCCTCTATTTCCTGTTTCCGGAGATTTCCATGCGTCCCCCCTTTGATGACCGCGCCGCGCCACTGAGCGAGCGCACCGGCAAGCCGGGCCCGCTGTCCGGCCTGCGCGTGCTGGACCTGAGCGCCTACATAGCTGGCCCCTATGGTTGCTCGCTGCTGGCCGACCAGGGTGCCGAGGTCATCAAGATCGAGCCGCCCGCCGGCGACAACCTGCGCAAGTACCCTTCCTCGCTGGAGGCCGAGAGCCGCGCCTTCCTGGGCGTGAACCGCAGCAAGCTGGGCGTGGTGCTGGACCTCAAGCAAGCCGACGACCTGCAGCGGCTGATGGCGCTGGTGCGCACCGCCGACGTGCTGGTGCACAACTTCCGGCCCACCGTGCCGCCCAGGCTGGGCATCGCTTACGAACAGCTCAAGCTGGTCAACCCGCGCCTGATCTATTGCGCCGTGACCGGTTATGGGGAAGATGGCCCGCTCAAGGACAAGGCCGGCTACGACCAGGTCTTGCAGACCATGACCGGCATGTGCACGCTGCAGGGCAAGCAGGGCGGCGCGCCAGAGATTCTCTATGGCTCGGTCGTCGACTACTACGGCTCGGCGCTGGTCGCCGGCGGCGTCGCGTCCGCACTCTACGAGCGCGAGAAAAGCGGCGAAGGCCAGTATGTCGGCATCTCACTCTTGCGCGCGGCGCTGACCATGCAATCGGCCCGCATGGTCTGGGCGGACAACGAACCCAGGGAGGTTGGCCGCGACATGCGCTCCGGCGGCATCACCGGCATCCATCCGACCAAGGAAGGCTATCTCTACATCTCCGCGAACACGCCGCATTTCTGGGCGGCGCTTTGCGAGAAAACCGGCCTGGCTGAACTCACCACCGAGCGTTATGACAGCGTGCGCAAGCGCGCGCAGCATCAGGATGAGATCGTCCCCATGCTGCACCGCGCGCTGGCAGCCCGCACCGCGCTGGAATGGGAGGCGCACTTCGGCGAAGCGGTGCCCTGCGCTGCCGCGCGCTCCGTGGAAGATATGTTCGACTTCCCGCAGGTGCAGGCGGAAGGCATGGTGACCACGTTCGAGCATCCCACCGTGGGCCGGTATCGCGGCTTTACCCGTGCCATCAAGTTCGGGCGCACGCCCGGGCCCGAGCCGTTCGCGGCGCCGGTGCTGGATCAGCATGGGCAGAGGGTGAAGGCGGAGGCGGACAGGTTGGTGAGCGAGGAGATGTAGCCGATCTCGCCGGGCTTCGATTCATCGACAAGCCCGTGGCAAATGGTCGCTGCATGGATGGCGCGACCACGCAATGCGCCCAATGCGTCGCATTGCCGCATTCCTTTGATGTCAGGCCGCTGGGTAGACTTTCGCGCCTCTAGCGCCACTCGCACGAGTGGCGCTCCGAGCCGACAACTCTCCGGACTCAGCGCGCCTCCATTCATGCTCCCCACCTCGCTTCGACATCATTGCTTTGCACTCGCCGCCGCAACCGCCGGCTTTCCCGCCTACGCTGAGGACGCACTTCGCGAAGCGCCCGACCTTGCCCCGGTCACTGTCTCCGCCGCGCCGGATTCCGCGTTGCGCGGGCGGGCATCCACGGGCTCCAATCTCGGACTGACGCCCATGCAGACCCCGGCCAGCGTCGACGTCATCCGGCGCGAGCAATTGGAAGAACGCGGCGACGCATCGCTCGTGGATGCCATCACCCGCGCGCCCGGGCTGTCCGGCCTCGGCCACCCCGGCAACGGCGGCGCCGCATTGTCGGCGCGCGGCTTCACGGGCTCGACCTCGGTGATGCAGCTCTATGACGGGATTCGCCAGTATGGCGGCATCGGCATCACGTTCCCCTTCGATACCTGGTCCGTCGAGCGCATCGAGGTGCTGCGCGGCCCGGCTTCGGTGATCTACGGAGAGGGCGCCATCGGCGGCGTGGTCAACGTGGTGCCGAAGAAGCCAGCGCGTGGCCCGGTCGAGAGTGAAATCCAGGCCGCGCTGGGCACGGAGAATACACAGCGGCTGGCGTTCGGCAGCGGCGGCGCCATCAACGACAAGCTCGCCTACCGGCTCGATGTGAGCGGCAACCGGTCCGACGGATCCGTCGATCTCGGCGACTCCCGGAACCTGTCGCTGTCCGGTGCCATCCAGTGGGACGCCACGCCGGACCTGAGCCTGAAGCTCAGCTATGCCAAAGGCTGGCAGGAGCCGCAGCGCTACTTCGGCGTGCCGCTGGTCAACGGGCAGCAGGACGCGGCGCTGCGGAGCAAGAACTACAACGTGGGCGACAGCCTGCTCAAGTTCGATGACCAATGGACGGAGCTCGCCGCGCAGTGGACACCGAATGCCGATGCCACGGTGCGCTCGCGCTTTTACTACATCGACAGCAAGCGGCACTGGCGCAATGCCGAGTACTACAACTACGTGCCGGCCACGGGGCTGGTCAGCCGTTCGTCCTATACGGAGATCCTGCACGACCAGTGGCAGGTCGGCAATACTACCGATGCCACGTTCCGGCACCATCTTTTTGGCATGAAGAACAGCGTGTCGGTGGGTTTCGACGTCAACCGGGCGTCGTTCACGCATACCAATAATTCGCCGTACTCAGGCACATCGGCGGTGGATCCCTATGTGTTCGATCGCGGTACGTTCATCAACGTGACGGGCACCACGCCGCGCTATCGCAACGAGGCGACGCAATACGCGCTGTTTGCCGAGGATCGCCTTGAGGTGACGCCGCGCTGGTCCGTGCTGGGCGGGTTGCGCTATGACCGCGCCGACCTGTCGCGCCGTGACCTGGTGGCCGGGCAGGCGGCCTTCGACAGGACGTTTTCCAATGTTGGCTGGCGTGCTGGCACCGTATACAACCTGACGCCGGATCTCGCCGTGTACGCGCAGTACGCGGAAGCGGCCGATCCGGTCAGCGCCTTGCTGATGCTGACGCCGGCCAACAGCAACTTTGACGTCTCCACCGGTCGCCAGGTTGAAGTCGGCGTCAAGCAGTGCTTCTGGCAGGGCAAGGGCGAGCTGACGCTGGCCGCCTATCGGATCGTCAAGAAGAACCTGGTCACGCGTGACGTTGCCAATCCTTCGGCCAGCGTGCAGGTGGGCCAGCAGTCGTCGAAGGGGCTGGAAGCCACCTTCGGGCTGGCGTTTCTCTCCGGCTGGCGCGTGGATGCCAATGCCGCTTTGCTGCAGGCGCGCTATGACGATTTCACGGAGTCCGTGGGGGGCGCAGCGGTCTCCCGTAGTGGCAATGTGCCCACGGACGTGCCCGAGCGGCTGGCCAACGTTTGGGTGACGTGGCGCTTCCACCCGGCATGGACCGCCGGCGCAGGCCTGCGCTATGTGGGCCGGCGCTTCGCCGACCGCGCCAACACGCTCGAGATGCCGGCCTATACGACCACCGACCTGTCGCTCCAATGGCGCGCGCGCCGGGACACGACGCTGGCGCTGCGCGGGTTCAATGTCTTCGACAAGCGCTACGTCACCACCGCCTACTACAACGCCACGCAATGGTTGCAAGGATCTGGCCGGCGGGTCGAACTGAGCGTCAACTACCGCTTCTGAGCGGACTGGCAGCGTCTGGCGCAGCCCGCCGCACGGCGGCCGGCCGTGCGAACCAGCGATCCAGCAGCCAGACCATCGCCAGCGTGGCGCCCATCATCGGGAACACCGCGCCCAGCAGACCCAGGCCAATCACCCACGCCCGCATGGGCGGGAGCGTGCGCGGGAACGACGGCGCGGCCAGGGCGCGCGCGGGCCGGCGCTTTAGCCACATCACGAGGCCCGTCACGGCGAGCAGCATCAGGCCCAGCGAGATCACCATGCACGCAATCTGGTTGGCCAATCCGAAGTAGCGGCCCATGTGCAGGGACGTGCCGTAGGAGATGGCCTGCGCCACCGCGCCGTAATCGCCGTAGCGAATGTCCTTGAGCACCTTGCCGGTGTACTGGTCGATATGCAGCGTGCGTTCCACCTTGGGATCCGCGGGGAAATAGGAGGCGGTGAACACACCGGTGGCTGACTTCGGCAGCACGAGCTGGTAGCCGCTCGACACACCGTTCTCGGCCACGATCGCCACGGCGCGGTCCAGGCTGATCGTGGCAGCGCCCACTGCCGGCGACGTGCCGGACGGAACCTTGGCCATGCCGACCGCCCAGGGGACTGCAGCGAGGGGAAGTGCATCCATGCTGGCCGCGCCCGGTGTCGACCGGACCCCCGCGTCGCCCCATGCGCCGGCCGGATTGCCCAGCCGCGCTGCGGTCGCGATCGCCTTGAATTGCTTGCCCCACGATGCGGTCCAGGGTAAGCCGGACAACACGAACGCCACGGCGCCGATGGCCATCCAGGCGCCGAAGACCAGGTGGACTTCCTTCCACCAGCCGCGCCCGCCGGCGGCCTTGCCCATCACGAAGGCCTTGCCGCCCTTGTCGCGCAGCCGCGGCCACCACATCGCGACGCCCGTGGCAATCATCACCAGCGACCAGCATGCCGCCAGCTCCATCAGCAACTCCCCGGTCTTGCCCAGCAGCAGCGCGCGATGCAGCATGCGCACCTGCTTCATCAGCCGGTCCTCCACGCTCAGGCTGCCGAGAAAATTGCCGGTGTACGGGTCCAGGTACAGGCTTTCGCTCTTGCCCGACGACAGCCGAAAGACAAACTCGGCGCTGGCGCGCGGGGACGAATCGACGGTGTACGTCGTCGCCACGGCGCCTTCTGGCGCCTGGGCCCATGCCCGGTCCAGCAAGGACTGGGCGGCAAGCTTCACGCCCACGGGCTCCACGCGCAGCAACTGCGGATAGAGCAGCGATTCGATCTGCGGCTGGAAGCAGTAGAGCGTGCCGGTGATCGCCAGGACGACCAGGAAGGGCGCGACGAAGAGCCCGGCGTAGAAGTGCCACCGCCAGAGCATGCGATAAGACGCCGCTGCTGCCGGCGAGGTCTGTGTGGCTTGCGCGGGCATGGGCGGCCGTTCGAGAAGCTGGGACATGGCGGGATCTGTCAAAGGGTGTATTTCAGGCTCAGGTAGAACGTGCGCTGCGGGAAGGGGTGGAACAGGAAGTATTTGTGATTGTTCAGGTTGTCCACGCCCAGTGCACCGCTCCAATGCTTGTCTAGCTGGTAGTGCACGCGCGCATCCATCACGAAGAAGCTCTCGAAGCCCTGGTAGGTCGCGGGGTTGATGTCGGTGTTGTCGACCGTCGCGTACACGCGGCTGCTATAGCGCGCGGCCAGCGTGTAAGCCCATTTGTTGTCAGGCCGATAGGTTGCCGCTACCGTGCCGCGCCATGTGGGCACGTAGGGCACGCGCTTGCCGACCGCCGTCGCGCCAGGGGTGGTCGGCACGTAGCTGTCATCCGAGAGAATCCGGGAGTTGACATAGGTGACGTTGCCCGAGAGCGTCAGGCCGTTGATCAGCACGTGGTCTTGCTGGCCGGCCAGCTCGAGCCCCAGTTGCCGTGTCTTGCCCACGTTCTGCGTAAAGGAGACGGGCGTGGCGAACCCGGCAATTGTCGAGGTCTGGGAGATCAGCGCGTTCTTGACGTACTCGCTGAAGGCGGAAACACGCAGCTTGCCCTCGCTGGTGTGGCGCTCGATGGCAAGTTCGCCAGACAGGACGCGCTCCGGTTGCAGGAACGGATTGGCCTGGGTGAACGTCGTCCCGGTCTGCACGCTCTGGTAGAGCTCGCCGACCGTCGGGAAGCGAAGCGCCTTGCCGAACGAGCCGGTCACCGACCACAGCTGGCTGGCCTCCCATGTCAGCGACGCCTTGGGGGAGAAGCCGGATTTGTCGAGGCTGGGCTGCTGGATCGGCACCCCCACGCCGTTGCTGCCAATGGCGTAGTTGAACCCGTCATAGGCGCGCCACATCTCATAGCGGCCGCCCAGCGTTGCCTGCAGGCTTGGTGTCATGCGCCAAACGTCCTGCAGCCAGAGCGCGCCGGTCTGCGTCTTGCCCTGCGAGGTGCTGAACAGGGCGCCATTGCCACCGGAGACCCAGTTGGTGGTGCTGTAGGTCGGGCTGCTCAGCTTGAACTGGTCGTAGTGGGCGCCGAAGCTGACGATGTTCGCGCCGGCGATGCCCTGCGGCCGCCAGATGCCCTTGACGTCGAAGGTGGACCAGCCGGAGCCGCTCATGTCGGTGGTCCGGCCCGGCCCACCCGTCAGCGCCGCCGGGTAGAGCCCGGTGGACAAGCGGCTCGAATCCTGCAGATAGTAGAAATTACTGACTATGGCCTCCCAGTCGAACAGCCCTTGCGTCCGGGTCCCGACCTTGAGGCTCTGCATCAGGTGTTCCTGATCGACGTTGTTGCTGGAAAACTGGCCCGCGATGGTGCTGGCGCTGTACGCGAATCCACCGATATTGACGTTGCCGGCTGACGCGCCGTAGAAGGGCGACCCGGATGTCGTGCTCAGGTAGGTTTGCGCGCTCGCTTTCGAACTGTTCTGCCAATAGCCCAGCGTGTAGACCGCGCTCAACGTTGGCGTGAAATCGTAGCCCAGCTTGACGGTGGCGTTGTCCTGCAGCGTATGGATGAAATTGCCAGCGCCAATTACCTGGATGGCGCCGCCGGTCCGGTTGCGGTCGGCGTACGCGCCGGTGATGACCGGCAGGGCGGCACCGGCGGCGGCCGTCGACTGGCCGACCGTGGCGAAGCTAAGCGGCTGGCTGAAGCTGTTGAGGTGGTTCGCGCTGAACCACCACGAGAACTTTCCGGTGCGGTCGCCCAGCGTGGCGCTGACCTGCTGCGCCGGCTCGTTCTGGTCGGTGCCGTACTTGCTGAACTGCTGGATGGCGCCCGTGACTTCCAGGCTGCCCTCGAACGTCTTCGGCATCCGCGTGGTGATCTCGGTCACGGCACCGTAGGAGTTGCCCGGATACGCGGCTGCGAACGGGCCGTACATGACGTCGACCCGGTCGATCGATTGCGGCGTCACCATAAACCACTGCGGGGAGCCGTTGCCGTTGTTGTTGTTGATCAGGGTCGACAGCAAGACCCCGTCGGCATAGATCAGGCTGCGCGCGCTGGCGTTGATGCCGGTGGTGCGGGTCGCCATCGGGGACTGGGTGTCGCCGATAAAGCGCTTGCGCACCAGCACGTCGGGCAGGTATTTCAGGGCATCTTCCGCGCCCATCACGTTGATGGCCTGCGCGGCTTGCTCGCCGGTGATGCTCGCGGTGGTCTGCGGCAACTGGTTCTTCTCGGCAAACGAGCGAGTCTCGGTCACCTGGACCGCCGGCAGGCTCTGTTCGTCGGCGGCCTCGGCCAGCGTGCCGATGGTGCCAAGGATGACTAGGGGCAGCAGCGTGCGCATGATTGGGTCTACCTCAAATCGTTGTCCGGCGCCCGTGCGCAGGTGCGCGCGGACGCCACGATCACGCCAAAGGGCGTGCGTTGCTTACAGACTGGATTGAGGCAGGGCCGGAGGGTCCCTGGGGCGTCCTGAAGGAAAAGCCCCGAGTGGCGTGAAGCGGGTGACCAGCACGTGCGACGTGGCGACCACCAGCAGCGGGATCGCCGACAGCGCCGCAGGCGCTAGGGTAGGCAGCGGCACATGGTCCGCCAGCAGATCGCAATAGCCGCAGGCGTTCAGCGAGCTGCCCGGCATGTCATGCGGCGCATCGCCCGGGTGGGCGGCCGAGCAGATGACGGCTTCGGGATCGCTGGCCTGGCCCGCGGCCACAAACTGGCTGACTGCCGGCGCAAGCACGATGAGCCACATGGCGATCAAGCCAAGCCTTGCGGTCAAGCGGATGCGGCGGATAAGCGTCATTGTTAGTTGCGAGCGGGCGCGGCGCAGTCTACCCCAGCCAAGGCGAGGTGCGATCAGGCAGGCTGCGCGTCATTTTGACACAGGCGCAACCGAGAAATGCGCGGCGGGCACGGGAGATTGGCGCGATTCCCCTCAGAAGTGGCGCGATTGTGGTGCGATAACCGAAGCCGCGCCACTGTGGGTATCCGCGCCATTCCGACGCTCAACAGCAAAGAGGTTGTGTTAGTGCGCCTGATACGGCATTTCTACTGTGAGCTCGCGTAGCAGATATGCGGCTTCCAAACAGCAGGTCCTGGCGCTCACGGAGTCAGGCACATCCGCGCAAACTCTCTGCAATCGTCGTTCGCGGCGGGATGTCGCAGCACCGCGTCAAGCGCATCCAGGAAGGCCGCAACGGTTGGGCCGCCTTGCTCCTCTCGCTCAGCTTCGTCCATGCGCATCATGCGGTCCAGGAGCGCTACCACTTGCGTGCTCGGCTGCCGCTTTAATGACGCCAGCAACTGCGCCGCATAGGCGCCGACGGGCTGGCGCTCAATCAGCGACCCGAAGGGGCCAGGACCACCATAATCCAGCTCGGGATACTTTTCGATCAGGGCCAATATGCGCGCCAGGACATCTTGATAGTCTTGGCTTTCTAGCGCATCCAGGTGTTCGTAGATGCGATCGATCACAATCCATTTGTCACCCTGTGCGCGGGCCTCTGCGGCCGCCTTGTCGAGGTTGGAAAAAATTGAATCGGAATCTGGATTCATCGTCACGCTCCGGAGTAATAGGTAAATAGGTAAGAAGTCGGAAAGCCGGTCAGAAAAGCCGATTTGAGTGAGGCCTGAGCGCTACCGCCCACGGCGGCAATCCGTCGATCGGGTTGACGGGTTGACGGGCGATGCGACCCAGCATGTGGCGTGGTGGCACGCGACGGAAGCTGCACTTTACCCGTGACCTGTGTGGCTTGTCTGCAAAAAGTGGCGCTTTCTTGATGGTTCTCGGCGGGGGCAACCAGTGGCTAGCGCACTGACCGCGCGGCCAGTCCCGTGCGCTGCGCGACCGCTGACAGGCGCCGGTCGCGCAGCGCCCCCAGCACCAGATGATGCGAATTGACGTGCATCACGGCTTGCGGTCAGGCCTGTATCCGCTGTGAGGTGGCCGCAGTCACCTGCGCCCAAGCCAGGCCTGGACTTCAGCCTGGGCCGTGCATGACAACACTCAAGCGAGCAGCTGCCCCCCTTAGATGGACAGCCTCTCTTCTACCGCAGCGCTACAGCCTCGAAGCTCGCCACCACGGCATTGCCGGTGCCGAGCAGGTCGAGCTGGCGGCCCGCAATGCGGTAGCGCCGTACCGTTTCCAGAGCGTGCAGGAACTGCGTTTCCTGGGCCATGCCCTGCGCGCAGGCCATCATGGTGCCCGCCAGGCCTTTGAAGTGAAGCTGGTCGCCATCGGCTTCATAGCCGCCCATCAGGCTGTTACAGCCGCCATTGCCAGACAGCCGCGTGTCGTTCGTGGCGAGGATCAGGTGCGGTTCGCGCTGGTGCTCCGCCACGCTGACCGGCGCATCGCCCAGCCGCGTGAGCTTCCAGTAGGTCCCCCGCAACGGGCTGTCAGGCACCTGGGCCGTTGGTTTTCCCGATGGCTTCCCCTCGCCCCTGGAAGCCGATACTAGCTGCAACTGGAGCGGCGCGTTGTTGCCGCCCAGTGCCGGGACATGCGTGTCGGTGGTGAACAGCAAGCGGCCATGCTGCCGGATCACCGCCCGCACGGCGTAGCGATGGCCAGGCTCGATCGCCTGGTCCTGGTAGGCAACCCCGAAATGGAAGGGCGGCTGGCCCGCCGGATCCAGCGTGGACCGGCCGATAACCAGGGCTGGCGCGCCGGCGCGCGACACATCTTGCAGCGTGACTTCGAACACGGCATCGGGAGGCAGCGCGATACGCTCACGATAAGTCGCCGCGCCCGTCACGATACCGGCCAGCGCAGGTAACGCCAGGGTGGCAGCGAATGCGGCAAGGGTTTGGCGTACGGGGTGCTTCCACATGGTCTTGTCTGTTCTCAGGTTCATTGGGTGGAATCGTGAAGCGTTCATGCCATCACGATCAGGTAGTTTGCCAGGTTGGGAAACAACGGCTGACTATATGCCAAGCCGCTCTTTGAGTGCATCGGTAGTCAGCGCTCCCGAAAACGTCAACATCTCGCCCCCAGGGCCCTGATATACGGCAAACGGCACGCTGTCCAGATTCAAACGTAGAAAGTACTCGGTGTTGGCCTTGACCTGGCTCACGGCATTTTCCGGAGTCTGTGCGGCGGAGACCTCAAGCCCACCCTTGCGCGCATCGAGCAAGGCTTCATGATTGTCCATTTCCCTGACGGCGTTCTGGCTACCGAGCAGGTAGGCGCTCTGCAGCGCGGATTTTTCCGGGGTCAGCAGTCCGACCGGGATCCAGATGAAATGCGCGGACGACAGCAGTGGCTTCGCTGCCTTCCAGAGCTCACCGCAATGGGGGCACTGCGGATCAAAGAAGATATAGATCTTCCTGGCGCTGAGCACATTGCCGGCATTGAAACCGTGCGTGTTGCTTGCCACGGACTCGATCGACAGCGTGACAGCCGGCTGCTGGGCAACGCTGGACGGCGCGGGATTCGCGTCGACTTTGGCTTTCTCTCCGCAACCATGAATCTGGACGATGAGCGCTGCGCAGATCGGCAGCAGTAGTGTTCTTTTCATATGGAGATCGTTTCAAAGAAAATTCAGCGGGAAAGCCGTCAGCCAATAGCACCAAGCGCAATGAGCTTCGAGATCGTATTGAAATTACGCGTCGTCGCGGCCACCTTGAGCTTTCTCTCGATGAAATTGTTGTTGGCCTTCAGGTCACTGTATTTCGTGGCGCACAACACATACGCCATGTCGCCGACCACTTGTACCTGGTCTGGCGCATGTCCAAGCGCATGGAACGCTTCGAGCAACGCATCTTCAGGCCCGGCTGACAGCAGCGTGAAATAGAGCTTGGCGGGATCGGCGCCCTTGAACGGGTTGTTCTCCATCGCTTTGTTGAAGTACGGCGCCGACCTTGCCAGGACCTTGATATCGCCACCAAACCGTTCCTTGATGACATCGTGAACCAGGTCCTCGATGGCGGACTGGCTCAGGTTCGTGGAAGCAATGACGTTGCCACTCTGGATGTAGGTTCTCACGTTGCCGAGCCCCGCTTCTTCCAGCGCAGCGCGCAGCGGTGCCATGAGCACCTTGTTCTTTCCCGTCGGCGTTACACCGCGCAACAGAATGATCTTGTCTTCATGGTTCGACGCCATCGTGAATGTCTCGGCTGCTAAACGGCAAGTATAGACTGCGTCGCTTCTATGTAGGAGCCGACCATAGTGGCCCGGCTGACTGAGCTCTATCACATCGAGGCCCGCGTCAAGGGCTGGGGCGTACGTTCCTGGCCGTCTGCAACGCGTCACGCTGGCGTGGTCCGTTCAACGTCTGCGCCACGGCCAGGAGCCCGGCTTCCAGTTGCCGGATTGTGGCAGGCGCCGCCATGGCGATTCTTATCGTACGGCTTGCCGACACATCAGGCGCGGCAAAGGCGGCCAGGGGGGTGATTGTCACGCCTTGCCGTGCCAACGCGACGACGAGGTCATCGGGTCTCCAGTGTTTCGGCAGGTCGAGCAAAAGATGAAAGCTGGTGTGGTGCGCCTTGATGGGCCACGCCCCGAGGATGCGCCGCGCGAGGTCTTGCCGCAAGCGCGCCTCGTCGCGCTTCGCCACGATCCAGTGCGCCAGCGTGCCATCCCGCATCCATGCGGTGGCCAGTGAGGCCGTCATGGCGCTTGCGGACCACAACGTGGCGCGAAGTCCCTCATGGAGCCGTTCCCTGAGCCGTTCGGGTGCGACAATATAGCCCACTCGCAAGCCTGGGGCCGCGCTCTTCGACAGGCTGTGAATTTCGATTACGCAATCTGGCGCCAGGCTGCGCAGCGTTGGCGGAGGCGAAGCCTCGAGAAAGCCGTACACGCTGTCATCGACCAGTAGCAAGTCGTGGCGACGCGCGACCTCGATCAAGGCGAGCCTGCGCTCGAGCGGCATCACGCTCCCGGTGGGATTGTGAACCGTGGGCATCGTGTAGACGATGCGTACCCGGCCTGCATGCTTGCGGCAAACCGCATCGAGGGACTCCGGCACGATGCCGTCGTCGTCGATTGGTACGCCGACCAAGGGGATGCCCAACAGTTTTGCCGCGCTCTTGAAACCGGGGTAGGTCAGGGATTCCACGGCAACCAGATCACGCCGCGTGACAAGGCTTGCGAGAATGACACTCAGGGCGTGCTGGCTGCCGCCACAGACCATGATGCCCGCGGCATCGATTGGCGCGCTGGCGGTGGAGAACCACTTTGCCGCCATCTCCCTGTCTTCGCGACGCCCCGGATGCGGGTGATAGTCCAGCAGGGTCGACAGGTCCCCCTTGTCGGAGAGATGGCGAAGCGCATGACGCAACTGTGCGGCCTGCTCAGGCAGGACCGGATAGTTGAATGCCAGGTCGATCAGGCCGGGCTCGCGTTCGCTGATTTGAGAGAACTCGGCAGCGGCCTGTGTCTCTTGTGCGCGGACAAAGGTACCCCGCCCAACTTCGCCAATCGCCAGTCCGCGGTCAATGAGTTCCCGATAAACGCGGGCGGCAGTCGCGGCGGCGATGCCATGCTCATCCGCGTAATCGCGATGCGCCATCAACCGGCTGCCCGCTTCGAGCGTGCCGTCCTGTATCAGCGACGCAAGTCTTTCAACGTGTTCCAGGTATCGCGCAGGGGCAGCCATCGTTTCTTGGATTGATATTAGTGCAATGAAATTATTGCACTAATATCCCCGAGGGCCAATACTAAGCTCCCTCGATCCCTTGCCCACGAATCCATGCTTGATCCCCTGGTCCGTTCCACTGCGAAGGCGGGCCCATGGCCCGTCCGGGTGGTGGCCCTGACGCTGTTCCTGATTACCGGTGCGGTGAATCTGCAGGCGCCGCTTTACACGACTTACGCACGGGCAAGCCAGATGGGCGCGGGGGCGCAGACGCTTGCCTTCGCTTGTTACGTGGCCGGATTGGTGCCCACGCTGGTTTTCCTTGGCGGGCTATCGGATCGCGTAGGGCGAAAATTGCCTTTGATCGGCGCGCTGCTGCTGACATCCGCAGCAACCGCGTTGCCGATGATGTGGCCCCGGCTGGAGGCGCTAGCAGCGGCACGCGGATTGTGCGGCATCGCGACCGGGCTGATGGCCGGAAGCGGCACGCAGTTCCTTGTCGAACTGATCGGGCCTCGGCCAGCGGCGGCTGCGCGGGCCGCGCGCATCGTTGCGGCGGCCACCTCGCTGGGCTTCGGCTGCGGCGCGCTGGCGACCGGCCTCTGTCTCTTGGCGGTGCCGTCTCAACAGACCCCCGCGACCTACGGTGCTTACATATTTTGCGCCGCTTGCGGGGTGGTTTTGCTCGCCATGATCCGGGAGCCATCGTTCCCGCGGTCGTCGGCGTGGCTTCGCATGCCCGTTTTTCCCAGGCAGACGCTCATCTATAGCATTGCGATCCTCATTGCCTGGTCGGCCGTCGGGATGGTGATCGCTCTGGTCCCGGTGGCGCTCGCCGCGCATGGGCACGATGCGTGGACGGGGTTCTCCACGTTCTTCGTGATTTCAACCGGACTCGTTGTCCAGCCTGTGGCGCGCAAGCTATCGCCTCCGCGGTCGTTGCGCCTGGGCATGCTGCTCGTACCCTGCGGCTTCACCGTATTGATCGTGGGCGTCGTCTTCTCGTCGTTGCCGTTGCTGCTGTCAGGCGCGATGCTCGCGAGCGCGGCTTGCTACGGCTTTACCTATCTCGCAGGCCTCGCCGCGAATTCAACCTGTTCAACCGACGCCAACCGGGCTCGGGCAACGTCCGGCTATTTCCTCTTCGCGTATTTCGGATTCAGCGTGCCGGTCATCGCGAGCGGTGCGCTGGCGGATCGGGTCGGTGTGCATTCGGCGCTCTGGATCTTCGACGGCGCAATCATTGCGGCGACCGTTTTGCTCGCGCTGTCCATGGCGCTGCGATCGTCTATCAGGAGATATCGGACGATTTAGTCCGGTTTCCCAACGACAGCCTGTAATTCGGAATTACCTGCGCATGGTGAGAAACCAATAACCACCGGCTTCCGTTTTTTTCAAAGGCAGGAACCGGCGGATTATCAGTGAGAATGTTCCGCATTGATAGGCCGCCGGAGCCCGCTTTCCGTCAGTCCAGCCTTGGCAGCATCTTGGCGGGATTGAGCAGGTTCTTCGGATCCAGTGCCCGCTTGACCTGCCACATCAGTTCCAGCTCCACGGGTGATTTGTAGCGCTTCAGGTCGTCGCGCTTGGCCACGCCAATACCATGCTCGGCGGAGATCGAGCCGTTCTCCGCGTGGGCCAGGGTGTCCACCGCCTCGGAGATCGGTGCGTACCACTGGCCGAGGAAGTCCGCGGCGCTGCGGTCCTTGGGGCGCAGCGGGTTGAAGTGCACGTTGCCGTCGCCCATATGGCCGTAGATCACCATGCGCGCGGCGGGCTCCAGTGCCAGCACCTTGGCCGAGGCGTCGCCGATAAACGCGGCGATGCGCGACAACGGCACCGACACGTCGCACTTGATGCTGCCGCCGGTACGGGTCTGCGCGTCCGAGATTTCCTCGCGGATGCGCCAGAAGCGCTGGGCGTCGGCCAGGCTGGCGGCCACCGCGGCGTCCAGCACCAGTTCTTGCGCCAGCCCGGCTTCGAGGATTTCCATCAGCGTGGCATTGAGGCTTTCGTCGCTGCCGCCGGAGGTCAGCTCGATCAGCACCATCCAGTCGTGCCGCGCGGGCAGCGGCGAAGCCACGTCGCCCAGGTATTCGAGCACCAGCTCCAGCGCGGGCGCCGAGATCAGTTCGAACGCGGTGACGGCCTGGCCGCCATGCTGCTTGGCCACGCCGAGCAGGCGCACGGCGGCTTCGGGGCTTTGCACGGCCACGAAGGCCACGGCATTGGCGCGCGGCTGCGGCATCAGCTTGAGCACGGCCGCCGTGATGATGCCGAGCGTGCCTTCCGAGCCGACGAAGAGTTGCTTGAGGTCGTAGCCGGTGTTGTCCTTGCGCAGGCCGCGCAGCGACGAGTAGATGCGGCCATCGGGCAGCACGGCCTCGATGCCCAGCACCAGGTCGCGCATATTGCCGTAGCGCAGCACGGCGGTGCCGCCTGCGTTGGTGGCCAGGTTGCCGCCAATCTGGCAGGAGCCTTCCGAGCCGATGCGCAGCGGGAACAGGCGCTGCTCCTGCTCGGCTGCGGTGCGGGCCGCGTTGAGCGTGACGCCGGCCTGCACCGTCATGGTGTCGTTGATGGTGTCCACGGCCAGCACGCGGTTCATGCGGCCCAGGCTGAGCAGCACCGCGGTGCCGCTGTCGTCGGGCACCGCGCCGCCCATCAGCGAGGTATTACCGCCTTGCGGCACCACCGGCACATCGTGCGCGTGGCACCAGGCCATGACCTGGCTGACCTGTTCGGTGGTGGATGGCATGACCACCACCTGGGCTTTGCCGCGATAGATGCGGCGGTAATCCGTGACGTAGGACTCGGTGTCGGCGTCGCCGCTCAGGCAGGCGCCGGCGCCGACGATGGCTTGCATCGCGGCCAGGGTGGCGCTGGTGGCGCTGGTGTCAGGGGCGGTGTGGGAATCAGTCGGCATGTTGGCGTGCTTTGTCGTGTTCTGTCGTGTTCTGTGATTGCGGTGGCGGGCATCAGTATGCGGCAGATGGCCCTGCCGCGGGCGCGGCGCCGGTGCCGATGAAGTCCGCGGCCAGCCGGCGTGCCGCGCCGGCATAGAGCAGCACATCCACGCCTGTCGCCACGAAGGTGCAGCCCAGATCCAGGTAGCGGCGCGCCAGCTTGGGGTCGGAGCTCAGCGTGCCCGCGGCCTTGCCGCTGGCGGCGATGGTGCGCATGGCGCCTTCGATGGCGGCCTGCACCTCGGGGTGGCCCGGGTTGCCGCGATGGCCCATGGAGGCGGCCAGGTCGGCGGGGCCGATAAAGACGCCGTCGACGCCGTCGACAGCGCAGATGGCTTCCAGGTTCGCCAGGGCCTTGACGGTTTCGGCCTGCACCAGCAGGCAGATCTCATCGTCGGCCACATCCAGGTAATCGGCGCGTGCGCTCCATTGCGAGGCACGGCCCACGGCGCTGCCCACACCGCGGATGCCCTGCGGCGGGTAGCGGGTGGCGCATACCAGCGCGGCGGCTTGCTCGGCGGTATCCACCATCGGCACCAGCAGGTTCTTCGCGCCGATATCCAGCAACTGCTTGATCAGCGGGACTTCGCCGGCCACGCAGCGCACCACCGGTTGCGAGCGGTGCGGGGCGATCGCCTGCAGCGCATTTAGCGTACCGCGCAGGTCGTTGGGCGCGTGCTCGCCGTCGATCAGCAGCCAGTCGAAGCCGGCCGTGGCCGAGACTTCGGCGAGATAAGGCGATGCCATCGAGAGCCACAGGCCGATCTGGGGCCGGCTGGCCGCCAGCGCGGCCTTGAATGCGTTTTGTGCGGGCATGGTGTTCCGAAGAATGTCGTGGGCGTGGATGGGATGCCGCCGGGTCTTAGCCGAGCAGGCCCTGGCAAATATATTTGGTGTGCATGTAGTCGTCCAGCCCGTGGCGCGAGCCCTCGCGCCCGTAGCCGGATTCCTTGACGCCGCCGAAGGGCGCGGCCTCCGAGGCGATGGCCCCTTCATTGACGCCGACAATGCCCGTTTCCAGCGCCTGCGCCACGCGCCAGATGCGGCGCACGTCATTGGAGTAAAAGTAGGCGGCCAGGCCGAAGGGCGTGTCGTTGGCGTCGCGGATCACTTCGGCTTCATCGGTGAAGCGGAACACGGCGGCTACCGGGCCAAACGTTTCTTCGCACGACAGCGCCATTTGCGGCGTGGCGTTGGTGAGCACGGTGGGCGCGTAGTAGTGCGGGCCGTCTGCCAGGCGCACGCGTTCGCCGCCGGTCATCACCACGGCGCCCTTGGCGACGGCATCTTCGACATGGCGGGCGATCTTTTCCACGGCGCGCGCGTTGATCATGGGGCCGATCTGTGACGCGTCCTCGGTGGCAGGCCCGACCTGCAGCGCGGCCACCCGCAGCGACAGGCGCGCGACGAAATGGTCGTGCACGCCAGCCTGTACATAGACGCGGTTCGGGCAGACGCAGGTCTGGCCCCCGTTGCGGAACTTGGAGGCCATCAGGCCATCGACGGCGGCATCGACGTCCGCGTCGTCGAACACGATGAACGGCGCATTGCCACCGAGCTCCAGCGACAGCTTCTTGAGCGTGCCGGCGGATTCGCGGGCCAGGTGCTTGCCCACCGGCGTGGAGCCGGTGAAGGTGATCTTGCGCACGCGGCTGTCGGCCAGCCAGGCATCGACCACGGCGGGGGTATTGGCGCGCGAGGCGGTGACGATGTTGAGCACACCGGCGGGCAGGCCGGCTTGCTGCGCCAGGTAGACCAGCGCCAGCGCGGTCAGCGGCGTGTCTTCCGCGGGCTTGGCTACCACGGTGCAGCCGGCGGCCAGCGCGGGCGCGATCTTGCGGGCGATCATGGCGAGCGGGAAGTTCCACGGCGTGATGGCGGCTACCACGCCAACCGGTTCCTTGAGCACCAGCATCTTGCGGCCGGGGACGGACTCGGCGACGATCTCGCCGCTGATGCGGGTGGCTTCCTCGGCGAACCACTCTACGTAGGAGGCGCCGTACAGCACTTCGCCGCGGGCCTCCTTGATGGGCTTGCCCTGTTCGGCGGAGATGATCTGGGCCAGGTCTTCCTGGTGTTCGAGGATCAGGGCGTGCCAGCGCTTGATGATCTGCGCGCGGTCGCGGGCGGTGCGGCGGCTCCAGGTTGGGAAAGCTGCGGCTGCGGCATCGGTTGCCTGGATGGCATCCTGGGCGTCGCTGTCGGGCACGCAGGCGAAGACGGTGTTGGTGGCAGGGTTGGTGACATCCAGGCGGTGGCCGGTGTGGGCGGCTGACCACGCTTGGCCGATTAGGTTGCCGGTGCGGAGCAGGGCTGGGTGGGTTAGGGGGAGTGGGGTGGATGGCATGGTTTTTGGGATATGGGGGGTTGACTGCAACTGCAACTGCTTGAATTCAATGACAACTGCAACTGCAGTTTCACCACCCCTGCGGGGCGGCGACCTACTTTCTTGTCTTGCCAAGAAAGTAGGCAAAGAAGGCGCGCCGGATGGGGCGACACCCCCTCGGGCTTCGACGAAAAGAGCGGCCGGGACCCAAACTCGCATCGCCTTAGGGCGATACTCAGACATGGGTCCCTCGTTTCCGCTCTTTTCGCCGAATCCCGAGGCGCCCCATACGGCCTTGGCACACCTTGACGGCTCGCTTCGCATCGCGCGTGGGTGTTTCCCGCCCATTCGGGCGGGAAACACGGCTACACCAGTTGGTTGATCTTGCCGCTGGTTTGCTCCCCTCTCCCGCCTGCGGGAGGGGCGGGGGAGAGGGCGGGTGATCGCAATTTCGCAATGGTTCCAGGCTGCGAGGCTTTCTACTTTCTAACTGACAATCCCCAAGTGCCAAGGCACAAACTCGTTGTCCCCCAGCCCGAGCGCCTCGCTCTTGGTTGGCTGTCCCGAGGCCGCTTCCAGGATGTGCTCAAAAATCCGCTGGCCCATCTCGTCCACGGTCAATTCGCCGTCCAGCACCAGCCCGCAGTTGATGTCCATATCGCCTTCGAGCCGCGTGTACATCGGCGTATTGCTCGCTAGCTTGATGGTCGGCGCTGGCTTGGAGCCGAACATCGATCCGCGCCCGGTGGTGAAGCAGATCAGGTTGGCGCCGCTGGCGATCTGGCCGGTGGCGGCGACGGGGTCGTAGCCGGGGGAGTCCATGAAGACGAAGCCGGCTTGCTCGATGGGCTCGGCGTATTCATAGACGGCCTGCAGCGGCGTGGTGCCGCCTTTCATGGCGGAGCCGAGTGATTTTTCGAAGATGTTGGCGAGGCCGCCTTGCTGGTTGCCGTGGCCGACCACGCCGTTGAACTGGGCGTTCTGGCCGGCGGTGTAGCGCTCCCACCAGGCCAGGCGGTCCAGTAGTTTCTGGCCGACTTCCGGCGTGACGGCGCGGCGCGTGAGCATGTATTCCACGCCGTGGATCTCGGGGGTTTCCGACAGGATGGCGGTGCCGCCGTGGCGCACCAGGATGTCCATGGCCGCGCCGAGCGCCGGGTTGGCGCTGATGCCGGAGAAGCCGTCGGAGCCACCGCATTCCAGGCCGATCTTCAGGTGGCTGGCGGGCACGGGCTGGCGCGTGGCGGTATTGGCGCCGGGCAGCATCGCCTCGATGGCGCGGATGCCGGCCTGGATGGTGGCCGCCGTGCCGCCGCTGTCCTGCATGACCATGGTGCGCACGTGGCTGCCGGGCACCAGGCCTTGCGACTCCATCAGGCCCGCTACCTGGTTGCGCTCGCAGCCCAGGCCCACGATCAGCACACCGGCCAGGTTGGGGTGGCGTGCATAGCCCGCCAGCGTGCGCCGCAGCACGTCGAAGTGCTCGCTGGGCGAGGACATGCCGCAGCCGCTGCTTTGCGCGAAGGCGGCCACGCCGTCCACATTGGGAAAGGCCGCCATGCGCTCGGGCGTGAAGTGGTCAGCGATATGCCGGATCACCGTGGCCGAGCAGTTCACCGACGACAAGATGCCGATGAAGTTGCGCGTGCCAACCCGGCCGTCGGGCCGCACGAACCCCATGAAGGTGGCGCGCTCGGCCTCGGGCACATAGTCCACCGGCCGCACGTCCTGGCAGAAACCCGGGTCGCGATAGAAATCCACCAGCGCCAGGTTGTGCGAATGCACATGATCACCGGCCTCGATGTCGCGCTCGGCCACGCCGATCACGGTGTCGAACTTGCGGATCTGGGTGCCCTTGGCAATGGCGCAGGCGGCAATCTTGTGCCCCGCAGGCACCTGGGCGCGCACGCGCAGCCCCAGTTCAGGCAGGCTCTGGCCAAGGCTCAGGGCGTCCCGGGCGATCAGGACGTTGTCGTTCGCATGCAGGCGGATGAGGGCGGCGGAGTTCACGTTGGGTCAGCCTTGTTGCAGCAGTTCTTTGAGCTTGAGGCGCTGGATCAGGTGGGTTTCCTGGTCGTACACCGTGCTGATGTAGCGCTTGTATTCCGGGCCGTCCAGGTACATCACCGGCGCATCGATGCGGGCCGCGACCTGCTGGAATTCCTTGCTGGCCACCGCCTGGCGGAAGGCGTCGCGCAGTTTCTTTTCCACCGCCGGGTCCAGTCCGATGGGCGCGCCGATGCCGTTGGGCGCTTCCACCACCACGTTGTAGCCCAGTTCCTTGAGCGTCGGCGTGTCCTTGAAGCGCGGCGTGCGCTGGTCGCCCCAGGTGGCCAGCAGGCGCAGCTTGCCGGCTTCCACGTGGGGCGCCCAGGAGCTGGAATCGGCCAGCAGGTCCACTTGCCCGGCGAGCACGTCCTGCAAGGCCTGCGCGCCGCCCTTGTAGGCGATGGCATTGAAGCGCACACCGGCGGCCTGCGCGAATTCCTCCATGCCCACGTGGGTGGCGCCGCCGATGCCGGCATGCGCATAGGTGAGCTTGCCCGGATGCGCCTTGGCCTCGGCCACGACGTCCTTGAGCGACTTGAAGCGCGAGTTCGCCGGCACCGCGATGCCGAAGGTCTGGCCGGAGGTGCGCGCCAGGTAGGTCAGCTCGCTGCGCGGGTCCAACTGCAGCATGCCAAGCTGCGAGAAGCGCGTCACCGAGATCGGCACCTGGCCGATGGTGTAGCCGTCCGGCTTGGCGCGGGCCAGTGCCTTGGTGCCGATCATGCCCGATGCGCCGGCGCGGTTTTCCACCACGATGGATTGCTTGAGTACGCCGGACGCCACCTGGCACAGCGCGCGCATGGACTGGTCGGCGGTGCCGCCAACGGGCCACGGGCAGATGAAGGTGATGGGCCGGTCCGGATAGTCGGCGGCACGTGCGAGGCCCGGCAGCAACAGGCCGGCACTGCCAGCCGTCGCAGCCGTGGCGGCAGCGGCGCCGCTGATGAGCAGGCGGCGTCGCCCGTGGTTGATGCCGTGGGATGCGGTCATGTGTCGTCCTCGCAGGGTGTCGTTATTGGAGTCATGGGCTGGTGGCAATGTCCACCGGTCAGGCCGGATTGTGGCAAAGCCATTCATAACAATCCAATCAATCATCGGAATGGCTTCATAACCTTAAAGTTAAGTAGAATCGCGCCATGCCCCAGATCGACCGCGCCCTGCGCTCCAATATCAAGCTACGCCACCTGCAGCTGGTGGTGGCGCTGGAGGAGTTTCGCCATCTCGGCCACACCGCCGAGTTCCTCTCCGTCAGCCAGCCAGCCGTCTCCAAGATGCTCACCGAGGTGGAGAAGACGCTGGGCCTGACGCTCTTCACGCGCTCCACGCGCGGCACCGAGCCTACGCCGGCCGGCGCGTCGCTGGTGCGTTTTGCCCGCTCGGTGCTGGCGCAATACGAGCGCACGCGCGACGAGATCGCCGCGGAAGCCAGCGGCGCCGCCGGGCGCACCCGGGTGGGATCGATGGGCGCGGCCCTGCCGGTGCTGCTGGCGCAAGCCATAGGCCTGCTCAAGCAGCGCTCGGCGCAGGCCACCGTGCTGGTGGAGGAGGGCGACCTGCCCCACCTGCTGCCCAAGCTGCGCATCAGCGAACTGGACCTGATCGTGGGGCGGCTGGAGCCTGGCTACGCCGCCCCGGACCTCATCACCGAGCCGCTCTATAACGAGCCGATGGTGGCGGTGGTGCGCAGCGGCCACGCGCTGGCAAGCAAGCGTGCACCGGGCTGGGCGGACCTGGCCGGCATGCCTTGCGTGGTGCCGCCGCCATGGGCCTCGCTACGGGTCAAGATCGAGCAGGAGTTCTATCGCTTTGGGTTGCAGCCACCAACCGACCTGATCGAGTCGTCGTCCTACCTTGGCATCACCACCTTCGTCTCCCAGCTAGATGCCGTGGGCTTCCTGGCCAGGTCGGTGGGGCAGCAGTTCGAGCGGGAAGGCCGCTTCCATATCCTGCCCATGGACATAGCGCTGGAGCTGCCGCCAGTGGGCGTGATCACGCTGCGCGAGGGGCGGCCCACGCCCAGCAGCATCCAACTGGTCGAATGCCTGCGGGCAGCGGCCGGGCAATTGGCCGCGCCGCCGGCCGGTGCGAAGAGGCCGGCGCGCGCGCCGCGGCGCACGAAATAGCCAGCCTGCCGCGATCAGCGCGGCCTGGCCAGCAGGTACTTCGCCAGCGCGTGAAACGCCGGGATAAACCAAGCGCTAGCGGAGCCGGCTCACGACGCACCACATTGCGGCTCGGTCGTTCCCACAGGCACTGTTTAGGTCCACGCAAGCCGCCCCATGGTGCGGCTTGCGCGGGTGCCCTGCATGCGTATTCGGCCCGCGAAGGCGCCCTGGTGACCAATCTCCCTGATATGTAAGAGGAATACATTTGAATACATTTTCCTTCTTACATGGCATGTCTCCTGCTTTGTTGGTCTGCAACGCCCTCATGTATACAACCCGGGATACAAGCGATGACCAGCAAGACGCCTCTGCGCCGATCCGCCGCCAGGCTTGGCAGTTGCCGAACGCTGCCTGACTGGCAACAGCTCTACAAGACGCGAGGCGCCTCGCCCGCGGACGCGCTGGCGCCGTTCCTGGACCTGGACGCAGCGGACCCGGCCTGGATCGCGCGGCTGGATGCGGCGCGGCTGCAGTCCCAGCTAGCTGCGCTGACCGCGCGCGTTGAAGAAGCGGGCGGCCAGCTCGATGCGTTTCCCCTCTACGGCGTGCCGTTCGTGGTGAAAGACAACATCGACGTGGCAGGGTGGCCCACCACGGCGGCGTGTCCTGCGTTTGCGTATGTGGCCGAGCGCGATGCCGGCGCGGTGGCGCGGCTGCGCGCGGCCGGGGCCATTGTGGTGGCCAAGGCTAACCTGGATCAGTTCGCCACGGGCCTCGTGGGCGTGCGTTCGCCTTACGGCGCGGTGCCCAACACCTTCGATGCGGCATATGTCAGCGGTGGCTCCAGTTCGGGCTCGGCGTCTTCGGTGGCGCGCGGCTGGGTGCCGTTCTCACTCGGGACCGATACGGCGGGCTCGGGGCGCATTCCCGCGGCATTCAACAATATCGTGGGCCTCAAGCCGACCCGGGGCTGGCTCTCCAGCGCCGGCGTGGTGCCGGCCTGCCGCACGCTGGACTGCGTCTGCGTGTTTGCGCTGACGGTCGACGATGCCGCGCTGGTGGCGGAGATCGCCGGCGGCTTCGACCACGACGATCCTTACTCGCGCACCTATCCGCAGAGCGCGCCTGCCGCGCTGGCGCCATCGCCCGTGCTGGGCATTCCCGATGCGCCGGCATTCTTTGGCGATACGCAGGCGCAGGCCAGTTTCGAGCAAGCGCTGACGGACTTGCAGGCCATGGGCGCCAAGCTGGTGCCGATTGATTTTTCGCCATTCGCCGAGTTGGCCGCACTGCTCTACCAGGGGCCATGGGTGGCCGAACGCTTCCTGGCGGTGAGCCAGCTTCACGCCAGCCAGCCGGAAGCCATCGATCCGGTCGTTCGCGTGATCGTGGAGGAAGCGGGCCGCTATAGCGCGATGGACGCGTTCAGCGCCGAGTACCGGCGCGCGGCGCTGACCCGCGCTATCCACCTGGCGCTGGCAACGGTCGATGCGCTGGTGGTGCCGAGCGCGCCGTCGATCTATACGCTGGCCGCGGTGCAGGACGATCCGATCCGCCTGAACGCGCGGCTTGGCACCTATACCAACTTCGCCAACCTGGCTGACCTGTCGGCGCTGGCGCTGCCGGCCGGTGCGCGCGAGGACGGCCTGCCTGCTGGCATCACGCTGATTGCCCCGGCCTGGGCAGACCGCGCGTTGGCCCGCTTTGGCCGGCAGTGGCAGGCGGCGCAAGCGTTGCCGCTGGGCGCCACCGGGCGGGCTTGTCCCGTTGGTGCGCAGCGCGCGACGCCGGTCACGCCGGGATCGGTGCGGCTGGCCGTGGTCGGCGCCCACCTTAGCGGCATGCCGCTTAACCATCAACTGCTCACGCGCCACGCGGCCTTTGTGGAGGCTTGCAACACGGCGCCGTGCTACCGGCTTTATGCGCTGGCGGACACGATCCCGCCCAAGCCCGGGCTGGTGCATATCGGCACAGGGCAGGGCGCGCCGATCGAAGTCGAGCTCTGGGATGTGCCACTGGCCAGCTTTGGCGCCTTCGTCGCGGAGATTCCCGCGCCCCTTGGCATCGGCAAGCTGCTGCTGGAAGACGGCCGGCAAGTTACCGGGTTCATCTGCGAACCCCGAGGCCTGGAAGGCGCCAGCGATATCACGGCATTTGGCGGCTGGCGCGCCTATCTCGCCAGCGCGGACGCCAACGCAACCTGACCCGGGAGCGCCGATGTTCCACACCGTACTGATCGCCAATCGTGGCGAGATCGCCGTGCGGGCCATTCGCACCCTGCGTGCGCTAGGTATCAAGAGCGTGGCCGTGTATTCGGATGCCGATCGCAATGCCGCGCATGCCCGGCTGGCCGATGTGGCCGTGCCGCTGGGTGGCGAGCGTGCGGCGGATAGCTACCTGGTGGCCGAGCGCGTGCTGCAAGCCGCGTTGGATACCGGCGCCCAAGCCGTTTTCCCCGGCTACGGCTTTCTGTCGGAGAGCGCGGCGTTTGCCGAGGCCTGCGAGGCGGCGGGCCTGGTGTTCATTGGCCCGACGCCGCACCAGCTCCGCGAGTTCGGGCTCAAGCACCGGGCGCGCGAGCTGGCCGCCGAAGCGGGGATACCGATGACGCCCGGCACCGGCCTGCTCTCCAGCGTGGAGCAAGCCCTGCGGGAGGCCGCGCGCATCGGCTATCCCGTCATGCTCAAGAGCACGGCCGGCGGGGGCGGTATCGGCCTGTCGCGCTGCGCTGATGACGCCGAGCTGAGCGCGGCCTTTGACAGCGTGCAGCGGCTGGGCGAGCAATTCTTCAAGGATGGCGGCGTCTTTATCGAGCGCTGCCTGGACCGCGCGCGGCATATCGAGGTGCAGATCTTTGGAGATGGCGCGGGCCGCGTGGTGGCGCTGGGCGAGCGGGATTGCTCCACGCAGCGCCGCAACCAGAAGGTGGTGGAGGAAACCCCGGCACCGCACCTGAGCGAGACCACACGCCACGCGCTGCATCGGGCCGCGATCCAGCTGGGCGAATCGGTGCGCTACCGCTCTGCCGGCACGGTGGAGTTCATCTACGACGTGGAGCGGGAGGATTTCTACTTCCTGGAGGTCAATACCCGGCTGCAGGTGGAGCATCCCGTGACCGAGCTGGTGACCGGGCTGGACCTGGTCGCGTGCATGCTGAAGGTGGCCGCGGGCGATGCGCTGGACTGGGATGCCATCTCCCGCCCGCCGCAGGGTGCGGCCATGGAGGTGCGGCTCTATGCGGAGGATCCGCTCAAGCAGTTCCAGCCCTCGCCGGGCACGTTGACCGAGGTGGCCTTTCCGGACGGCGTGCGCGTCGACGGCTGGGTCGAGACCGGCACGGAGGTGTCTGCCTTTTACGATCCGCTGCTGGCCAAGCTGATTGTCCACGGCCCCACCCGCGCTGCCGCGCGCGCAAGGCTCGCGGCAGCGCTGGCCGCCACGCGCCTGTGCGGCATCGCCACCAACCTGGACTACCTGCGCCAGATCGTCGACTCGCCCGAGTTCACCACGGGCCGCGCCTTCACGCGCATGCTCGACCGCTTTCCCTACGCGCCGGCAGTCATCGAGGTGCTGGAGCCAGGCACCTACACCAGCATCCAGGACGTGCCGGGCCGCACGGGCTACTGGCATATCGGCGTGCCGCCGTCCGGCCCGATGGACGACTACGCCTTCCGGCTGGCCAACCGCATCGTTGGCAATCATCCGGGCGCGGCCGGGCTGGAATGCACGCTGGTGGGGCCACGCCTACGTTTCCATGGCGCGGCCGTGGTGGCGCTGGCCGGCGCGCCTTGCACGGCAACACTCGACGGGATGAACGTCCCGTTCTGGGCGCCAATCAGCGTAGCCCCTGGGCAGGTCCTGGCGCTCGGCAAGGCCACGCAAGGCTGCCGCACCTACCTTGCCGTGCGCAATGGTTTCGATGTGCCGCGCTATCTGGGCAGCCGGTCCACCTTCGCGCTCGGGCAGTTCGGCGGGCATGCCGGCCGCACGCTGCGGTTGGGCGACATGCTCCCGCTTGGCCAGCCACATCTGGCTGCCAGCGGCATCGAGGCCCCGGTGACAGCGCCGCAGGCCGCACCCGCGGCACTGGTGCCGGCCTACGGCCAGCATTGGGAGATCGCGGTCCTGCATGGCCCGCATGGCGCTCCCGACTTCTTTACGCCGGCATCGATGGAGACTTTTTTCGCCACGGACTGGGAGGTGCACTACAACTCCAACCGCCTTGGCGTGCGCCTGCTCGGGCCCCGGCCCGAATGGGCGCGGCGCGACGGTGGCGAGGCGGGACTGCACCCATCCAACGTGCACGACTGCGAATACGCAATCGGCGCCATCAACTTCACCGGCGACTTCCCGGTGATCCTCACCAATGATGGCCCGAGCCTCGGCGGCTTTGTGTGTCCCGTCACGGTCGCCCAGGCCGAGCTGTGGAAGGTTGGCCAGGTCAAGCCAGGCGACCGGATCCGCTTCCGGCCGATCAGCTTCGATGCCGCGCGTGCCTTGCAGGCGGCGCAGGATCGGGACATTGCCGGGCTGCGGCAAATAACGCGTGCGCCGCCGCTGCCGGCGCCAGCGTGTTCCACCGCCATCCTTGCCGGGCGCGCGGCCAGCGGGCATCACCCGGCCATCGCCTACCGCCAGGCGGGCGATGGCTACTTGCTGCTGGAGTACGGCGAGAACGTGCTCGACATCGGCCTGCGGCTGCGGGTGTACCTCATGATGGAGGCGCTCAAGGCGCAGCCGATAGACGGCGTGCTGGAGCTATCGCCCGGCGTGCGCTCGCTGCAGGTGCGCTACGACGGCCAGCGCATCCATCAGGCGGCGTTGATCGAGGCGCTGCTCGCCATCGAGGCCGGCTTGCCGGACGTGGCCATGCTGAAGATCCCCACGCGCGTGGTGCACCTGCCGATGGCCTTCGAGGATGGCGCGACGCTGGATGCCGTGCAGCGCTACCGCGAGACGGTCTGCGCCGACGCGCCATGGCTGCCGAACAATGTCGACTTCATCCAGCGCATCAACGGCCTGGCGCATCGCGACGAGGTGCGGGACATTGCGTTCGCGGCGCGCTATCTGGTGCTGGGGCTGGGCGACGTCTACCTTGGCGCGCCTTGCGCTGTGCCGCTTGATCCGCGCCACCGGCTGCTCACCTCCAAGTACAGCCCCGCACGCACCTTCACCGCGGAAGGCACGGTCGGCATCGGCGGGGTCTATATGTGCATCTATGGCACGGACTCCCCGGGCGGTTATCAGCTGATCGGGCGCACACTGCCGATCTGGAACAAGTTCCTCAAGAACCCGGTGTTCGCGCCCGGCGCGCCGTGGCTGCTGCGCTTCTTTGACCAGGTGCAGTTCTACCCCGTGTCGGAGGCGGAGCTGGACCGGTTGCGGGAGGATTTTCGCGAAGGACGCGCCACGGTGCGCATCGAGCACGATGTCTTCGACTTTGCCGCGTACCGCCAGTCGCTCGTGGACAGCGCGCACAGCATTGCTGCCTTCCAGGCGCGGCAGCAGGCGGCCTTCAGCGCGGAGGTGGCGCACTGGAAAGCCCATGAGGCCAACGCCGCGCCCATCGAAGTGCCGGCCGCCTTGCGCCATGACGAGCACGACGGCCATGCCGTGATGGCGGAGATGAGCGGCAGCGTGTGGAAGGTGCTGGTGCAGCCCGGCGAGCAGGTGCGGGCCGGGCAGCCGCTGCTGGTGGTCGAGGCCATGAAGATGGAGCTGACCGTGCTGGCCCCGGTGGCGGGCACGCTGCTGGCCATGCGCTGCCGCGCGGGCTCGGCGATCAAGGTGGGCGACCGCCTGGCGTCGATCGCCTGACAAGCGTGGAGCGTGCCTCAGCGCGGCTTGATGAACTTCAGCGTCATGCGGTCCGATTCGCCGATGGCCATGAAGCTCGCACGGTCGCGCTCGCCGCCGCGTAACGTCGGCGGCAACGACCACACGCCATCGGGATGGTCGTGGGTGTCGCGGGGGTTGGCATTGATCTCGCTGCGCCCGGCAAGCGCAAAGCCGGCCGCGCGGGCGTGGTCGATGACGTAGTCTTCGGTGACGTAGCCGGTGGCGATCATCTGCTCCAGCGAGGTGCCGGGCGTGGCCCGGTGCTCCTCCACGCCTAGCACGCCGCCGGGTTTGAGCACGGCGTAGAAGGCGCGCAGGCTGTCGTCCAGGTGGCCGTCCTTGATCCAGTTGTGGATGTTGCGAAAGGTCAGCACCAGGTCGGCGCCGCCCGGCGGGGCGATATCGGTAAAGGCGCGCACCGGCAGCGTGCCGACCGTGACCTTGCCGTAGTTGCCCGGATCCTGCGCCAGTTTCTTCTCGAAGTTCGCCCTTGAACGCTTGCCTTGCTCGCTGGCATCCGCGGCGCTCGCATCGTAGTGCGCGGCGTATAGCTTGCCATGGTCGCGCAGCACCGGCGCCAGGATCTCCGTGTACCAGCCGCCGCCCGGCGCAATCTCGATCACTGCCTGGTCCGGCTGCAAGCCGAAGAACCGTAGCGTTTGCAGCGGATGGCGGTACACGTCGCGGGCCTTGTTGGCGGCACTGCGCTGCGGACCGGCGATGGCGGCGGCGAGGGCATCGTCTCCTGCGGCCGGCGCGGCGCCGGCCGCGCCGGCCAACATGCCGGCGCCGGCCAGCAGCAGGGCGTGCCGCACGAAACGGCGCCGGGCAGGGGAGGGAGTCATGGCATTCCTTGCTGAAGGTGAGTGGTGAACGGTGAACGGTGCGCGGTGAACTGTGGTTATCCATAGCCGCCCCTGAATCTGGACGCAGCCAGGCAGGTTTGTCAAGCAGGCTCATGCCTTTCCCGCGTTGGCCGGCGGCGCCCTCAAGGAAGCGTCTTAGGAAATGCGTTTTTATTCGTTCTCAATCCAGCAGCGTCATTTCATAGTTGAGCCGTGATGGCTATAGGCGGTTGCCGTCAACGACAAAGCGTGCATCGGGCAGGCCCGGCTTAGCCCGCACGCGGACAACATGCTGCAAGGAGAGCGTTTCATGACAGTCGCATTGGAAGACAAGATCAAGCATCCCGTGCTGGAAGCCGCGCGCGGCGTGGCACGTTCCTCCGGCCTGCCCTATGCCGGCCGCGTGACGCCGCAGCAGGCCTGGGCGCTGTTCAGCGCCGGCGATGCGGTGCTGGTCGATGTACGCACGGCGGAAGAGCGCAAGTTCGTCGGCTATGTGCCCGATACCCTGCACGTGCCCTGGGCCACCGGCACCAGCCTGACCCGCAACCCGCGCTTTGCGCGCGAGCTGGAAGCCAAGACCGGCAGGCACGCCGTGGTGCTGCTGCTGTGCCGCAGCGGCAACCGCTCCGCGCTGGCTGCCGAAGCCGCCACCAAGGCGGGGATCGCGCATGTGTTCAACGTGCTCGAAGGCTTCGAAGGCGAGATCGACGAGCGGCAACGGCGCGGCAAGAGCGGCGGCTGGCGCTTTCACGATCTGCCGTGGATCCAGGACTGAGCCGCGGCTGGCGCAAGCAATCAATCGATAGAGATCCACAAGCATGGCGATCAACTAGCCGCGCGAACCATCGCGCGGACAACGCAGAACGGGGAGTACCACAGTGGCTGACTTCGAGATCGGCGAGATCGTGCTCGCCCTGCAGCAGGTGCGCCAGCAATGGAGAGAAGGCCAGCAACGCTTGCTGGAGCCGGGCGGGCGCGACCTGCCTTCGCGCGATGCGCTGGCGCAGGTGGTCGCCACCCTCAAGGGGGTGCTGTTTCCCATGCGGCTGGGGCCGCCCGATTTGCGCCAGGAAAGCGAGAACCTCTATATCGCGCATTCATTGGACGCGGCGCTGCACGGGCTGCTGGCCCAGGCAAGGCTGGAGTTCCACTACGCCGCACGCCATGCCGAACGCGATGAAGCCGCGCTGAGGACGCGCGCGCTGACGGCCGTGCGCGAGTTCGCCGCCGAGTTGCCGCGCATCCGCGGCCTGCTCGACAGCGACGTGCTCGCCGCCTTCCATGGCGACCCCGCGGCCGGCAGCGTGGATGAAGTCCTGCTCTGCTATCCCGGCATCCTGGCGATGATCCATCACCGCATCGCCCACGCGCTCTATGGCCTCGGGCTGCCGCTGCTGGCGCGCATCGTGGCGGAGCTGGCGCATGCGGAGACTGGCATCGACATCCATCCCGGCGCGCAGATCGGCGGCGGCTTCTTTATCGATCACGGCACGGGCGTGGTAATTGGCGAGACCACCATCATCGGCGAGCGCGTGCGGCTGTACCAGGCGGTGACGCTCGGCGCCAAGCGCTTTCCGCGCGACGCCACGGGCAAGCTGGAGAAGGGCCTGCTGCGGCACCCCATCGTCGAGGACGATGTGGTGATCTACGCCGGCGCCACCATCCTTGGCCGCGTCACGCTGGGCCGCGGCGCGGTGATCGGCGGCAATGTGTGGGTCACGCAGGATGTTGCCGCCGGCGCCCATGTGACGCAGGCCGTATCGCGCAACGAGACCGCCAGGGTGCCGGGCGCAGGCGAGCTGGCGCGCGTGATCGAGGCGAGCTTGCCATGACGGACCTGGTGCGGACTTTGGGCGCCACCGTGCGCCAGTTGCGCGAGGCGCATGCGTGGTCGCAGGAAGAGCTTGCCGAGCACGCGGGCATGAATCGCTCGTATATCGGCGAGATCGAGCGCGGCAGCGCGATTGCCTCGATCGTCACGGTGGAAAAGCTGGCCGTGGCGCTGGGCGTGCCGATCTCGTGGCTGCTCGGATCGGGCGCCGCACACGTCTCGCTGCGTGATGCGCAGGTGGTAGGCACGCGGTCTTAGCCACCGCCGCGGATCGCCACGAACCACGCGCAGATCCACGCGCAAATCCATGCGCATTGCCGTCTATAGCATGTTGAACGGGCCGGGCCGTCTCCCGATAATCGCTGCGGTAATAACGATTCTTGTTTTTCTCATATAGCCATCAGCCATCAGCTCACAGCTAAACGGAGTAGCACATGTCGGTAAACGGGAGCGGCCAGACGGCGCTCGGCGATAACGCAGCACGGCAACTAGCCAATGCCACCAAGACCATCCCCCAGCTCGCGACCATCACGCCGCGCTGGCTGACGCATTTCCTGCAGTGGGTGCCGGTGGAAGCCGGTATTTACCGCCTCAACAAGGTGCAGGACCCCGAGTCCGTCAAGGTTGCTTGCACCCAGCGCGACGACGAAGGCAAGCTGCCGCGCACCTTTGTCAACTACGAAGAGCAGCCGCGCGAGTATTTCCTGAACGCGGTCAGCACGGTGCTGGACGTGCATACCCGCGTCTCGGACCTCTACAGCAGCCCGCACGACCAGATCAAGGAACAGCTGCGTCTCACCATCGAGACCATCAAGGAGCACCAGGAAGGCGAACTGATCAACAACCCGGACTACGGCCTGCTGGCCAACGTGGCCGAAGATCAGCGCGTATTTCCGCTGACCGGCGCGCCCACGCCGGACGACATGGACGAGTTGCTGAGCAAGGTGTGGAAGGAGCCCGCGTTCTTCCTGACCCACCCGCTGGCGATCGCCGCTTTTGGCCGCGAATGCACGCGCCGTGGCGTGCCGCCGCCGACCGTCAGCCTGTTCGGCTCGCAGTTCATCACCTGGCGCGGCATTCCGTTGATCCCGTCGGACAAGGTGCCGGTGGCTGATGGCAAGAGCAAGATCCTGCTGCTGCGCGTGGGCGACAAGCGCCAGGGCGTGGTCGGCCTGTTCCAGCCGGGCGTGGCGGGCGAGCAGGGCCCGGGCCTGTCGGTGCGCTTCATGGGCATCAACGACCAGGCTATCGCTTCGTACCTGATCTCGCTGTACTGCTCGCTGGCCGTGCACGCGCCGGATGCGCTGGCGGTTCTCGATGACGTGGAGATCGGCAAGTACCATGACTATCCTGACACCTACAAGTAATCCGGTGAATCCGCCGAATCCGCCGGCCGGCCCGTCGGCCGCGCTGCCGGGCGCGCCTTCGGTGCCGCCCGGCCTGCCGGATCCGGCGGTGCTGGCGCGCCTGGCGGGGGCGTTTTTCTCGGCCCTGCCGGGGACATCGCCGGCTGCCGCGCAGTCGCTGCCCGTGGTAAACAACCCGGCGCCGCCTGGCTCGCCCGTGGCGGGTCCTGGCGGCACGGGCACCGGCGTGCCGGGTGCGGCGATCCCGCAGGGCCACGTGCCCGGCGCCAACCTGCTGCCCGCCGCGCCGACCCATGTGCTCTCGCTGGCTAATCGCGCGCCGGCCTTGCGGCCGGCCTCGGTGGCGCAGAATGGCCTGCCCGACACGGTCGCCACGGTGGCGCCCGCGGTGGAAAGCCGCTTCGGCGGCCAGGCGCTGGGCGTGCCGCATGCGGCGGCGCCATCGCCGCAGTCCTCGGCCGCGCCTGCCTACTACTTCCTGGAGGGCGCGGGCCGCGACCTGCATGGCGGCGCGTCGAGCCTGCGCGAGATCGCCGCGTTCGGCGATCCGCTCTCGCTGCATCTGCCGCAGCAAGGGGCGGGCGCTTACGGCTATGGGCGCGAGCAAGAGCGGACGCTGCCGTGGGCATCGTCTTCGGCGCGCGTGCCGTTCGACGTCAACGCGATTCGCCGCGATTTCCCGATCCTGCAGGAGCGCGTCAACGGCCGCCAGCTGGTGTGGTTCGACAACGCCGCCACCACGCACAAGCCGCAGTCGGTGATCGACCGCATCTCGTACTTCTACGCGCACGAGAACTCCAACATCCACCGCGCCGCCCATGCACTGGCAGGGCGCGCCACGGATGCCTACGAGGCCGGGCGCAGCAAGGTGCAGCGTTTTATCGGCGCATCCTCGCCCGACGAGATCATCTTCGTGCGCGGCACCACCGAGGCCATCAACCTGATCGCCAAGACCTGGGGCGTGCAGAACGTGGGCGAGGGCGACGAGATCATCGTCTCGCACCTGGAGCATCACGCCAATATCGTGCCGTGGCAGCAGCTCGCCGCGCAGACCGGGGCCAGGCTGCGGGTGATTCCGGTGGACGATTCCGGGCAGGTGCTGCTGGATGAGTACCGCCGGCTGCTCAACGACCGCACCAGGATCGTGTCCGTGACGCAGGTCTCGAATGCGCTGGGCACCGTGGTGCCGGTCAAGGAGATCGTCGACCTGGCTCACCGTGCCGGCGCCCGCGCGCTGGTCGACGGCGCGCAGTCGGTCTCGCACATGCGGGTGGACGTGCAGGCCATCGATGCGGATTTTTTCGTGTTCTCGGGCCACAAGGTGTTCGGGCCCACCGGCATCGGCGTGGTCTACGGCAAGCGCGAGCTGCTGGAGGCCATGCCGCCCTGGCAAGGCGGCGGCAACATGATTGCCGACGTGACCTTCGAGCGCACCGTGTTCCAGCCGCCGCCCAACCGCTTCGAGGCGGGCACCGGCAACATCGCCGATGCGGTGGGGCTGGGCGCCGCGCTGGACTACGTGGAGCGGGTAGGCATCGAGAACATCGCCCGCTACGAGCACGACCTGCTGGAGTACGCCACCCACCTGCTGCAGCCCATCCCGGGCGTGCGGCTGGTAGGCACGGCGCGCGACAAGGCCAGCGTGCTGTCCTTCGTGCTCAAGGGCTATGAGACCGAGGAAGTGGGCCGCGCGCTCAACGAGGAAGGCATCGCCGTGCGCTCCGGGCATCACTGCGCCCAGCCCATCCTGCGCCGCTTTGGCGTGGAGGCCACGGTGCGGCCGTCGCTGGCCTTCTACAACACCACGGACGAGGTGGACCGGCTGATCTCGGTGGTCAGGCGGCTTTCGGGGCGCCGTTGAGCCTGAAAACGCAGGGCGTGGGGCTTATAACCCCCCTGAAACTGCATGAATCGGGACGCGCCCTGCGTTTTCTTCTAAAATCCGCTATCTTCTCACCTTGATCGGCGCGCCTTCCAGCCTTCGGACCGGAGCCCGCCTTGTTGAACGCAACCGGCAAGCTACCGCCAAGCCTTTGGTATCAGGCCACAACAGGCCATCGACGCCGGCGCCATCCAGCGCATATAGCGCCTTATTCATGAGCAATCTCAACCAGCAAGCCATCCTCTCCGTCCACCACTGGACCGACACGCTCTTCAGCTTCACCTGCACCCGCGACCCCGGTTTCCGCTTCGAAAACGGCCAGTTCGCCATGGTCGGTCTGGAAGTGAACGGTCGTCCGCTTCTGCGTGCCTACAGCATCGCCAGTGCCAACTACGAGGAAACGCTGGAGTTCTTCAGCATCAAGGTGCCGGACGGCCCCCTGACGTCGCGCCTGCAGCACCTGAAGGAAGGCGACCAGATCTTCGTCGGCAAGAAGCCCACCGGCACGCTGCTGGTCGACAACCTGCTGCCCGGCAAGACCCTGTGGCTGCTGGCCACCGGCACCGGCCTGGCCCCGTTCCTGTCGATCATCCGCGATCCGGAAGTGTACGAGCGCTATGACAAGGTCGTGCTGACCCACACCTGCCGCTTCGTCGAGGAACTGGCCTACCGCGAGCTGATCCAGGAACACCTGCCGCAGCACGAACACCTGGGCGAGCTGATCCGCGAAAAGCTGGTCTATTTCCCCACCGTGACCCGCGAAGAGTTCGACAACCAGGGCCGCATCACCGACCTGATCGCCAACGGCGAGCTGTTCGAGCGCCTGGGCGTGGAGCCGTTCTCGCTGGAGAACGACCGCATCATGCTGTGCGGCAGCCCGGACATGCTCAAGGACATCCGCGCGATGCTGACCGAGCAGCACTTCACGGAAGGTAACATGAGCGAGCCTGGCCATTTTGTGCTTGAAAAGGCATTTGTTGGCTAAGCGTACCGGCCACTGAAGGCCATTGCGTCATGACGATCGCCGGGGTTCCCCGGTGATCGCTCAATCCCGCTGGCGGGACATCATTGCTGGCGGGACATCACCCAGAAGTGAATCCCCAGGGTGGTCAGGAAGACACCCCCCAGCTGTATCCACGCCAGTTCCGTCCCCAGCGACAGATAGAGCCCGGCAGCGCCGGCGGCCGTGCCCGCACGCCCGTGCCATTTGCGCGTACTGCCATGGTTCTCTTGCGTCATGCTTGCGTTCCTTCGCTGACGAGTGCCACTCACCAAGTGCGCCTCCACTAAGCCTCCACTAAGCCACCGCCACCACCGGCAACCCCCGTACCCGCCCCACATCCGGCACCGCAGCCATCAGCGTGCGCGTATAGCCATGCCGGGGTGCGGCAAAGACCGCATCCGCTGGCCCGACTTCGACCAATTGCCCGCGCTGCATCACGCCCACCTGGTCGCATAGCTGGCGGATCACCGCCAGGTTGTGGCTGATCAGCAGGTAGGTCAGGCCGAATTCGTCCTGCAGGTCGCGCATCAGGTTGAGTACCTGGGCTTGCACCGAGACGTCCAGCGATGACGTGGGCTCGTCGCAGATCAGGAAGTCGGGGTGGCTGACCAGGGCGCGGGCGATGGCGATGCGCTGGCGCTGGCCGCCGGAGAACTGGTGCGGATAGCGCCGGCCGGCGTCCGGCGACATGCGCACGCGGCGCAGTGCCTGCGCCACGCGTTCCGCGGTGTCTTCCGGGCTCTTGCTGAGTCCCAGCGCTTGCAGCGGCTCGGCAATGAGGCGGTCGATGCGCCAGCGCGGGTTGAGGCTGGCGTACGGGTCCTGGAAGATCATCTGGAAACGCCCGGGCAGGGTGGCCGCGGCTTGGCGGTCCGCCCAGCGGTCCACGCCGTCGATCACGATGCGTCCGGCGCCGGGCCGGGTCAGGCCGGCAATCATGCGCGCCACGGTGGACTTGCCCGAGCCGGATTCGCCCACCAGCCCGAAGGTGGTGCCGCGCGGGATAGCGAAGCTGACGTCGCGCACCGCGTGCAGCACCTTGCGCGGCTGGCGCGCGAGGGTGCGCAGCAGCCAGCCGGCGGAGAGATCGAAGTCGCGCGACAGGCCGTGCACCTGCACCAGTGGCGCGGTGTCTTGCCTGGCCTCGGGGCGGGATGCCTGCGCTGGCAGCGGCGCCACGGCGCCTTCGTCCGGCACCGGCAGGCGGTGCAGCCGCTGGTGCACGGAGGGAATGGCGGCCATCAGCGTGCGCGTGTAAGCCGCGCGGGGGTGGTCGAGGATGTCGCGTACCGCCCCGGTTTCCAGCGCGCGGCCTTGGTACATCACCAGGACGCGGTCGGCGGCCCCGGCGATCACGCCCATGTCGTGGGTGATCAGCATGGCGGCGGTGCCGCGCTCGCGGCAGACGCGGCGCAGCACCTGGATCACCTGCGCCTGCACGACCACATCGAGCGCGGTGGTCGGCTCGTCGGCAATCAGCAGTTCGGGCTCGCCGCACAGCGCCAGCGCAATGGCCACGCGCTGGCGCATGCCGCCGGAGAACTGGTGCGGGTACTGGTTGAAGCGCGTGGCGGGGTCGGGGATTTCCACGTCCGCGAGCCATGCCAGCGCGCGCTGGCGTGCCTGCGCGGGCGATAGCGGCAGGTGGGTGCGGATGGTCTCGGTGAGATGGTGGCCGATGGTGCAGACCGGGTTGAGGCTGGTCAGCGGGTCCTGGAACACCATGCCGATGTGCTTGCCCCGAACGCGGCGCATGTCTTCGCCGCGCAAGGTGTCGATGCGTTCCCCGCGCAACGTCACGCTGCCGGCACTGATGCGCCCGGGCGGCTCGATCAGGCCGGTGACGGCATTGCCGGTCATCGATTTGCCCGCGCCGGATTCGCCCACCACACCCAGGATCTCGCCGGGTGCGATCTCGAAGGACACGTCGTCGAGCACGTTCACCGTGCCACGATAGGTGTCGAACGCCACGGACAGGCCGCGCACGCTCAGGACGGGCTGGTTCACAGGCATCTTGGTCATTGGAGCTTGGGGTTGAGTGCGTCGCGTAGCCAGTCGCCCGCGAGGTTGACCGAGAGCGCCAGCGCCAGCAGCACCAGCGCGGGCAATAGCAGGATCCACCACTCGCCGGAGAACAGGAAACCCTGGCCAACGCGGATCAGCGTGCCCAGCGAGGGCTGGGTGGGCGGCAGGCCCACGCCCAGATAGGACAGCGTGGACTCTGCCACCACCGCCAGCGCAAAGCTGATGGTGCCGATCACCAGCACCGGCGCCAGCAGGTTGGGCAGGATATGGCGCAGCAGGATCGCCGTGCGCGAGCGCCCGATGATGCGGGCCGCCAGCACGTAATCCTTGTGCTTTTCCACCATCACCGCGCCGCGCACGGTACGCGCGTATTGCACCCATTCCGACAGGCCGATGGCAGTCACGATCACGTAGAGCGCCATCTCGTCGCGGTAGCCAGCGGGCAGGATGCCGCGTGCGATGCCAAAGATCAGCAGCGCCACCAGCAGCACGGGAAAGGTGAGCTGGACATCGGCCAGGCGCATCACCACGGTATCGAACCAGCCGCCGGCATAGCCGGCCACCAGGCCAAGCGTGACGCCGATGGCCAGCGACAGCGCGACCGCCGCCGCGCCCACCAGCAGGGACATGCGCAAGCCGTAGAGGATGGCGGAGAAAATGTCGCGCCCCTGGTCGTCGCTGCCGAGTGGATAGAAGGTGCCGGACGCGCCATGCTGCCAAGGTGGCGTGAAGGCATCGAGCAACTCCAGCCCGGCGGGATCGAAGGGGTTCTGCCGCGCCAGCCAGGGCGCGAACAGGGCGGCGAGCACCAGCAGCGCCAGCAGCAGCACGGTAAATTGCGTGGTACGCGAGCGCGCCAGCGCCCGCACCACGGGCGACTCGGCATTGCGCCAGCGGGCTTGCGCCGGGGCGGCAGGAGCGGGGGCGTTTTGCATTGAGGTCATGGAGAGATCAGGCACGGCGCAGGCGCGGATCCACCAGCAGGTAGACCAGGTCCACCGCCAGGTTGATGCACACGTACAGCACCGCGATCATCAGCAGGTAGGCGGCGATCACCGGCACGTCCACCGCCTGGATCGACGAGATGAACAGCAGCCCAACGCCGGGCCACTGGAACACCGTCTCGGTGACGATGGCAAAGGCGATCAGCGAGCCGATCTGCAGCCCGGTGATGGTGACCACCGGGATCAGCGTATTGCGCAGCGCGTGGCCGTAGTGGATGCGCCGCTCGGGCAGGCCGCGCGCGCGGGCAAAGCGCACGTAGTCGGTGCGCAGCGCCTCCATCATTTCCGCGCGCACCAGGCGCATGATGAGTGTCAGCTTGAACAGGCCTAGCGTGGCCACCGGCAGCACCAGCGAGGCCCAGCCGGAGCGCGTGAGCAGGCCCGTGTTCCACCCGCCCACGGCTATGGTGTCGCCGCGCCCGAACGAGGGCAGCCAGCGCAGCTCCACGGCAAACAGGTAGATCAGCAGGATGCCGATCAGGAAGGTCGGCAGCGAGACACCGACCAGCGACACCGTCATCAGCACGCGGCTGGCCCAGCCGTCGCGCTGTATCGCCGTGTAGACGCCCAGCGCCACGCCGCCCAGCACGGCGACCACCGCCGCCACCAGCGCCAGCTCCAGCGTGGCAGACGCGCGCTCCAGGATGACTTGCGTCACCGGCCGCTTGACCCGGTACGAGATGCCGAACTGGCCATGCAGCACGTTGCCGAGATAGCGCGCGTACTGCACCGGCACGGGCCGGTCGAAGCCCAGTTCGGCCACCAGCGCCTGGCGGTCTTCGATCGAGGCATCCTCGCCCAGCAGGCTGACCGTGGGATCGCCGATATGGCGAAACACCAGGAAGGCGATAAAGGACACGGCCAGCAGCACCAGCAGCGACTGGCCGAGGCGGCGGAGAAGGTGGACCAGCATCAGCGCGCGCCCATTGTCACGACTTCGCCAGCTTGAACAGCTTGAAGTAGGGCGTGTTCGACGGGTTCACCGGGATGTCGAACTTGCGCACCATGGCATAGGTCTGGATCTGGTCATGCAGCGGCAGGTAGACCAGTTCGTTCTGCACCGTGGTCCAGATGCTCTTGATGGTGGCGTCGCGCTGCTTCTGGTCGCCCTCGCTTGAGAGCGAAACGATCTTCGCATCCAGCTCCGGGTTGCTGTAGCGCGTGGCATTGGTGGCGCCGCGTGCATTCTTGCCGCGCGTGTGGACCAGGTAGTCGAAGATGTAGGCGGAGTCGTAGGTCGGCACGCCCCAGCCGTACAGGTAGAAGTCCGTATCCAGGTTGTTGATGGCGGCGGTCTGGATCGCCAGCGGGCGCGAGACCACCGTGGTCTTTACGCCGATGCGGCCCAGGAAGCCGGCAGCCGCCTGGCAGATCGCTTCGTCGTTGAGGTAGCGGTCGTTGGTGCAATGCAGGGTGATGCCGAAGCCGTTGGGATAGCCTGCTTGCGCCAGCAGCGCCTTGGCGCGCGCCACGTCGGGCTTGCCGACCACGTCGAAGGCCTTGTCATAGCCATGCACGAACGGCGGCGCGATGATATTGGTCGGCACCGACAGGCCGCGCATCACGGCCGTCTTGATGGCATTGCGGTCGATGGCGAGCTGGAACGCCTCGCGTACGCGGCGGTCGGCCAGTGGGTTGCGGTCCTTCACGTCCGAGTACTTCAAGGGCGCGTTGCCCACGTTCAGGCCGAAGAAGATCACACGGTTTTCCGCCGCCTGGTTCACGCGCAGCCTGGGGTCGGCGCGCAGCCGCGCCGTGTCCTGGATCGGCAGGTCCTGCACGAAGTCCACCTCGCCGGAGAGCAGCGCGGCCACGCGGGTGGCGGGCGACTTGATCGGCAGGTAGACCAGCTCGTCGATCTCCAGCGGGAACTGGCCACGGCCCCAGTACTGCGGGAAGAGCTTAAGCACCGTGCGCACGTCCTGCTCGCGCGACACCAGCGTGTACGGGCCGGTGCCGTTCACATTGCGCGTGGCGTAGGTCTCTTCCTTGGCCGAGGCGTTCTGCTGTTGCTCCACGTTGTGCGACTTGGACCATGCCGCGCTCAGGATCTGGATATTGGTCAGGTTGTCGGGCAGCAGCGGGTTGGGGCCGGCGGTCTTGATGCGGATGACGAAGGGAGAAACCTTGATCACCTCGGTGATCGAGACTAGCAGCGATTTCATGTCCGAGGTGGGCGACTTGGCGCGCAACAGAGAGAACACCGCATCGTCGGCGGTAAATACGCTGCCATCGTGGAACTTCACGCCCTTGCGTAGCTGGAACTCCCATACCGTGGGGTCGTCCGTGCGCCGCCACGAGGTGGCCAGCGTGGGCAGCAGCTTGCCATCGGCGGTGCGGATGATCAGTGGCTCGTAGACCTGGTGCAGCAGGTTGTGGTTGGGCCCGTTGTTGACGGCATGCGGGTCCAGCGTGGAGGCGTCGGCCGAGCGCGCCCAGCGCAGGGTTTCGGCATGCAGCGCGGGAGCGGCCAGCAATGCGGCGGCCAGGGTGGCGGCCAGCGCCAGTCGTTGGATCATGTCGGTTGTTCTCACTTACGGTAGTTGTCTTGTCATCAGGAATGCGTGGGCTCGCCGGCAACCGCGGGAAAGCGCTGCGCCAGCAAGCCAAAGAGCGCGCGCAGTCCCTGCGCCTCGCCGCCGCGCGGGCGGCCCGGGCGGTCTTCCTGGTTCCAGGCGAACAGGTCCAGGTGCAGCCAGGGCGTGCCGTCCGGGATAAAGCGCTGCAGGAACAGGGCAGCGGTAATGGCGCCGGCCAGCGGCGCGGCGGCGGCATTCTGCGTATCCGCGAACGACGACTTCAGCATGGCGTGATAGGGCTGCCACAGCGGCATGCGCCACAGCGGATCGGCCAGCCGCCGGGCCTGCGCGAGCAGGTCGGCGGCAAGGGCGTCGTCATTGCTGAACAGCGCGGGCAGCTCCGGCCCAAGCGCGACGCGGGCCGCGCCGGTCAGCGTGGCCAGGTCGATGGCGATGGCGGCGCTCTCCTGGCGCTCACCCAGCGCGTGATGCAGGGCATCGGCCAGCACCAGCCGGCCCTCCGCATCGGTGTTTTCGATTTCCACCGACGTGCCATTGGCAGCGCGGATCACATCGCCTGGGCGCAGCGCGCCGGCGCCGACGGCGTTTTCCACGGCCGGCACCACCAGGGTCAGCCGCACGGGCAGGCGCGCCTGCATCACCAGTTGCGCCAGCGCAATGGCGTGGGCCGCGCCGCCCATGTCTTTCTTCATCCAGCGCATGCCCTGCGCCGGCTTGATATCCAGCCCGCCTGAATCGAAGCACACGCCCTTGCCGACCAGCACCACGCGCGGCGCAGCCGGGTCGCCCCAATGCAGCGTGGCCACGCGCGGCGCTTCGGCAGCCGCGCGGCCGATGGCGTGGACCAGCGGGAAGCCCGCATCCGGCAGGGCGTCGCCGATCCATTCGCGGAACTCGGCGCCATGCGCCCGCGCCAGTGCGCGGACTGCTTCCGACAAGCGTGCGGGGCCGAGGACGTTGGCCGGTGTATTGACCAGCCGGCGTACAAGGCCGATGGCTGTGGCCAGCGGCTGGAGGGCTTGCTGCGTGGCCTGTGGCACGACCAGTTGCGCGAGGTCTTCGGCGCCATTCGCCGCGTCGTCCACTGTGTCGTCCACCGTGTCGTCCTCGGTGTCGTCCCAGCTCGCGGGCAAGGCACCGATGGCCCAGCCGAGCGCGGCCAGCGGCGGTTCATCCTGCGCGGCGGTGATGGCATAGCGCCCCGGTGGCAACTGCTTCGGCAGGCCCGCCAGTTGCCACAACGGCTGGGCCGGATCGGCGCCGACGATCACGCCCGCCAGTGCGCCATCGGCATCTGGCAGCAGCAAGGTCTTGCCAGGCAACGGGACGAAGCCGGTTGCGCGTGCCCACTGTGCTTGCTCCGGCGGCAGTTGTTCCAGCAAGGCCGCAAGCGTTTGCGGTGCCGCCACGTGGAGCGGGATGGCGCCATCGGGCAGCGTGGAGAAGCTTTGAGGCATGGAGCAGGTAGCGGCGGGCTTGCCATGAACAAGGACTTGCTAGACTACCGGCCGGTGCGCATCGGCACAAAGAAGCATATTGCGCTTCCATATGCGCTTGTTGAGGGGGCAGTGCCTGCTTGCCTTCCCAGGCTGGAACCACTCAGAAGAGAACGCGCGTTGTGAATGTGAAAATCAGGAATTACTCGTCGCTGATCGCCTTGTTGGCGCTGTATGTCCCTGCCGCACAGGCGGCGCAGGCCGGCATGCAATGCGAGCGCGCGGCGAGCAGCACGGAGATCGCGATCTGCGCCAATGAGGATCTGCGCAAGCTCGATGGCAAGCTCTCGGCCGTGTATGGCAAGCTCGCCAGCGCCCAGGCCCAGCAGCGCGCCGCGCTACGGCAAGCCCAGCTTGCGTGGCTGAAGACCCGGGATCAGTGTGGTGCGGACAAGAGTTGCATCAACGCACGATATGACGAGCGGCTTGCGGCATTGCAGGCGCAACTGCGCGAAGCCGCCGCCTACAAGCCGGACAGCGTGGACCGGCAGGCGCTGGAGGACCTGCGCCAGGCGGTGGAAGCCATGCGCAAGACCGAGCCGGCGTTCCCGCTTGAGAAGGCCCTCGATGCGATCCGCATCAAGACGGGCATGACAACGTTCGCCAACGGGAAAGAAGACAAGCAGACGGGCGACGACGCGCATTTCCCGACGACGCGTCCCCCGGGCGTCACCAGCGACGAATGGCGCGCCTTGCTGGCCTCCGGTATCGACGGCGGCGGGGAGAACGGCAACGCTTCCTACACGCTGATGGATATCGACGGCGACGGCCAGCGCGATCTCATCATCGACACCTATTCCGGCGGGACCGGGCTGTTTTCCTACGTGAGCGCGCTGCGGCGCGAGGGCGGAAAATTCGCAGGCGTCGATGGCTCGACGGGCCGGGCCGACGCGTTGGAGCAAGGAGGCTACCTTTACTCGGTCAACGGACGCGGCGCCAACCAGGCGGCGGACTGGGTCCGCCTGCGCGGACGCGTATATGTAGCGTACCGGAGCAGTTACTACGGGGTGGACAACGTTCACCTGCTGAGGCCGCTGACGGTGGTTGGCGAGGTGCCAAGGCTTGCTGTGCAATACCGCTACCAGCTCTCCATCCCCAGGATCCAGAAGGACGAAGAGAAGGGCGCGGTGACCACGCTGGACAGCACCCTGCATGCCGCCCTGACGCGCGCGCTTGCGCAGGCAAGCAGCGAGGTGGCACGCGATGTCGGCACCATGGACAAGCCCCTTTGCCCGGTTCCGGACACGGTCAAGGGCGATGACCGTGGTGTCTACTACAGCTACGGCCCGGGCCACTACACCTTTGAAATCGTGGCAGACATGCCCGTCTGGGTAGGGCGCCAGTGCTACATCGGGCAACTGGTCGACTGGTTTGGCGGCTATTCACCCAAGGACGGGCTGTTCGCGCAACTGTGGATGCGCAAGCCGGAGGACCAAGAGCAGGCGCAAGCGCGGACGTATTCCGTCAAGGGCTTGCGCACCGCTGTCGGGATCAAGGCGTCGATCGGCAAGGTGGAGGGCGACAACGGCATGTAATCTACCGCTTGCCGCGCCGCTCGTCGCCCGGCAGCCGGATCATTCGCTGATCTCGACCTCCATGTTGGTGATGGTCGGGAAGTGCTTGTCCTCCTTCAGGTTGACGGTAAACGCCACCCCCTTGCGCTTGCCCGCCATGAAGCCGGTGTTGCGATCCAGGTCGGACACAGCATCCTGCAGCGGCGGCGTCAGTTGCTTGTAGAAGGCCAGCACCTGCTCGATGCTGTCGGTGGTCTGCAGCCGGAGCACACGCTTGGCCTTGGCGTTGCTCAGCGCATCCTGCGCGGTGCGGTGAACGATGGCCCGCGGGTATAGCGGCACTTGCGACGAAAATCCCTTGGGGAGCTTGACCGGCTTGGCCGCGGTGTTGGCGGCATCCAGCGTGACGGTCTCCACCTTGGCGATCTTCTCGCCGGAGTCGGTCTGCAGGTCTTCGGGCACGTCCTGGCTCCACGCAACCAGCGGTTGCGCCTTGGCGCGATCGAAGCCGGGCCGCAGGAAGACGGACAGCCGGCCGTGCTGGTCGTCCTGGCAGCCATCCTTGCCGCATTCGCGGTGCACCAGCGCAGCGGCCAGCACGTCACCGCGCTCGTCTACCAGCACGGCCGCGCGCTCGGCGCCATGCGATAGCTGGCGGCGCGACGACAGCACGCGCTGGCCATCGGGCAGTTCCTGCTGGGCCCGGTTGGCGCGCGACTGCAGCCCCGACAGGATCTGCTCGGCCAGCAGGCCGTCCTCCCAATAGTAAGTACCGGACGCATTGCCGGCAAACCGGGTGATGGCGAGATCCAGCGCGGGGGCTTCCCGGGTTTCCTGCTGGTGGCTGGTGTCCAGGACCAGGACGGCATCCGCGGCCAGGGCAAGGGGCGCGGCGCCGAGCGTGGAAAGCAGCAATGCCAGCGCTGCGCAGGAGGCGGGACGAAATCGAAGAGCCATACGGAAAGGAAAAAGGAGAGGAAAAATGGTGGGGATTGTCAGTCCGCTCAACAAGAAAACGGGCCCCGGAGGGTCCGTTTTGACGGGAGGCTGCGAAGCCTGATGTGATCGTAAGTATACTTGGTAATGCCGGGGCGATCGATGCGGGGCCGACAGCGACGGCGGCGACCGGCTTGACATGGCTCCCACATCGTCCTCGCCGCGCTCAGTCGGCGATCTCCACCTCCACGTTGGTGAGGCTTGGGAAGTGCTCATTGCGCTGCGCCTCGACAGAAAACGCCACGCCCTTGCGCTTGCCGCTCACGTAGCCGCTGTTGTCATTCTTGCCGGTCTCCAGTTGCCCCATCGGCGGCGACAACCGTTTGTAGAAGGCCAGCACCTGTTCGATGCTATCGGTGGTCTGCAGCCGCACCACGCGCCTGGCCCTGGCGTCGCTCAATGCATTCTGCCCGGTGCGATAGAGGATGGCCCTCGGGTACAGCGGCACCTGCGCCGGGAATCCCGTGGGGCGCTGGACCGGGCTGGCGCCTGTGCGGCTGGCATCCAGCGTGATGGTCTCCACCGTGGCGATCGTCTCGCCCCTGCCAAGCTTCAGGTCCTTGGGCACATCCTGGCCCCACGCGACCAGCGGCTGGGCCTGGGCGCGGTCGAAGCCGGGCCGCAGGAAAACCGACAGCACGGCGTGCTGGCTGTCCTGGCAGACGGATTCCTTGCCGCACTGCCGGTGCACCAGCGCCGCGGCCAGCACGGCGCCGCGCGCGTCGACCAGCACGGCCGCGCGCTCGGCGCCGTCGGAAAACTCCCGGCGCGACGCCACCAGGCGCAGGCCACCAGGCAGCGCCTGCTCGAGCCTGTGCGGGCGCGATGCCAGGCCGGTCAGCAGTTGCTCGGCCAGCAGCCCGTCCTCCCAGTAATAGGAGCCGGAAGCCAGGCCGGCAAATCGGGCCACGGCCGGTTCCAGCACGGAAACCTCCCTGGTCTCCGGCTCGCTGCCGGTGATCGGGACCAGGACGTAATCGTTGGCCAGGGCATGGGGCGAGGCGGCGACGGCGAAAAGAAGCAAGGCCGATAGAGCGCAGGGGATGGGACGAAATCGAAGAGCCATGCAGAGAGGAGGAAAAGGTAGGAGGGTGTCAGTCCGATCAACGAGAAAGCGGGCCCTGAAGGGTCCGCTTTGACGGCAGGCCACGAAGCCCGATGTGACTGCCAGTATACTTGGCAAATCCGGCTAATTGAAGCCGGGCACCAATGATGGGAAACACAGAGAACCATGAACAAGAAGATGCCAGCAATCCTGATGGCCGCGAGCACGATCGTGCTTGCCGCTCCGGTGCATGCGCAAGCAGACCCGGCTGTGCTCAAGGGCATGTATGACATGTCCCGCAACGTCGCTGGCCTCACCAGCTACTGTGTCGGAAAGGGCTTCCTGAAAGCCGACAGTGTCAAGAACGCCAGGAAGATGGTCGGTCTGATCGCGGGGATCCCGGGGGTAGATACAAGTGGTGGCGAGGCCAGCGAGGCCGCGGGGCTGCGCGGTAACGTGCTGATGCCGGACGGCAAGGAAGAAGGGATTGAAAGCAGCCCGCTCGGCGCCAAGCAGTGGTGCCAAGACTCGGCACAAGGCGTGTCGGACGGTTTGAAGAGCGCGGCCGCCGGCTAATCACGCGGCGCCGAAAAAAATCGCATTCGGCTGCCCGAACCAGCGCTATCGGACGATGGCGCCGGTTCGGCGCCAGCCAGGCAACGGCCGCCCCACAGCGTGCAAAACCGCATATCTTCCCTCGTTCTTATTCCTTAAGGATCGCCTATTCACGGCGTATGTTCATGCTTTGGCGATACGGCGCGCAACTCCCGCGCAGCCGCTTCAAATCATCGCAAACCAGGAACAGGAGCCTACGATGAGCGTGGAAATCATTGGCATGATCCAGAGCCAGAAGCAGTCGGAGATCCATCCGGCCAGCGGACCGGTCGTGGATCGCGACTATGTGCGGGCATTTGCGCAAGCGCATGAGAACGCCGGCTTCGACCGCGTGCTGGTGCCGCATCACTCCACCGGCCCGTCCGCCACGCTAACCATTGCCTACGCGGCTGCCGTGACCGAGCGCGTGCATTTCATGCTCGCGCACCGGCCGGGCTTTACCGCGCCCACGCTGGCGGCCCGGCAGATCGCCTCGCTTGACCAGTTCAGCGGTGGCCGGCTTGGCGTGCACTTCATCTCCGGCGGCTCCGATTCCGAGCAGCAGCGCGACGGCGATTTCCTCAGCCACGACGAGCGCTATGCGCGCACCGACGAGTACCTCGGCATCCTGCGCCGTATCTGGACGCAGGACAAGCCGTTCGACCACGAAGGCAAGTATTACCGCTTCACCCAGGGCTTCTCCGAAGTGAAGCCGGCGCAGAAGCCACACGTGCCGATCTTCTTCGGTGGGGCTTCGGACGCGGCGATTGAAGTCGCCGGACGTCACGCCGATGTCTACGCACTGTGGGGCGAATCGCTCGAGCAGGTCCGCGACATCACCACGCGGGTGCGCGCCGAGGCGGCCACGCATGGGCGGCAGGTGCGCTTCTCGGTCTCGTTCCGGCCGATCCTGGCGCAAACCGAGGCGGCGGCATGGGCACGCGCCAATGCCATCCTCGAAGAAACGCGCCGCCTGCGCGAAGCGGCTGGCCTGGGGCAGGGCGGCCCGCAGCAAAGCGAAGGCGCGCGCCGCCTGCTGGCCGCCGCCGACAAGGGCCCGCGTGTGGACAAGCGCCTGTGGACGGAGATCGCCAAGCTCACCGGCGCGCGCTCCAACTCCACCGCGCTGGTTGGCGCGCCGGAGCAAGTCGCCGACGCGCTGCTGGACTACTACGACCTTGGCGTGACCACGTTCCTGATCCGCGGCTTCGATCCGCTCGAGGATGCCGTGGACTACGGCCGCGAGCTGATTCCCCGCGTGCGCGCGCTGGTGGCGCAGCGCGATGCCGCGGCCGGCGCTGGTGCCGGTGCTGGCCGCAAGGCAGCCTGAAGGGGATGGCGAGCGGCAACATGACGGCGTCCCGAAGACAATTCCTGCGCTACGCCGCATTGGCGGCGGCCAGCGGCGCCTTGCCGTTTACCGTGTCGGCCCAGGGCCGGCCCGTGCTCAAGGCCGGCGACCAGAAGGGTGGCCTGCGTGCCCTGCTGGAGAGCGCCGGCGAGCTCAAGGGCCTGGCCTACGACATCCAGTGGACGGAGTTTCCCGCCGCCGCGCCGCTGGCCGAGGCGCTGAACGCCGGCGCGGTGGATTCCGGCCCGATCGGCGATGCGCCCGCCATCTTCGCGCTGGCCGCTGGCACGCCGATCAAGATCATCGGCGCCAACCGCTCGGACCCGTTCGGCACCGCCGTGCTGGTACGCGCCAATTCGCCCTTGAAGACGGCGGCGGACCTGCGCGGCAAGAATATCGGCACCAACCGTGGCTCCATTGGTCACTTCGTCGCCCTGAAGGCGCTCGAATCGGCCGGCTTGAAGCCCGAGGACGCCAGCCTGCGCTTCCTGCCGCCGGCGGACGCCAAGCTGGCGCTGGTCAACGGCTCGATCGATGCGTGGGCCACATGGGAGCCGTACACCGCGCTGGCCGAGACCAGCGGCCATGCACGCGTGCTGGTGAGCGGGCGCGGGCTGTGGTCCGGCCTGAGCTATCTGGCGGCGACGGACAGCGCGCTGGCCGCCAAGCGCGAGGTGCTGCGCGACTTTCTGCAGCGTGTGGTGCGCGCGCAGGTGTGGTCGTACCAGCATGTGGACGGCTTTTCCGCGGCGCTGGCACGCATCATTGGCATCCCGCCGGAAGCCGCGCGGCTGCAGTTCGAGCGGCGCCGTACGCAGTGGCGCAACATCGATGCAGCAGTGATTGGCGAGCAGCAGCGCACGGCGGATTTCTACCTGAAGGCAGGGCTGCTCAAGCAGCGGCTGGATGTGCGGACCACGTTCGATACCGGTTTTCCGCTGCCGGTGCAGGTCAACCCGGCGAGCTGACCGGGCCGCAGGTGGCGCCGAGCGCGCCGCGGCATGTTGTGGCTTGGCGTCTTGCGTGAACCTGACCGGCGCGGCGCCTCAATGCAACGGCACCACCAGCTCGCTCTCCAGCAAACTGACAACCCGGTTACGCCCGCTCCGCTTGGCCTGATACAACGCCTCATCGGCGCGCGCATAGGCCTGCTCGAAACTCGTCCCAGGGGGACTCCAGCTCACGCCGAAGCTAGCCGTCACCTGCAGCCCAGCCTTGACCGGAAACACATGCTGCTCGATCTGCAGCCGCATGCGCTCCGCCAGTTCGACAGCCGTGTCCAGCGAGCGCGCTGGCAGCAGCGCAGCGAACTCCTCGCCGCCCACCCGGCCGATGACGCCCGCGCCTTGCACCGACCGCTCCAGGCAGTCGACGACGCCGCAGATCACGGTATCGCCGACAGGGTGGCCCATCGAGTCGTTGACCCGCTTGAAGTGATCGATGTCGAGCACGATCAATGACAGGCTGTCCCTCGCCAGCACCGCACCGGCCCGCTCGATGATGGCGCCACGGTTCAGCGCGCCGGTGAGCGTGTCGCGCGTGGCGCGGAATTCCAGCTCGCGGGCCAGGTCCTGCAGGCGATGGTTGAGCCGGTTCATTTCCAGCTCTTCGCGGTCGCTGCGCCGTATCAGGCGCCGGGTTTCGCGCATCAGCCGTTCGTAGTAGCCGATCAGCTCGCCCAGCGTGTCGCGGTATGCCTGGGCACCGGCATCGGGATTGCCGAATACCGCCCTGGCGCCCGCCAGGACGCCGTTTTCCGACTCGAAGAGATCTGGCTCGGACATGCGCTGCTCAGCTCGCCGTGGTGGCGTGGTCGAGGAAATCGATGGCGGGGAAGTCGGCGTGCAGGTCCTGGCCGAATTCCAGGATCGTGTCGTCGTCCACGTCGTGATACCAGTGCACGATGACCCGGTTGCCCTTGTCGGCTGCGTCGTTCATGGCGTCGAACATGCTGAACAGCACCTTGGTGCTGGAGCTGTTGAAGTACGTCAGCGCCACATGCACGGTGACTTCGGTGTCCTCGCAGGCCGCCAGGTATTTGCGCAGGCGCAGGATCACGTCGCCGTAGAATACCGCGGCGTTTTCCGGATAGGACTCGCCTTTGAGGGAGAGCGTGTGCTGCTTGAAATCAAAGCTCACCTCGGGCGAGGTCGGTGTGGCGGCAATGAACAGGTTTTCCATCAGTTTCCCTTTCGATCCCGTTCAGTCATTCAGATGGTTGCGGTAAGGAAGAACATCGTCGATACCGGGTCCGCGTCGATGGGCTGGAAGCTGTACTCCAGCGGCGCGCTGGCGTCGCGGGCTACTGTCAGGAATCCCAGGCCGGCGCCCTTGCTGCCTTCCGGCGCTTCGGCGCGCATGGTTTCCTTGTAGGCCTGCTTGATCTGGTCCAGCGTCATGGTGCGCAACGGCTCCAGCGCGGCGCGCAGTTGCCCCACGCGGGTGAGCGCCACCGGGTTGGAGCACATCAGCCGGTAGCGGTCTTCCACCATGCAGATGCACACCGAACCGTGGCGCAGCTGGTTGGTGTCCTGGGTGGGCGGCGTGAGCGCGTCGGACGAATAGTGGACGATGTTCTGCGCCATCTCCACGAACGAGGAGAACAGCTTGCGCCGGGTCGAGCCATCGACGCCACTCACCGTCAGTTGCAGCCGGACTGCATCGGACATTGCCGCGATGATGTTCTGGGAAAAGTAGCCGACGTAGTAGAAGATCACGTTGCGTTCCCGGGCCATTTCAAAGAATGGCCCATATTCATGGTCAATCGAATTACCGTTCATCTCAGTGCTATAGCAGGCCATTGCAGGACTATTGAACGCGAAAGCAGAAAAACGTGAGGTCGTCGCGGCGGCGGTGATGGCCTTGCCACGCGCGATACTGGTTCAGCACGGCCTCGTTGATCTGCGCCGCCGAGGCATGCCGGCTGCCGCGGATCGCTTCGCGGATGCGGCGCTTGCCAAAGGCGATTTCCTTGGGGCCGCCGATCTGGTCGATCAGGCCATCGGTGGTCACAAACACCACGCTGTCCGGCTGGGTCTGGATAAAGCGGTTCTGCCAGGCAAAGTCCAGGTCGGTGTCCACATAGCCGACGCCCATGCGCTCGCCGTCCACGATCTCGCCTTCCTCCTCGCCGGGCTGGAGCACGAACAGGGCGCTCTTGGCGCCGGCGAACACGAGCCGGCGGCTGGCGTTGTCAAACCAGAAGAACGCCGCATCCATGCCGTCATTCGAGCCAGGCGTTTCATCATCGCCGTCGAGCTGCCCGAGCATCTGCTTGATGCCGCGGTTCACCGCCATCAGGAGCGCGCCAGGGTCGCGCGGGCCGCGCTGCTCGATGGCCTGGATCAGGATGGACGAGGAGATCAGGGTCAGGAACGCGCCCGGTACGCCGTGGCCCGTGCAATCGGCCAGCGCGGCAAACCAGCCGTCCTCGAACGCGGCAAAGTGATAGAAATCTCCGCCAACCACATCGCGCGGCTCCCACACCAGGCCAGCGTCGCCGAGCGTCCTGGCCAGCGCCTCGCGCGAGGGGCGCAGCATCGAGCGCTGGATGGTGCTGGCGTAGTCGATGCTGTGCATGATCTGGCGGTTCTTCTCGGCCTGCATGTCCGCGACCACGCGCATCAGCTGCAAGCCATGCCCGATGCCAAGGAAGCGGCCGTCACGCGCGATGATGAAGCCGTCGGCAAGTGCCTTCTCGCCGTACTCCACCGCCTTGAAGGTCAGGGCCTCGATGCTCATCGCCGCATCGACCACCAGCGGCTCCTTGTCCATGAAGGCGATACAGCTCTTGCGGTTGTACAGCTCGCGGTGATAGGGCTTGCTCATCTGCGACATGAAGATCGCGCGATTGATCAAGCCGATCGGCGTGTCGTTCTCGGTCACCGGCAAGCTGGCAAGGTCCCGGTGCTTGCCGAACACATCGAGGACTTCCTGATTGTTCTGTTCCGTGGTCACCGATGGCGTGGCGACGCAGAGATCCTCGGCACAGGGCTGCCGGAAGCGGGAACGAGCCAAGTGTGAGTCAACCGGAACGTCAGGCATCGCCAGGGCATTCGGACTATTGGGAAGCTGCCGATTGTATGGCGCGCGCATGACAGTCATGTGACATATGGCGCATGCGGCGCGTCCGGGGGCTTCCAGGCGCTGGCGACGGCGCCAGCGCCTGGAAGCCCCCGGAAATCCCTCGGGGACACGCCGTAGGCCCGGCGGAATGCGCGGGTAAAGTCAGAGGCACTGTTGAAGCCGGCCCCATAGGCGATCTCGCCGATGCTGATGTGTGCAAGGCGCAGGAGATCGTCGGCCGCCGCCCGCAACCTGCAGTTGCGGATATACGCGCCAAGGCCGCCTTCGTGCTCGAACATCCGGTACAGGGTTGGGCGCGGCAGCCCGAACGCTTGCAGGATGCTTTCGGGCGAGAGGTTCTCCAGTTGTAGATTGGCCTGCACGTAGCGCTGCACGCGCTCCAGCATGGCGGCGCGGGCGGCCGCGCGCGCGTTGCCGGCAAGGCGCGCCTGCTTGCCGAATGCGGCAACGATCAGGTGCGCGCAGTCGCGGATGGTTGTTTCCGCATCGGCCTCGGACAGTGCCGGGAGGTTGCGGCAGAGCGCCGTCACGTGATCGAAGATCAGGCGCGTCAGCGGCGAGGTATAGGTCACCACGCGGCCATGGATGGACTCGGCATCGGGAATGGCCGCCTCCACCGTGGCGCGCGGCACGAAGAAAGCCAGCACCCGGGCGCGCGTGGGGCGGTGCATGTGCATCGGCTGGTTCATGTCGAGCGCCAGGATGCCAGGCACGAACTGGGCGGATTTGCGCTGCCGGGAGAAGTCCGTCACCGTTTCGGCGATCCCGTCCACGGCCACATGGAAGACGTAGTCGCGCACGCTGTCGGTGGAGATGCGCGCGGTGGTGCGAATCTGGCCCACCGGATCGGTGCGGCTGTCCAGGTAGGTCAGGTCCTTGAGCACATAGGTATCGATCTCGCCCCGGAAGCCGCCGGCAACCTGCGCGCGCGAAACCGGGACATCGAGTATGCGGCCGACATAGTCGCGCCAGGCCGGCAACTGCAGCGTCACCGCCTCGTTCGCGACGGTGAAATGCTGGTGCACGATCGGCGGCGGGGCGGTGGCAGGGCTGGCGGACGCAGCCGGCTGGGCATGCCTTTGCAGATGGGAAGCCAGGATCCGGCTGACGGTGTCTGAATAAGCCTGGGTCATGATGGCGTCGGGGTCAGGAAATAGCTCGCGTCCCTAGTCCGAGCCATTGTACCGATGACGCTCAGAGGCTAGTCGGTTGCCGGTGCGCTCGCTTCCTTCAGTGCGGCCGCGTCGTACTCGCGCGCGGCATCGGCGGCGCGGCCGTTTTCCAGCACGCGGAAGCTGGCCGGGTCGGCGCCGTCGATTGCTACCAGGTTCACATAGCCGATGATATAGGCGTGCTTGCGGTCGCGCGCAAAGTCCGCGTCGAGGAACTCCAGTGTGGGCAGGTGCACGCGCTTGGCCGAGACCGGCCGGCGCCCGAAGAACAACTGGTCGCCCGCCAGCAGGAAGCCAGGGTGCGGTACCTGCAGCGTATCGTGCGGCACGGCTACCTTGAGCGGCTTGTCGTCGCAGAACAATTGCGCGTCGTCCCACGCGTAGCAGCCTGCGATGCGCAAGGCATCCGGGTTCACGCCTTTCTTGGCCTTGCCGCGATAGAAGGCACGGCTGGCATCGCGGGCCCACGAGCCCTGCAGTACGGTAAACCCGGCGGGATCGACCTTGCGCAGGGCTTGCGGCGTTTGGTAATGGTTCGGCGCGTAGAACACGGTGACGCCGTCACTGAGATAGCCATCCCCCAGCGCTTGCAGGCTGGTGATCGGCCGCGAGGAAAGCAAGGTTAGCTCGCACGGACCGTTGGCGTACCAGTGCAGCCAGTGGATGCCATGCGCATCGCCACAGAACACGCCCATCAGGCCGTGGCCAACGGGCATTTCCCTCGCGGCAAAGGTGGCCGGATCGAGCCCGGTGAGGCGATGGCCCTCGTATTCCACTTCTTGCACTGGCGTGGCTTGCGCGGCTGGCGCCTGCAGGCGGTGCCACCAGTAGTCCTGCAGCGCGGGCAGGGCAGTGAAGAAGTCCCGCCAGTGCTCGACCTGGCGGTGGTCGAGCGCGGTCATGCGCTGGCCGTCGTCGATGGGGCCGATCTTGTCGGTCATGCGCAGCGGGCCGTCACCACTGGGCGCTACCACCAGGCTGGCGCGGTCGGCTTCGATGCGCTGGCCGAAGTAGTACACATGTCCAGCATCGGCAATGTAGTTGCCCGGCAAGCCCACCACGGTGGCGCCATCCGCGCCGATCACGCGCTTGCCGTTGAAGTAGGCCGACTCGGCGTCCACGGCGTAGTAGTCATGCATGTAGGTCACCGGCTCCAGCGGGCCATTCTCCGGCCAGCGCCAGTCCTGATAGACCAGCGGCCGGAAAGCCTGCGGGCTGCGGGTGCGGATGGTTTTGCCGGTAATGAAGTAAGCCTGGCGGGCGTCGCGGGCGTAGCGCTCGTTGAGGACTTCGAAGGTGGCGATGTCGGCGTTCTCGATCCGGTAGAAGTAGTACCAGGCCGCACCGCTGCCTTGCTGAGCCTGCACGATGACGTGCTCGCCGTCGGTGAACCAGCGCCCGGCGATGCAGCGGAACGCCTGTGGATGGGCAATGGGCAGCGGGCTGCCGTCCTTGGCCCAGAGCGGCCGGTCGCCGTGCGACCAGATCACGGTGTCGCCCTCGATGAAGTACGAAGGATGGTTGGTTGGCTGGCGCGATGCGGTCATGGGAAGGCGTTGGGTGCCGAGTGGAGCAAGGTCGACATATTAAACTGTCCGCCCAGATCGGCAATGGTTGGCGAATCCTCGGCCATTGCAATTAACGGCCAAGCATTTCTGCCATCCATCAGTGGCGCGCCGGCCGCTTGCGGCCGGCGGCCGCGGCGTGCAGGATGTGGGCGGTAAGCCATACCCGAAAATGCGCAAATCAAAGTGGAGACCCTATGTCGTACATGCTGTTGATTGTCGAACCCGTTGGCCAGCGCGCCGAGCGTTCGCCGGAAGAAGGGCGCCAGGCTTACGCCAGCATGCAGCGTTTTGCCGAAGGCCTGAATGAGCGCGGGCTGCTGCTGGGTGTCAACTCGCTCACGTCGCAGGCCAATGGCGTGCGCGTGCAGGTGCGCGAAGGCCGCCGCGACCTGCTCGACGGCCCCTTTGCCGAGGCCAAGGAGATGATCGGCGGCTACTTCCTGCTTGACTGCGCCACGCAGGACGAGGCCATTGCCATCGCCGCCGAGTGCCCCGCCGCGGCATGGTGCGCCGTGGAGGTCCGCGAGGTCGGGCCTTGCTTCCTGTAAGGCAGCCGGCGAGGGGCTTTCCTAGGTAATTACCCTTGGTCTTGAGGTTTTTTTGCCTCGGATGTCGATCCGGCGGCGCGCGGTTCGTCGTACCGGTAAGAGCCAGCTAGATGGCAGCGCCCTGCCACCGCCATGGCTTACCACCGACAAACTCAAGCTAAGGAGAACCGCGATGCGATTCATGATCCTGGTGAAGGCCACGCAAGACAGCGAGGCCGGCGCGATGCCGGACGAAAGCCTCTTCGCGGCGATGGCCGCGTATCACGAGCAACTGGCCAAGGCGGGCGTGCTGCTGGACGCCGCTGGCCTCAAGCCCACCGCCAATGGATGGCGCATCCGTTATGCCGCCGGCCAGCGCACCGTCATCGACGGGCCATTTGCGCAAAGCAAGGAGATAGTGGCGGGCTACACGCTGATCCAGGTGCGCAGCCGCGAGGAAGCCATGGAATGGGCGCGGCGCTTCCCGTCGCCGCATGGCGATATGGCCGACGGCGAGATCGAGGTACGGCAGCTGTTCGAGCTGGAGGACTTCGCGCCGAGCCCTGCGGTGGAGCGCATTCGCGACCTGGATGTCGGCCAGCACTGAGCCAACGATCCCACGATCTCACTCTAGCCCAACCCACCCTTTGCCGGATCCGACACCATGCTCAAGCCCATCCTGCTCGCCGCTTTCGGCGCCATTGCCCTGCTGCTGATCTACGCCGCCACGCGGCCCGATACCTTCCGGGTCGAGCGCAGCGCCAGCGTCAAGGCGCCGCCGGAGCGCGTGTTCGCGCTCATCAACGACCTCCACAACTTCAACCAGTGGAACCCCTATGAAAAGAAGGACCCGTCCCTGAAGGGCACCTACGGCGCCACGCGCAGCGGGCAGGGCGCCGCCTACGCCTGGGAGAGCGACAAGGTGGGCGTGGGCAGCATGGAAATCCTCCATGCGGTGCCGGCCTCCAAGGTCACGATGCGGCTGGATTTCATCAAGCCGTTCGAGGCGCACAACACCGTCGAATTCACGCTCAGGCCGCAGGCCGATGCCACCAACGTGACCTGGTCGATGGAAGGTGGCGTGCCGTACTTTGCAAAGCTGATGCACCTGGTCTTCAATATGGACAAGATGGTCGGCAACGATTTCGAGCAAGGGCTGGTCAACCTGAAGACACTGGCCGAGGCGCCGGCGGCCCGGTAAGCGGGGCAACCCGCCGAGCTTCCACCCAATCACGCGAAACCGAATCCTAGGACGAATCATGCATAAGCAAATCTACCTGAACCTCGCCGTGGCCGACCTGCAGCGCTCGCAGGATTTCTTCAAGGGCCTGGGGTTCACCTTTAACCCGCAGTTCACCAACGACAGCGCTGCCTGCATGGTCATCGGCGAGAACATCCACGCGATGCTGCTCAAGCATGCATTCTTCCAGACCTTCACCACCCGCAAGCTGTGCGATACCTCCGAGAGCACCGAAGTGCTGATCTGCATCTCCTGCGAGAGCCGCGCCGAGGTGGACGCCCTGGTCGCCAAAGCCGTGGCCGCCGGCGCAACGGCGCCGCGCGCGCCGCAGGACCACGGCTTCATGTACGGGCACGGGTTCGATGATCTCGACGGGCATATCTGGGAGTTGGTGTATATGGAGCCCTCGGCACCCGGCGCGACCAGCGCGGCCTGAAACACATGGTGACGACGACACCGACGCAGCGGGCGATCGAAGCCGTCTGGCGCATCGAATCCGCCAAGGTGATCGCCCACGTTGCACGCGTGGTGCGCGACGTGGGCCTGGCCGAAGAACTGGCGCAGGATGCGCTCGTTGCCGCGCTGGAGCGCTGGAGCGAGACCGGCGTGCCGGACAACCCGGGCGCCTGGCTGATGACCACGGCAAAGAACCGCGCGCTCGACCATCTGCGCCAGCAGGCACTGCACGCCCGCAAGCACGAGCAGATCGGCCAGGATCTCGAAGCGATGGAGGCCCACGTGGTGCCGGATTTTGTCGATGCGCTGGATGCCGCGCGCGCGGATGACATCGGCGATGATCTGCTGCGGCTGGTCTTCACCGCCTGCCACCCGGTGCTCTCCACGGATGCGCGGGTCGCCATGACGCTGCGCCTGCTGGGCGGGCTGACCACCGAGGAAATCGCGCGCGCCTTTCTCACGCCGGAGGCCACCATTGCCCAGCGCATCGTGCGTGCCAAGCGCACCCTCGGTGCGGCCCGCGTGCCTTTCGAAGTGCCCGGCCCACAGGCACGGGCGCCGCGCCTGGCGTCGGTGCTGGAGGTGATCTACCTGATTTTCAACGAAGGTTATTCCGCTACGGCTGGCGACGACTGGATGCGCCCCGCGCTGTGCGAGGAAGCACTGCGCCTGGGCCGCACGCTGGCCGGCCTGGCGCCGCAGGAAAGCGAGGTGCACGGCCTGGTAGCGCTGATGGAGATCCAGGCCTCGCGCACGCATGCACGGGTCGATGCGCAAGGCCGCCCGGTGCTGCTGCTGGAACAGGACCGAAGCCGCTGGGACCGCCTGCTGATCCGGCGCGGGCTGGCGGCGCTGGCGCGCGCGCAAGAGCTGGGCGGGGCGCTCGGCCCCTACGCCTTGCAGGCGGCGCTGGCCGCCTGCCACGCCCGCGCCAGCGCCGCGGCTGATACCGACTGGGCGCAGATCGCCGCCATCTACGACGCGCTGTCAGAGGTGGCGCCGTCACCCGTGGTGGAGCTGAACCGCGCGGTGGCGATCGGCATGGCTTTCGGCCCCGAGGCCGGCCTGGAACTGGTGAACGCGCTTCTCACCGAATCCTCGCTGGCGAAGTACCACTTGCTGCCCAGCGTGCGCGGCGACTTGTTGTACAAGCTCGGCCGCTTCGCCGAGGCCCGCGCCGAGTTCGAGCGCGCGGCCGGCATGACCCGCAACACCCGCGAGCGCGAATTCTTGCTGGGGCGGGCGCGGGATGCGGGGGCTCCCCGGCCCTGACCCGCCAGCGCGCATTGCCGCGCGTCACCACCGCCTGACTGGCAAAACGCTAATATCAGATACCGAAATAACTAAATTCCGCAATGCCGGAAAGCCGACGATGATCTTAGCCACGGGCCCGGGGGATCGATTGCTCCCGATCTCTGCACAAGCCATCCGGTCGCCCACGCTCGCGGGACCGGCGGGCAATACCATCGAAGTGTTCCAGGAGACTCTAATGATTCCACGGCTACTGTCGACCGCCAGCCTGGCGCTGGTCGCATTCCTTGCATCCGGCACTGTCGGCGCGCAACAACCCGCGCCACAACCCGCACCCCAGGCGGCGCCGCAAGCGCCCATGAATCCAAAGGAAGCCAAGGCGAAATTCGCAGAGAAGTTCGCTGCCGCCGATACCAACCACGACGGCAAGCTGAGCCGCGAGGAAGCAGAGGCCGGCATGCCGGAGGTCTACAAGAACTTCGACAAGATCGATACGAGGAAGAAGGGCGCGATTACGCAGAAGCAGATTGGTGCGTACTTTGCGGCCAAGGCCAAGCAGAAAGCCGCGGCGCAGAATCCGGGAAGCCTGAACTGACCTGGCGGTGCCGGCAGGGAGCTTGCGAGCTGAAATGCGCCCAGGTTCCGCCGGCAGCGGACGGTGGGACAGTATCGCAAATGCGGGTCCCTGACGACAGAGATCCCCGGAAAACTGGCCGGATCAAAGCCAGTGCCGGGGAGCTTTAATGATTCCTTGATTCCTTGATGCCTAGATTCCTTGCTTCCTGGATTCTCTTTATACCTTTGATACCTGACAACGACGGCGGATCTCTGTTGTTCTTTCAGTCAGGTCAGGAGATTGAAGGCGAACCCTAGCGCAATCGCGCCGCCGAGCGCCTCCACTGCTGCCAGCGCGAGAAGGTTCTTCAAGATGAAGCTTTCGTCCTGCTTGGTCACCATGGTGTTGTCTCCTGGAGTCGGAATCCCACGGCTGGTATGTAGTGGCAAGCTAAGCAGTGCCATTCCACGCTCCAGCCACGTCTTGATTCGCTTCCAGTAGACCGCAACCCGGAGCCGGAGAGAAGCTGGCATAAACCCCTATTCAGGCAGCCGGAGGAGCGCTGGCCTGGAAGCCGAGAAAGCTGCGGTTCGGGTTCCAGTTTCCAGTTTCCAGTTTCTATTCCGAGCGCAAGGCCTCCTGCGGAGCAAGCCGTGCCGCCCGGCGTGCCGGCAGCACCCCGGCAGCCAGACCGATCACCACCGCCACCAGCTCAGCCAGCACGGCGTAGGACCACGGTGTGTGGACTGGCAGCGCCGGCAACGCCGCCGCGAGCACCAGCGCGATGCCCCATCCCAGCAGCAGTCCGGTTATGCCGCCGATGGCGGCGAGCAGCGCGGCTTCACCAAGAAAGAGGAGCATGACCTGTGCCTCGGTCGCCCCGATGGCGCGCAAGAGCCCGATCTCGGATGTGCGTTCGGCCACAGCGATGGTGAGAATCGTGAGGATTCCCACGCCGCCCACGATCAGCGAGATGGCGCCGATCGCTGCTACCGCGAAGGTGATGGCATCGAGCACGGTGCCGAACACCTCTAGCATCTTTTGCTGGGGCGTGACGGTGAAGTCCTCGGCACCATGGCGCGCGCTCAACAGGCGCTTGATGCCGTCCTCCACGTCGGGGAGCGGGGCGGTGGGATCGTAGGTGACCTCGATCTCGACCAGGCTTTCCCGGTTGAACAGGTCCAGGGCACGGCCAGCCGGTATATAGACCGTATCGTCCAGGTCGAAGCCCAGCATCTGGCCCTTCGCTTCCATCACGCCCACCACGCGATACCGTTCACCGCCTATGCGGATGCGTGCGCCCAGCGGGTTGTCGCCGCCGAACAGTTCGCGCGCCACTCTTGCGCCGAGTACCGCCAGCGTCCGCGCGGCGCGCGGATCGTCATCCGGCAGGAATTGCCCGGTGGCCACGCGCATGCTCAGCGCCTCGGTGAAGCGGGGCCCGACACCATACAGCGTCACCCGCCTGCTCTTGCCGAGGTAGTCGACTTCAGCATTGCCCTGCACCAGTGGGTTGGTCACGCGCACGTGGGGGGCATGGCGCAGGGCGATGGCGTCTTCGATCGTGAGCGGGCGCACGGTGTTGATCGACCCGAGCGAAGCGCCGTGGGTCTGGGTGCGGCCTGGCGTCACGCCGATCAGGTTGGTGCCGAACTGGGTGAACTCTTCGATCACGAAGCGATGCAGCCCTTCGCCGATCGAGGTCAGCAAAATGACCGCGGCGATGCCAACGGCAATGCCCAGCGCGGTGAGCGAGGTGCGTAGCCGGTGAGCAGCCAGCGAGGCGACGGTGAAATGGATGAAGTCTGCGTAGCGCATGGGTCACCGTCCTGACAGGGCCAGCACCGGATCCAGCTTTGCCGCGCGTTGGGCCGGTGCCACGGTGAAGGCGATGGCGGTCACGACGGCGATGACCGGCGCCCCCAGCAAGGCCCACCAAGGCGGCGTGAAGGGAATCGCCGGATAGAGCTGTACGGCAAGCCTGCACGCGGCTTCGCCCACAGCCAGGCCCGCGGCCACGCCACCGAGCGCCAGCAGTACGGCTTCAGTGAGAAAGAGCAGCCGGATGTGGCCGGCGGTGGCGCCGAGCGCCTTGAGCAACCCGATTTCGCGCTGCCGCTGGGTCACGGCAATCAGCATGACGTTCATGATGAGGATGCCGGCCACGGCAAGACTGATGGCCGCGATGCCGCCCACCGCCAGCGTGAGCGCGCGCAGGATGCGGTCGAACGTGGCGAGTACCGCGTCCTGTGTGATGACGGTCACGTCGCGCTTGCCTTCGTGGCGCTGGCGAATGATCTCCTCGGCGTCGGCCTTGGCGCCCTGGATCTGCTCGCGGGTCTTGGCCTCGATCAGGATGCGGAACAGCGAGTCGGTGTTGAACAGCGCCTGGGCCGCGGAAAGGGGAACGATGACCAGCTCGTCCGTGTTGAAGCCCAGCGATTCACCCTGGCCGGCCAGCAGCCCGATCACGCGAAAGCGCCGATCTCCGATGCGCAGCCACTCACCCAGCGCCTGGCGCGTGCCGAACAGCTCCATCGCCACCCTGGTGCCGATCACGCATACGGGCTGGCCATGGTGCGGATCGCCCTCGGGCAGGAAGCTGCCCTGGGCCAGCGCCATATGGCGCACCGCCAGCAATTCGGCGGTGGACCCCAGCACCGGCGCCTCGCGTCGCCGTGCGCCGACATGCAGATCCGCATTCCCGACAATGAGCGGCGCGATGCGCGCGACGGCGGGACTGCGCCTGAGTGCGAGCGCATCGTCCAGCGTCAGGTCGCGCGTGGTTGCGCCCAGCACGATCCCTGGCGCTGCGCCGGCTGTTTCGCTGCGCCCGGGCAGCACGATAACGAGGTTGGTGCCAAGTGCGCCGAACTGGTTCACCACATATAGCCTTGCCCCCTCGCCGAGCGCGCTCACCGCCACCACGGCGGCAACGCCGATGCCCATCGCGAGCAGGATCAGCAGGCTGCGTGAGCGGTAGCCGCGCAGTACCTGCCAGGTGAAGTCGAGAACGTCAGTGAGCCGCATGGCTATCCTGCCGCGCCTCGTCACCGGCAATGCCGCCATCCACCATGCGCAGCCTGCGCCGGGAGCGGGCGCCAATTTCCGGGTCGTGCGTGACCACGATCAGCGTTGCCCCCTGTGCATGCAGGCCTTCCAGCACGGCCATGACTTCCTGGCCGGTATGCCGGTCCAGGTTGCCGGTGGGCTCATCGGCGAGAATCATCGCCGGGCGCATGGCCATGGCACGGGCGATGGCAACCCGCTGGCACTGCCCGCCCGAGAGCTCGTCGGGCCGGTGCCGGGCGCGGTCTTGCAGGCCGTACTCACCTAGCAGCGCGTCCACGCGGCGCCGGCGTTCGGCCGGGTCCATCCCTGCGAGCACCATCGGCAGCTCGATGTTCGCGGCGGCGGTGAGGCGCGGCACCAGGTGAAAGAACTGGAATACAAAGCCGATCTTCTCACGCCGCAGGCGCGCCAGTTCGTCGTCCGGGAGAGCGGTGACGTCGCGGCCGCCCAACTGGTAAGCCCCGGTGTCGGCGCGGTCCAGCAGGCCCAGGATATTGAGCAAGGTGGACTTGCCGGAGCCCGATGGGCCCATGATGGAAAGGTACTCTCCCTGAGCAACCGCCAGGTCGATGCCATGAAGCGCGTGCACAGCCTCGCCGCCCAGCACGAACGTCCGCCCGATGCCGTCGAGCCGGATCATTTTGCTTGCATCTCCGCTGTAGCCGGTTCTTCCTCGACAGCGGCGATGCCCGCCTGGAGACCAATCCGTTCCGGTGAGGTGACGACGCGCTCGCCGCGCCTGAGCCCCGCGGTCACCTCGGTGAACTCCGCGTTGGCAATCCCGGTGCCGATCGTGCGCGCTTCCAGCCTGCCGGCGGGGGTCAGCACCAGCACGCGGTTGCCGGATGCCAGCGCCGTGGTAGGGATGCGCAGCGCCTGGTCGCGGGCATCGGTCACGATTTCCACATCGGCGCTATAGCCCACCAGGAGATGGCGGACTAGGTCGGGACTGTCGAACTGGACCTCGACCTCAACGGTGCGGGCCTGCTTCTCCAGCGCCAGGACGTAGGGTGCGACGCGCCGCAACCTGCCCTCGAAATGCCTGCCGCGATAGGCGTCCAGGGTGACCCGCGCCGGCATGCCTACCTGCAGGCGAGCCGCGTCGATCTCGTCGATCGGCGCGGATACATAGAGGCACGAGTCATCGATCAGGTCCACGGCAGGCAGCGTCGGGATGCCGGGCGGCGAGGGCGTCAGGTACTCGCCAATCTCGCCGTTGACTTCGGCCACCACGCCGTCGAAGGGCGCTTTCAGCACCGTGCGCGCAGTATCCGCGCGCGAGGCGGCGATACGCGCCCCGGCCTCCTTCACCTGCGCCTTCGCGGATTCGCACGCGGCACGCCTGGAGTCGGCGTCGGCATCGGTCCGCTCCACCGCCTGGGGTGAGACGAAGCCTTTCGCCACCAGTTCCCGCGAGCGCCTGGCGTCGCTTGCCGCCACCTTGGCTAGTTCGCACACTTCGCGCACGTGCGCGGTGGCTGTCAGCAACTGGTGTTGCGAGAGTTGTTCGCGCGCGACCAGGTCTTCGTTCCACAGGACGAGAAGTACCTGGCCAGCCTTCACGCGATCGCCCTTGTGGATATTCAGCACCTCGATGCGTCCGGCCGCCGGAGGCGCCAGCTTCGCCCGCCGGCAGGCTGAGACCGAGCCCGCCCGTGTGTTGGCGACAGTGGCCTCGACGCGCCCCTGCTCGACCTTGGCCGTCAGTACCGCTACCGGCTTGGCTCGGGTTGCGTACCAGCTTGTGCCAACGAGGCCTGCGAGTATCGCCACGACAATCGCGATGCGCCTGACGAGGCGGTTGCGCGTCAGCGTTCCTGGCGGAGACAGGGGCTTGTCTGGCATAGGGTAAGAGATGCGAAGACGTCGGCGGCGAATGCTGCGATGCATCAGCCTCACCGTCCCGCAGTCTCTGTATCCTAGCCCGTCGCGCCATCAAGCGCCACATGAGGCATCTGCCCCGCCGCCTCCCCAGGAATTGGACGTTCGCCCAAGTTGGCTAGCATGACTGGCCTCGATGTCGCACGATGCGCATCACGATGAGAAGCCCGGTCCGGCACCCTAACGCACCAGCGCCTGCAAGCCCTCCAGCAACTTCCCGATCTCCGCCTCGGTGGTCAGGTAGCTGACCGAGGCGCGGGCGATCTGGCTGAGTCCGCGGGCGTGCATATCCAGGGGGGTATAGGCGACGCCGTTGCTGCCGATCATCACGCCCTGCGCCGCCAGGCTACGCTGCACCGACACTGGGTCCTGGCCGGCCAGGTTGAACGCCACCAGTCCGGAGCGCTCGTGGCCCTGGTCCAGCACCGTCACGCCGGGTATGCCGGCCAGTTGCGCACGCAGCGCCTGCGCGGTGGCATCGATCCGCGCACGGATGTTCTCAAGGCCGATCTCCAGCGCTTCCTGCAAGGCGTTGGCCAGGCCGCAGCGCAGCGCCATCGATGCTTCCGCCGATTCGAAGCGGGCCGCGCCGGCCCGCAGTACCGGCTCGCCGTCCGCGTCCAGCGGCGCGGAGTACGTGTCGCCGAATGCCGGCGTGAGCCGAGGCAGGAAGTCCTGCCGCACATACAGCAGGCCGGTGCCTCTTGGGCCGCGCAGTGCCTTGCGTCCGGCGCCGCTGAGCACGTCGCAGCCCAACTGGGCCACATCGATCGGCAATTGCCCCACCGCCTGCGCCGCGTCGATGAAGTAGGGGACGCCGTTGCGCCGCGCCACTTGCCCGATGGCCGCTGCCGGGTTGATCAGCCCGCCGTTGGCCGGCAGCCAGGTCAGCGCAATCAGGCGCACGCGGTCGTCCAGCATGGCCTCCAGCGCCTCGGGATCCACCGCGCCGCTGCTATCGGACGGAATGGCTTCGATCGACGCGCCCGCGCGCTGCGCAGTCAGGCGCATGGTGGCCAGGTTGCCGCCCCATTCGTGGCGCCCGACCAGGATCCGGTCGCCGGGTTGCCAGGCTCCCAGGGCGGCGAACGCGGCGCCCCAGCCGGGCGAATTGCCCGTGGTCAGCGCGATCTCCGCCGGCTGGGCGTTGAGCAGTTGCGCGGCGAGGGTACGCGCGCGTTCCGTTTGTTCGCGCGCCGCGACGCCGGCTTCCATCGGTCCCAGCGTGGCCTCGCGCTGCAGGTGGCTGTAGATCGCCTCGAGCGTGGCCGCTGACGGCAGGGAGGCGCCGCCGTGGTTGAAGTGCGTGGTGCCTTGCGCACCCGGGGTAAGGGCGCGCAGGGCGTCGACGGCGGCAGCGGAAAGGGGAGCAGCGGTGAGGGGGGCTGGCATGGGGGTTCCTGGGATGCGTGTCCGGTTCAGGGCGAGGTCAGCGCGATGACCGCTTCGACTTCCACGGCAACGCCGGCAGGCAGCGAGGCCACGCCCACGGCGCTGCGCGCATGGCGGCCTGCATCGCCGAAGACCTGCACCATCAGGTCCGACGCACCGTTGGCGATGGCGCTCTGGCGATTGAAGTCCGGCGTACAAGCCACGAAAACGCCCAGCCGCACCACACGGGCCACCCGGTCGAGCCGGTCGCCCGTGGCGGCGGCGATCTGCGACAGGATGCCGAGCGCCGACAGCCGCGCCGCCCGCACGCCGTCTTCGTCCGAAATAGTGTCGCCCAGGCGGCCCAGGTACGCGGCCTGGCCATTTTCGCGGGAGATCTGGCCGGAGATATAGAGCTGGTTGCCGTCCTGCACGAACGATACGTAGTTGGCAGCGGGCGCGGCCGCGGCTTCGAGGGTCAGCCCGAGTTCGGCCACGCGGGCGGAGAGGGAGAGGGTCATGTGGGTTGCGCGGGAAAGGGATTGGGAAGGCCCATCCTATCGGCTTGGTGGCCGGGAAACCAATCAATTCTTGCTTCGCCACACATGAGCAAAACTAATCCGTGGGTGATCACGCGGCGTCAGGCGCGGTCCAGCGCATCCTCGGTGGCCACCGCCATCAGCCAGCCACGGAATGCCGACGCGGCCTCGCCCAGCGCGCCGCGCGGCGCGACCAGCCACCAGCCGATGCCGGGATCATCCAGTACCGCGTCGGGCAGGGCCTGCACCAGCGCGCCGCTGGCCAGTTGCTGGGCGATCAGGCGGTGGCGGCCCATGGCGATGCCCTGGCCGGCGAGCGCCGCTTCCACCACGATGTTGTAGTCGTGCAGATGCACGGTCTGCGCCTGGCTCAGGTCCAGGCCAAAGCGGCGCGACCAGGCGGCCCACTCGAACGGCTGCCGGGCATGCGACGATAAAAACGCAAAGCGCAGCAGGTCCTGTGGCTTGGCGGGCCGATCCGGCCCGGCGATCAGGCCGGGCACACAGACCACCGACAGGCGCTCCGGCATGAGTTGCTGCGCCTGCACGCCCGGCCAGGCGCCGCGCCCGTAGCGGATCGCCACGTCGACCTCGCCGCCGGCCACATCCGCCAGGCCGATATCGGGCCGCAATTGCAGGTCGATGCCGGGATGCGCCAGCGAGAACGCCTGCAAGCGTGGCGCCAGCCAGCGTGTGCCAAACGACGCCAGCAGCCCCACGGTCAGCGTCGTGCGCGCCGTGCTGGGCGCCCGTACCTGCTCGGTGCCGTCGCGCAGCAGTTCGAACGCCGCGTGCACCTTGGCGTAATACGCCTGCCCCGCGGGCGTCAGCGCAACCGCGCGCGCGCGCCGCTCGAACAGCGTCACGCCCAGGTCGTTCTCCAGGCGCTGGATATGGTGGCTGACGGCGCTTTGTGACACAAAAAGCTCTTGGCCCGCCAGGCTGAAGCTCAGGCGCCTGGCGGCAGCTTCGAACGCGCGCAGGGTGACGAGAGGCGGCAGGGCTCGCATGGAACGCATGAGGCTGGGTCAAAAGCTGGAGGCGAGCGCGACATGCTACGCCTGGTTGCGCAGGCCTGCTGGTTCCCTCATGCCTCAAAACGAGGCTGGTCATGCACCATTTGTATCGCCTTATTTGGTGCGTGATGCGTCTGTTACTTCATTTTTCCCGTAAAAAATACATATGTTTCATGGTTATCCATGATGGAACAGTTGTTGCTCAGTGAATAGTATTCAAACGCGATGGCCCGTCGCATGTCTGCTAAACAAGGAGCGATAAATGAAAGCTGTGAAAGCCACCTGCCTCGGATTGGCAATGCTGGGAGCGATGCTTGGCGTGGGGGCGGTCCAGGCCTCGGATGTGGCTGCCAGCCCCACGCTGGCCCGGATCAAGGAGTCGGGGACGATCACGATCGGGCATCGCACCACCTCGATCCCGTTTTCCTACTACGACAGCAACCAGAAGGTGATCGGCTACTCGCAGGACATCTGCGACAAGGTGGTGGCCGAGGTCAAGAAGCAGGCGGGGTTGGCCAAGCTTGACGTGCGCATGGTGCCGGTCACGTCGCAGAACCGCATATCCCTGGTCCAGAACGGCACAGTCGACCTGGAGTGCGGGGTCACCACCAACCTGAAAGCGCGCCAGCAGCAGGTGGCGTTCTCCACCACCTTCTTTGTTGCCGGCACGCGCCTGCTGGTCAAGAAGGGCGGCCCGGTCCACGACTTCCCGGACCTTAGCGGCAAGGCCGTGGTCACCAACGCGGGCACCACGTCCGAGCGGATCCTGCGCAAGCTCAACGACGACAAGAAGGCCAACATCACGATCCAGAGCGCCAAGGACTACGGCGAGTCGTTCCTGATCCTGCAATCGGGCCGCGTCTGGGCCTTCATGATGGACGACGTGCTGCTGTCGGGCGCAAAAACGCTGGCGCCGAACCCGGCGGAATGGGAAGTGGTTGGCACGCCCCAATCGTTCGAGGCCTACGGCTTCATGATGCGCAAGGACGATCCCGGGTTCAAGAAGCTGGTCGACGGCGTGATCACCGGCCTGATGAAGAGCGGCGAGATCAAGGGCCTGTACGAAAAATGGTTCAGCAAGCCGGTGCCGCCTAAGAACATCAATTTCGAGTTCCCGATGAGCGCCGCGGTCAAGAGAGCTTACGACCAGCCCAACGACGAAGCGTTTGAGTAATCCCGTACCAGCAGGAGACCAGCATGACCGTTGTCAAGAACCCCGCCACCCTGGGTGACGCGGGGCAAGCGCCCCGCGTTGAGAGCGGGCTGGACGCCGCCGCCTTCGCCAAGGTGACCAGGCGCATCGTGCCGTTCATCGTCCTTTGCTATTTCTTCAGCTACCTGGACCGGGTGAATGTTGGCTTTGCCAAGCTGCAGATGCAGCAGGCGCTGGGGCTGAGCGACGTGGTGTACGGCATCGGGGCCGGTATCTTCTTCTGGGGCTACATGCTCTGCCAGGTGCCCAGCAGCCTGCTGATCTACCGGCTGGGCATGCGCAAGAGCATGGCCGCCATCATGATCGTGTGGGGGCTGGTTTCCGCCGCGACCATGCTGGTGAGCACGCCAGCGGAGTTCTACTTCGCACGTTTCATGCTGGGCGTGACGGAAGCCGGCTTCTTCCCTGCCGCGGTCATGTACCTGAACAAATGGTATCCGGCGGCCCGGCAGTCGAAGATCATGTCGATCCTGTTCCTGGCGATGCCGCTGGGGATGGTGCTGGGCGGGCCGATTTCTGGCGCGCTGATGTCCGGCACGCATGATCTGCATGGCTTGCAGGGCTGGCAGTGGATGTTCCTGATCGAAGCGTTGCCGGCGATCGTGCTGGGCCTGCTCGTGCTCAAGATGCTGCCGGAGTCGCCTCAGGCCGCGCCCTGGCTGACCAAGGCGGAAGCGGCGGCGATCACCACCACGCTATCCACGGAGAACGCCCGCAAGAACACGAGCTTCGTGGCCGCGCTCAAGTCTCCGGTGCTGTGGATGCTGATGGGCATTTGCCTGCTGTTCAATATCGGCAACTATGGCCTGGTGTTCTGGCTCCCGACCATCATCCAGTCCACGGGCATGCAGTCTCCCCTCGAGATTGCCTTGCTGACGGCAATCCCGTATGGCGTTGCCTGCGTGGTGATGAACCGCAACGCGGCGCATGCGCAGCGCGTGGGTGAGCGGCGCCTGCATGCCGCCGTCCCGCTCTTTGTCGCGGCCGCCGCCATGTGGGCCAGCACGCTGTTTGCGCACAATACCGTCATGGCCATGGTGTTCCTGACCATCGGCATCTCCGGCCTGATGGCGACGCTGGCAATGTTCTGGGGCCTGCCGGGCCGCGTGCTGGCCGGTACGGCCGCCGCAGGCGGCATCGCCATGATCAACAGTGCCGCCAGCCTCGCTGGCTTGATCGGCCCCGTGCTCATGGGTGGCATCAAGCAGTCCACCGGCAGCATCTCGCTGGGGGTGCTGGCACTGGCCGCCATGATGCTGATTGCCGCGGTGCTGATCCTCGCCATTCCGCGCGAACTCATGTCCGACCGGCAGGTGTGAGATGGCGACGCAACGCATGACGCAGGCGGAACTGCTGGCTGCCGTCGATACGGCCATCGGCAAAGTCCGGCCGCCGGTTTCGGCGGAGGATATCGAGGCTGTTGTGGCGCTGGTGCAGGGCATGGAGGGCATGGCGCAGGGGCTTGCCAATGCCTTGGCAAGCGGGCAGGCGCGGAGCAGGGTGGGGGGCGGCGATGGCGCTTGATTTGCAGTCCGTCACTGGCATCGCGGCGCAGCTCCGCGGCGGGAGTCATACCGCGCAAGACGTGGTTCGGGCCAGCCTTGCCAGGGCGGCGCAGGTGGCGTCGCTGAACTGTGTCTCCCGGCTGCTGGCGCGGGAGGCCATTGTCGGCGCAGGCGCCTGTGACACGGCCCGCCTCGCCGGCGAGGCCCCGCTTCCCCTGGCTGGCGTGCCTTTTGTCGTCAAGAACCTGCTGGACGTGGCAGGCCACGCGACGCTTGCCGGCGCCCATGCGCGGGCGAACGAGCCGCCCGCCACCCGCAGCGCCGCCGTGGTGCAGGCGTTGATGGCGGCCGGCGCGATCCCGGTGGCGCTGACTCAGATGGACGAGTATGCCTGCGGCGCTACTGGCGAGAACGTGATCGGCGGACCGGTGCGCAATCCGCTGGATCCGTCCAGGATCGCCGGCGGATCGTCGGCGGGCACCGCCGCGGCGATTGCAGCCGGGATCGCACCGATTGGCATCGGGTCCGATACCAACGGATCCATTCGCGCGCCGGCGTCGTTCTGCGGCATCTGGGGCCTGCGGCCGACCACGGGCCGCATTTCGGCGCAAGGGTGCTTTCCGTATGCCGAGAGCCTGGACGCGGTGGGTCCGATGGCCTCGGATGCAACCGGGCTGGCAATGGCGTACCGCGCGATGCTGGGGTCCGGAGCCGGAGCCGGACCCGGACCCGGCGAGCCGATGCGGCCTGCCGGCGTGTCGATGGCTGGCCTGCGCGTGGGGATTTTGCAAGCCGGCTTTGGCGATTTCGCGCAGGACGAGGCCCAGGATGCCGTGCTGCGCGTTGCCTCGGCGTTTGATGCTGTACGGAAGATCGATTTACCCGAAGCCGATCTTGCACGCGACGCCGCGTCGATCATTTCCGCGTTTGAAGTCGGGCGCAACCATGTTCAGCGCGGATTCGCCGAGCGCCATCCTGGCTATAGCGCCTTTGTGCGCCGGCGCATGCTGGCCGGCCTGTCCATCCCCGAGGGCTGGTACCAGTTGGCCAAGGCCTACCAGGCCGTGTGGCGCCAAAAGCTGGAAGCACTGTTCGACGAGGTTGACCTGCTGCTGGCGTGCACCACGCCGTACGCCGCACCCCTGATCGGGGCGGAGCAGATCGCTGGCAGCAAGCGGGGCTACGTGCCGCGCGCAGATGCCGGCCACCTGACTCGCCCTGTCTCGCTGGCGGGGCTGCCCGTGGTCGCCGCGCCTTGCGCCGTGGCCGGCCTGCCCCTCGGCGTACAGCTAATCGCGCCGCCGTGGCAGGAAACTAGGTGCCTGGACGTGGCGTTGTTCCTGGAAGCGCAAGGGCTTTGCCGCAATGCGCGGGCCGGCTGCAGCCAGCTCGCCTAGCGCATGTCCGGCCAGCTAGCCCCGCCTGGCCGGGACATAGGCGCCGGTCTGGTGCAACTGGCCTTCGGCGAGTTCGAGCGCCTTGATCGCGCCCTTGCCCTTCTTGGCCAGCAACTGCTCGACCAGGGCTTCCGCCACCGCCACGCCGGCCGTGATGGAGGGAAAGAACGACGGGCTGTCGATGGAAAACAGCAGGGTGCAATCGGCATGCAAGGCAATCGGCGCCACGGTGCTGTCGGTCAGGGCCACCACGCGGCAGCCGGCCTCGCGCGCGGCATCGGCCACGCGGATGCTCTCCTGCGAGTAGGGCGCAAAGCTCACGACCACCACGGCATCCTTGGCCGTCAGGGCGCGCAGCTCCATCTCGAGCGTGCCCGCATCGCCACGGATCAGGTGCACCGTTGGGCGAAACAGCCGATACACGTAGTGCAGGGTGAACGCGATGGGGTAGCACGAGCGAAAGCCCGCTACATACACATTGGGCGCGGCGCTGAGCAGGTCAGCAGCCTGCGGCATCGACTCGGCATTGTTGGCCCCGGTCAGGTCCAGGTTGCGGTGCTGGGCGTCGAGCATTTCCGTGAGCATCCGGCTTGACCCGCTCTCGCGTACCAGCTTCTTGGCACGCTTGGCGTAGGGCTGCGGGCCGCCGCGGATCGACTCGACAAAGAGCTCGCGCAGGCCCTGCCAGCCCTCGAAGCCAAGGAACTGCGCCAGGCGCACCAGGGTGGCCGGCTGGACACCTGCATTCGCGGCAATCTTGCGCATGGACAGGATGGGAATCTCCTGCGGATGATCGAGCAGGTAGCGCGCCCCGCCCTGGAACTGCGTACTAAGCGTAGCGAAGTTCTCCCGGAGATGAACAAGTAGTTCATCCAGGCTCTGCGGCGGCATGGAGACTTCGGTAGGCATGGGTGGTGTCCTGATTGACGGATGTAACGATTGTTGCACAACTAGTCACCCGACGCACGGGGCGTGCCTCCGGCGTGGCTTGGTGCGGAATGAATCGAGTGAATCTCATTGATTTGCAAAGAAACATATGTTGCATAAGCGGGCGCGCTTTCTTATACTTCACCGACGCCGGCAGCGCTTCTTTGGCCGGTCCCGCCTTGAAGGCGAAGTTCGCGGCCCCAATGCGCACAGGCGCACAGGCGCGGACCAGCTTTGCGGCCCTGGAGGGCGTGAGGTGGGCGGAGGTTGTCAAGCAAGCGGGAATCGAACCACGGTAAGCAGGGGAGAGAAGTCATGTCGGCATTACCCATGGAGGCCGCCAGCATTGCAGATTTGCTGTTTCGGCGCGCGACGCTGGTCGATGGCACGGGCGCGCCGCGGCGGATCGCGGATGTCGCCGTCGCCGGCGGCCGGGTCGTTGCCGTCGGCGACCTGGCCGGCATGCAGGCCAGGGCAGTGATCGACGCGGCGGGCCGCGTGCTGGCGCCGGGCTTCATCGATTCCCACACGCACGACGACGGGTACCTGCTGGTGCATCCGGAGATGGAACCCAAGGTTTCGCAGGGCATCACCACGGTGGTGACAGGCAACTGCGGCATCAGCGTGGCGCCGCTGGTCATCGGCGATCCGCCACAGCCACTGGACCTGTTGGGGCCGGCGGAACTGTTCCGGTTCGCCGAGTTCGCCGACTGGCTGAATGCCATGCGCGCCAAGCCGGCCAACGTGAACGTGGTGCCGTTGCTCGGCCACTCGACGCTGCGCGTCAAGGCCATGCCGGACGTGAGCCGCGAGGCCAATGCGCAGGAAGTGGCCGCCATGCGCGTGGAGGTGGAAAAAGCCATGCAGGCAGGCGCCTTCGGCGTATCCACTGGCACCTTCTATCCGCCGGCCGCTGCCGCCACGGAGCAGGAGATCATCCAGGTCTGCGAGCCGCTGCGGGCATTCGGGGGCATCTACTCCACCCACCTGCGTGACGAGACCGACGATATCGTGCCCTCGATCGAAGAGGCGCTCAGGATCGGTGGGGCGCTGGATTGCCGCATCGTCTTCTCGCATCACAAGGTAGCGGGCAAACGCAATCATGGCCGCTCCGTGGAGACCCTGGCCATCCTGGAGAAAGCCTCCAGGCTGCAGCCGCTATGCCTGGACTGCCATCCCTATCCCGCAACCTCGACCATGCTCCGGCTGGATCGCGTACGGCAATCCACGCGCACCATGATCACCTGGTCCAAAGGCTACCCGGAAGCGGGCGGCCGGGATTTCCAGGAACTCATGCAGACGCTGGGGCTGGACGAACATGGCCTGCTGGAACGGCTGAAGCCCGCCGCCGCCATCTACTTCATCATGGATGAAGCGGACGTCGAGCGCATCGCCAGCTTTCCCCTGACCATCTTTGGCTCGGACGGGCTCCCGTTCGACCCACGGCCCCACCCGCGCCAGTGGGGTACGTTCCCGCGCATCCTCGCGCGGATGGTGCGTGAGTCCGGGCTGATGACGCTTGAGCAAGCCGTTCACAAGATGTCCGGGCTTGCCGCCGAGCAATACGGACTCACGGACCGCGGGCTAGTCCGGGCCGGCCAGTTCGCCGACCTGGTCCTGTTCGACGCGCAACGTGTGCAGGACCACGCCACCTTCGAGGATCCGATCCGCCTCAGCGAGGGCATCCACGGCGTCTGGGTCAATGGCCAGCGCGTGTGGGAAAACACACACGTTATCCCGGCATTTTCCGGCCAGGTTCTGACGCACCGCCCGCGTCCCTAATTCGACATTTCGTTTCCACACCAGACACCATGACCCACGTATTCCACCGCAATCCCCGCCAGACGCTTGCCGTGGCAGTTTCCGGCAAGGGCATCGAGCTCATCGACAGCAATGGCAAGCACTATATCGACGCTTCGGGCGGGGCCGCGGTGTCCTGCCTGGGCCACGGGCATCCCAGGGTGATCGAGGCGATCAAGCAGCAGGTCGACTCGCTCGCCTACGCGCATACGTCGTTCTTCACCACCGAAGTGTCGGAAGAACTGGCCCGCACCTTGGCGCAAGCGGCGCCCGGCGATCTGAACCACGTCTACTTTGTCTCGGGCGGCTCGGAGGCGGTCGAGGCCGCGTTGAAGCTGGCGCGGCAGTATTTCGTGGAGATCGGGCAAACGCAGCGCCGCCACTTCATCGCGCGCCGCCAGAGCTACCATGGCAACACGCTGGGGGCGCTGGCCATCGGCGGCAATGCATGGCGTCGCGAGCCGTTCCTGCCCCTGCTGGTGCCGGCGCACCATGTGGCGCCGTGCTACGCCTACCGCGACCAGGAAGCGGGCGAGACCGACCAGCAGTACGCGCAGCGCCTGGCCGACGAGCTCGAAGCCAAGATCCTCGAACTTGGCCCGCAGAGCGTCGCCGCGTTCGTGGCGGAGACGGTGGTGGGCGCGACCGCCGGCGCGGTGCCGCCGGTGGCGGACTATCTCAGGCGTATTCGCGCTGTCTGCGACAAGTACGGCGTGCTGCTGATCCTCGACGAAATCATGTCCGGCATGGGCCGCACCGGCTACCTGTTCGCGTGCGAGGAGGATGGCGTGGTGCCCGATATCGTGACCATCGCCAAGGGCCTGGCCGCGGGCTATCAACCGATCGGTGCAATGATATCGAGCAGCCGCATCTATGACGCGGTGGTGGGCGGCAGCGGCTTCTTCCAGCATGGGCACACGTATATCGGCCATGCCACGGCTTGCGCGGCGGCACTGGCCGTGCAGCGCACCATCTCCGGGGACCATCTGCTGGAGAACGTGCTGGCGCGCGGCGAGCAGCTCCGCGCGCGGCTGCGCGAAACGCTGGGCGACCACCCCAACGTTGGCGACATCCGCGGCCGCGGCCTCTTTGTCGGCGTGGAGTTCGTGGCCGACCGCGAGACCAAGGCGACGCTGGACCCCGCCCTGAAGATGCATGCCCGGCTCAAGTCCACCGCCATGCACAACGGGCTGCTGATCTATCCGATGGGCGGCACCGTGGATGGCGTGCGGGGCGACCACGTGCTCTTTGCGCCGCCGTTCATCTGCACGGCGCAGGATATCGACCGCATCGTCGAGCGCTTTGCCGCGTCGGTGCAGACCGTGATGCCGGCGACCCGCGGCGCGCTCGCCTGAGCCGGGACGCCAGGCGCAGGACGGGGGGGCGGCACGGCGCAACAGGCGGTCGTATTTCGTATTGCCCGTATTATTTGCCGCCGACCGAATACGGCGGCATCTGGTAGCTCCACGTTTCGCTCAGCGTCTTGTCGCCGGACACCAGCGCCGCGCGCATTTCCACCACCTGCTTCGGATCCTTGACCTTGATCCGCAGGTTCAGCCGCCAGCCCTTGATGACGGGATTGGGTTCCACCACCCTGTCGATGATCTCGGCGTTGCTGCTCACGCTGACCTGCGCGCCCACCTGCGTGCCCGGGGGAAGGCTCGCCAGCACGGGGCCTTCGAAGTCAACCACGATGCCTGTGCTGCCATCCAGGTGGCGGATCAGGTTGGCCTGCGTGATTTCTCCTGCGGAGCGCAGCGTCTGCCTGACCGAGGCCAGGTTCTTGTCCATCAGGGCGCGCTCGTCAAGGGTCCAGTGCATCGTGTAGTCCGCCTTCAGGGGCTGGCCCTTGGGCGGCAACTGGTCCGGCGTCCAGAAGGCGACGATGTTGTCGTTGGTCTCGTCAGGCGTGGGGATTTCCACCAGCTCGACCTTGCCCTTGCCCCAGTCGCCCTGGGGCTCGATCCAGGCGCTTGGCCGCAGGTCATAACGGTCCTTCAGGTCTTCATACGAGGAAAACTCGCGGCCCCGCTGGAGCAGGCCGAAGCCCCTGGGGTTGGTGACCTGGAAGGTGCTGATGGCGAGGTTGCGCGGATTGTTCAGCGGGCGCCACAGCCATTCGCCGCTGCCGGTATGGATGGCAAGGCCGTTGGAGTCGTGCAGGGCCGGGCGGAAGTTGTACTGGTCGCGCTGCTGGTTCGGCCCGAACAGGAACATGCTGGTCAGTGGCGCCACGCCGAGCTTGGCGACGGGGCCGCGCAGGAAAATGCGCGCCTGCACCTTGAGGACCGCGTCCTCGCCGGGGTAGAGATCGAAGCGGTAGGCGCCGGTGGCACGCTGGGAATCAAGCAGCGCATAGAACACCAGGTGCTTGTCCTGTGGATCCGGCCGCTCGATCCAGAACTCGCGGAAGGCCGGAAACTCCTCTGCGACGGGCAGCCCGGTATCGATGGCCAGGCCGCGGCTGGACAGGCCATAGACCTGGTTCTTGCCGATGACCCTGAAGTAGCTGGCGCCCAGCACGCTCATGATCTCGTCGAGCTTGTCGGCCCGGTTGATCGGGTAGAGCACCCGGAAGCCGGCATAGCCGAGCTTGCCGGTCGCGGACTTGTCCAGCTTCAGGTCGCCGAAGTCGAAGCGCGCGGGATCGTACCTGATCTCATGGACCGCGCCGCCCACGATCTCGTTGATGCGTACCGGGCTGCCGAACTGCATGCCCTGGTGGTAGAAGCCCAGGCGGAACGGCGTGCCTTGGTCCTTCCACTCCAGGTTGTCGCGCTGGGGCTGGATCTTGATGTAGTCGGCAAACTGCATCTGGCTGAACACCGGGGGCAGGTTGCTGACCGGTGCGGCATAGGGCTTGTCGGCCAGGGTCTTGGCGCGGGGCACCACGTCGTCCAGGGAGAACGCGCTGGCCTGGCTGCCCGCCAGCAACGCCCCGGCGGCCAGCAGCGTTGGCAAGGCGATTTGCATCTTGTTACGAAACGACGCGGCGATGACGGCAAGAACCACGAATCTCTCCAGAAAAACAGGTTAAGCAAGGCTGCCGCGTCACATGCGGCGGCAGCAGATAGTGTAGTGGCGGTAAACTGCGCTCGCAGTGCAGAAAGATAAACGATAGCGTATTTCGCTTCACGTGCCTGTCAGGCAGGAAACGCGCACCACCTGCGGGGCAGCTACCTTGTCGCGCCACCTGGATAACACTCAGATGAGAATGCTCTCTTTGCTGGCCCTGTCGGCCAGCCTGGTTTGTTCGCCGGTTCTTGCCGGTACCGCGCCGGCTGCCGCTGGCGACAAGAATGCCTTCGTCGCCGATCTCATAGGACGGATGACGCTGGAGGAGAAGATCGGGCAATTGCGCCTGATCAGCATCGGCGAGGACATGCCCCAGCCCCAATTGCTCAAGGAGATCGCGGCGGGCCGGGTAGGCGGCACGTTCAACTCGGTGACGCGCAAGGACAACCGGCCGATGCAGCAGGCGGCGGTGGAGCGCAGCCGCCTGAAGATCCCCATCTTCTTCGCCTACGACGTGGTGCACGGGCAACGCACCATCTTCCCGATCAGCCTGGGCCTGGCATCGAGCTGGGACATGGAAACCGTGGCGCAGAGCGCGCGCGTCTCGGCCATCGAAGCCAGCGCGGATGGCCTCGACATGACCTTCGCGCCGATGGTCGACATCTCGCGCGATCCGCGCTGGGGGCGCACGTCGGAAGGGTTTGGCGAGGATCCGTACCTGGTCTCGCTGTGCGCGCAGGCCAGCGTCAGGGGCTTTCAGGGAACCTCCCTGGCCAACGCAGATAGCGTGATGGCGGTGGTCAAGCACTTCGCGCTGTACGGCGCGGTGGAAGGCGGGCGCGACTACAACACGGTCGACATGAGCCCGCTGCGCATGTACCAGGACTACCTGCCGCCGTACCGCGCCGGCATCGATGCCGGCGCCGGCGGCGTCATGATTGCGCTGAACTCGATCAACGGCGTGCCGGCCACATCCAACACATGGCTGTTGCGGGACCTGCTGCGCAAGAGCTGGGGCTTCAAGGGCATCACGGTGAGCGACCACGGGGCCATCGACGAGCTGACCAAGCATGGCGTGGCCAAGGATGCGCGCGAGTCCGCCAAGCTCGCCATCCTGGCCGGCGTCGACATGAGCATGCACGACTCCGCCTACCGGGACCACCTGCCCGAACTGGTGAAATCCGGCGAAGTGCCCATGCGCGTCATTGACGACGCGGTGCGCGAGATACTGGGCGCCAAGTACGACCTGGGACTGTTCCAGGAACCCTTCAAGCGCATCGGCGCCGCGGAGCAGGACCCGGCCGACGTCGACGCGCCGAGCCGCCTGCATCGGGAGGCCGCACGCGCCGCCGCGCGCAAGTCGCTGGTGCTGCTCGAGAACCGCGAGCGCACGCTGCCGCTGAAGAAGGCCGGCACGGTCGCGCTCGTCGGGCCGCTGGCCGATGCGCCCATCGACACCATGGGGAGCTGGTCGGCTGCCGGCAAATCCGCGCAGACGGTGACGCTGCTCCAAGGCGTGCGCGACGCGCTCGGCGGCAATGGCCGCGTGGTCTATGCCCGCGGCGCGAACGTGACCGACGACGCTGGCGTGGTCGGGTACCTGAACTTCATGAACTGGGACAAGCCCGAGATTGTCCAGGATAAGCGTGCCCCGGGGGACATGATTGCCGAAGCCGTGGCGGCAGCGCGCGGCGCCGACGTGATCGTGGTGGCCGTGGGCGAGTCGCGCGGCATGTCGCATGAAGCCTCGAGTCGTACCACCTTGTCGCTGCCGGGCAGCCAGGAGACGCTGCTCAAGGCGCTCAAGACCACCGGCAAGCCGATGGTGGTGGTGTTGATGAACGGCCGCCCGCTCACCATCAACTGGGTGAAGGACAACGCCGACGCCGTGCTCGAGACCTGGTACGCCGGCACCGAAGGCGGCCATGCCATTGCCGACGTGCTGTTCGGGGACTACAACCCTTCGGGCAAGCTGCCCGTTTCCTTCCCGCGCTCGCTCGGGCAGATCCCCACCTACTACAACCAGCTGCGTATCGGGCGCCCGTTCGTGCCGGGCCAGCCGCCAAACTACACCTCGCAATACTTCGAGGAAACGTCCGGTCCGCTGTACCCGTTCGGCTACGGACTGAGCTATACGGACTTCAGCGTATCCGGCATCACGCTGTCGAGCCCCACCATGCCGCGCGGTGGCCGCATCGAGGCGAGCGTGACGGTGAAGAACACCGGGCAGCGCGATGGCGAAACCGTGGTCCAGCTCTATATCCAGGACGTTGCCGCTTCCGTGGTGCGGCCGGTGAAGGAACTGAAGGACTTCCACAAGCTCATGCTCAAGGCAGGCGAGGAGCGCGTGGTGCGTTTTGCCCTCGATGAGGACAAGCTGAAGTTCTTCAATGCCAAACTTGACTATGCCGCCGAGCCGGGGGAGTTCAAGGTCCAGATCGGGCTGGATTCGCAAGCTGTGCGGGAGCAGGGCTTTGTGCTGCAGTAGGGGAGAGGTGAGGGCTTGGGAAAGTGCGTTGATTGCGCGCGCGGTCTCAGCCCGCTGGCCTGAATAGGGGTTTATGCCAGCTTTTCGCCAGCGCCGCGTTGCGGTCTACTGAAAGCGAGTTGAGACGTGGCTGGCGTGTGGAACAGATACTGCCGTGCTTTCCACAAATGATCAGCCGTGGATTCCTACTTCAGGAGACAACACCATGGTGACCAAGCAGGACGATGCATTCGTTTTGAAAAACCTTCTCGCGCTGGCGGCAGTGGAAGCGCTAGGCGGCGCGATTGCGCTAGGGTTCGCCTTCAACCTCCTGACCTGACTGGAATATCGCCAGGGACCGTCCATCATTAAATAAGCACTAAATAAGCACTAAATAAGCACTAAAGCTCCCCGGCACTGGCCTGGTTCTGGCCAGCACGCCGGGGAACTCGCCTTGACCCTACCTTGAGGGCCAGCGCCGTCAGCTCAGTTCAGGCTTCCCGGATTTTGCGCCGCAGTGCGCTGTTTGGACTTGGCCGCCCAGTACGCGCCAATCTGCTTCTGCGTGATCTCGCCCTTCTTCTTGGCGTCGATCGCGTCGAAATTCTTGTAGACCTCGGGCATGCCGGCCTCCGCTTCCTCTTTCGTCAGCTTGCCGTCGTGATTAGTGTCGGCAGCAGCGAACTTTTCCGCGAATTTTGCCTTGGCTTCCTTTGCATTCATCGGCTGCTGTTGCGCGCCGACGCTGCCGGCGGCGAAAAAGGCGAGCAGCGCCAAGCTGGCTGTTGATACTAGCCGTGGAATCATTAGCGTCTCCTTGAACACGTCGATGGTGGGGCCTGCCGGTCTGGCGGATGTCTGCGATCGGCGGGCTTTTGCAGGAATCGGGGAGCAATCGATCCCCCCAGATCCTTGGCTATGATCATCGTTGGCATTCCGGTGTTCGGGTATTTAGATATTTCCGGATCTGATATTAGAATTTTCCCAATCCAGGGGGGCGAGCCGGGTAATCCCTAGCGCCACTTAAAACACGCCGGGAATGACGCGATATCGCACATTGGCCTGATACGCGCGATAGGCGGGATCCTGGCCCAGGAGTTGTTCTTCCCTGAACATCCGGCCCGTTTGCAAGGCATAAAGGCCGCCGTAGAGCAGTGCATTGCGCCAGCCAAAGTTGGCCAGCAGGAAGCCAAGGTCCGTCACCAGATAGCTGAGATAAATGGGGTGGCGCACGAGCCGGTACGCGCCGCGCGACACCACGCCGCGATTGGCGGGCAGGATGCCGAAGGAGCCGCGCAGCGATAGCTTGGCGAATAGCTGGAACAGGATGCCGGTGATTTCCAGCGTTGCGCCGACTGTCTCGGGGACAAGGCGAACGCCGGGGTCGAGTTCGATCCCGAGATAGTAGAAGCTGCCGCCAATCGACATCACAAAGCTCAAGGGGCGCATGTCGCGCCTTTCGGGGATCCGCGAGAACAGCGACAAACCTACGGTCAGCACCGTGGCAACCACGAGCAGCAGCAAGGTGATGCGCTCGGGCGCCAGGCGCCACTGCGCGTAAGCGCTATAGGCGAACAGGCTCAGCAACAGGACGACGCCCAGGCGCGCGGACACCTCCATCACCATCTCACGCACTTGTGGCCGGATGAATCTGATAGAGAATCCACCGCCGTTGCGCGCATTGACCCGATTGGCGCTACGCGACTTTGCGTCGCTATCGTTATGCATTCCCTGAGACCTCTCTGTTTTTATAAGGCAAGCCTGCATGACCCGCGCGGGACATCGTCATGCCGCGTCGGATGGATTCAGCGTGCCAATCATGAGCAGAGATTACGCCGGGATGCGGGTGCAACCCATATCCCCCTAACGAGGGGACAACCTTGCGCCTCGCGTGTCAGGCAGCCGCGGGGCGCGCGGGAGGGGGGGCGACATCGTGCAAGCCGGTGGCGGCCGGGATGTGCGCCTGCCTACACCTTGCTGCCCGACGCCGCCTCGCTGATGTACTCGGCGAGCCGGCTTGCCACCGGCTGACGGCTATGGCGTGGCCGCTCCACCAGGCCGATCTCGCGGTGAAAGGTATCGTCGCCAAGCGGCAGGGCAGTCACGCCGTGGGGCCAAGGGCCTTGCGCCGCCGTTTGCGGAATCAGCGCCACGCCAAGGCCGCGCGCCACCAGTTGCACGATGCCCTGCAGCTCGTCCAGCTCGATGGCGTCCTGTACCGCCAGCCGCGACTGTCGCAAGAACTGGTCGACCAGCCGGCCACCGAACGAGCTGCGGTCATAGCGGATAAAGGGCGCGGATTCCAGCGCGTCGCTCCAGGCCTGGCCTGCCATGGCGGCCGGCGCCAGCAGCACGAACGGCTCCATCACCAGCGTGCGCCACTCCAGCTCCGACGGCAGCGCAAAGGGAGGCCGGATCATCACCGCGATATCGATCTCGCCCGCATCCACCTGGCCAAGCAGGTTCAGGGACACGCCCGGCACAACGCGGATCCTGCAGCCGGGCAGCTCGGCGCGGAAGGCGGCCATCGCGTCGATCAGGAACGACACCTGGGCCGAGGCGATCGAGCCCACCCGCACCATGCCGCTGCGCTCCGTGGCGCCGCCGTGCTCGCCGATGCGCGCGTAGAGCGCCATCAGTTCCTCCGCCAGCGCCAGGGTTTCCCGGCCGGCGGCGTTCAGCCGCGCCGAGCGGCCCGTGCGGTCGAACAGGGAGAAGCCAAGCTCTTGCTCGAGGCGGTGGATCTGCGCGCTGACAGCCGACTGGGTCAGCCCGATGCGCGCGCCCGCGCTGGCAAAGGTGCCGTGCCGGGCTACGGCGATAAAGGTCTTGAATTCGCGCAGCATGATCGTTTCATCAATTTTCGTGTAGCTAAGGTCAAAAATATATCGCTTTTTTTAATTGGTTGCCATGCCTAGACTTTCCCTCATTGGTTCACCGGCCGGCGTTGCCGGCGGCGGGCCAAGACCCGACCCACACAACACTTCGAACACTTCGATCCCCAAGCGCCATGAGCGAAATCACTCCCGTCCTCGCCCCGTTCCACCTTGCCTTCCCCGTCCACAGCATCGCCGCCGCGCGCGAATTCTACGGCGACCTGCTGGGCTGCCCCGAAGGGCGCAGCGCGCCGGACTGGGTGGATTTCAACTTCTACGGCCACCAGATCGTGGCCCACCTGGCGCCGGAAGAAGCAGGCCACCGCCACACCAGCGCCGTGGATGGCGATGCCGTGCCGGTGCGCCACTTTGGCGTGGTGCTGCCGATGGATCAGTGGCATGTCGCTGCCGACAAGCTCAAGGCCGCCAACCTGTCGTTCATCATCGAGCCGCATATCCGCTTCAAGGGCGAGGTAGGCGAGCAGGCCACGATGTTCTTCCTCGATCCGTCGGGCAATGCGCTGGAGCTCAAGGCCTTTGCCAATATCGCTTCGCTGTTCGCCAAGTAACACGAACGTCGGATCCACATCGGATCCACGTCAGACCAGAGTGAGACCGGCCACAAGGCCGGCCGCCGCACGCGGGGGCAGGGCTTACCCGCCCCGCGTGCATCGCCCCCACGCAGTAGCTGCAAGAGTTAGTCGATATGCGAAGAATCCTGGTTGCCAACCGTGGCGAGATTGCCTGCCGCATCATCCGCGCCGCGCAGGCGCTCGGCATGGAAACCATCGCCGTGCATTCCGCCGCCGATGCCGGCGCGTTGCACTGCGAGATGGCCGATATTGCCGTCGCGGTAGGGCCCGCGCCGGCGGCGCAGAGCTACCTGAATGTGGAGGCGGTGCTCGCCGCGGGCACGGCGCATGGCGCCGATGGCGTGCACCCAGGCTATGGCTTCCTCTCCGAGAACACCGCGTTTGCCCGTGCGGCGCAAGCGCAAGGCATGCAGTGGATCGGCCCGTGCGTCGAGTCGATCGAGAACATGGGCGACAAGAACCGCGCCCGCGATATTGCCGCCGCGTGCGGCGTGCCGGTGCTGCCCGGCAGTATCCGCTTCCTGCCCGAAGACCTGTCGCGCCTGCACGCCGAGGCCCGGCGCGTTGGCTATCCCGTGCTGGTCAAAGCCGCCGGCGGCGGTGGCGGCATCGGCATGAAACGCGTCGACGGGCCAGACACGCTGGCGGCCACGGTGGCGTCCACCCAGGCGCTGGCCCTGAAGGCCTTTGGCGACGCCAGCATCTACCTGGAGCGCTACGTGCCGCGCGCCCGGCATATCGAGGTGCAGGTGTTTGGCTTCGGTGACGGCACGGCGGTGCACCTGTTCGAGCGCGAATGCTCGGTGCAGCGCCGCTTCCAGAAGATCATTGAAGAAAGCCCGGCGCCCAATGTGCCGGCCGCCGTGCTGGCCAGCATGAGCGCGGCTGCGGTGGCGCTGGCCGCGCACCAGCGCTACAGCGGCGCGGGCACGGTCGAGTTCATTCTCGACGCGGACAGCGGCGAGTACTTCTTCCTGGAGATGAACACGCGCATCCAGGTGGAGCATGGCGTGACCGAGGCCATCACCGGCTGGGACCTGGTGCAGGCGCAGATCCGGCTCGCCGCCGGCACGCTCGCACCCAGCGCGCAGCATGATATCCGGCGGGCAGGCGCGGCCATCGAGTGCCGGCTTTATGCCGAGAACCCGGCGCGCCATTTCATGCCATCGCCGGGCAAGCTGGCGCGCTTTTGCCTTCCGGCGGGCATGGCCGGGCTGCGCGTGGACACCGGCGTGCGCCAGGGCGATGCGATCACGCCGTTCTACGATCCGATGATCGCCAAGCTGATTGCCTATGGCACCGACCGCGAAGCCGCCATCGCCACCATGCAGGCGGCGCTCGGTGCAACCGTGATCGAAGGCATCCGGCACAACGCCGTGTTCCTTGGCCGCGTGCTGGACCATGCGGACTTCCGGGCCGGCCGCGTCGATACCGGTTTTGTGGAGCGCGAGCTGGCGGTGCTGGTGGGCGAGTCGGCCGCGCCGGTGGCAGTGCCCGCGCCATCCGCCGTGGCGGTGCGGGCATGATCGCGCAGGACACGCAACACGCCGCGCCGGACGCGCAAGCGTCCTGGCGGATCGCGCCGTCCGGCGATCGCTGCCTGATTGTCGAGTTCGGCACGGTGGCGGAAATCGCCATCAATCGCCAAGCCTGCGCGGCAGCGGTGCGGATCGCCGCCGCGGCCTTGCCCGGCGTGACCGACATCGTGCCCGCCCTGACCACCGTGGGCGTGCACTACCAGCCGATTGCCGTGGCCCGCGCGATGGGTACCAGCGCCCCGTTCGAGGCGCTTTCGGCCATGATCGGCGAACTCCTGTGCGAAGGGCTTTCGTCAAACGCGGGCGCGCCGCTGGTGATCGATATTCCCGTCTGCTATGGGGGCGAGCACGGTCCCGACCTGGACGATGTGGCAGCCACCTGTGGCCTGTCGCCCGAGCAGGTCATCGCGCTGCATAGTGCCGAGCCGGTCGATGTGCTGATGCTGGGCTTCGCACCGGGGCATCCCTATGTGGGCCGCTTCGACGCGCGCCTTTCGCCGCCGCGCCGCAGCACGCCACGTACCGCGGTGGCGGCGGGCTCGATTGGCCTGGCCAATCGGCAGACCGTGATCTATCCCATGACCTTGCCGGGTGGCTGGAACCTGATCGGGCGCACGCCCGTGGCGCTGTTTGACCCGCATCGCGCGTTGCCGTGCCTGCTGGCCGCCGGCGATCGTGTGCGCTTCGTGCCGATCTCTTCCGACGTATTCGAATCCATGCTGGCGGGCGGAGGCGTGCAACCATGAGCATCGAAGTCATCAAGCCCGGTGCGTTGAGCACCTTCCAGGATCTCGGCCGCAACGGCTACCAGCAACTCGGCGTGCCGGCCAATGGCGCCATGGACGAGCGCGCCCACCGGCTGGCGAACGCGCTGGCCGGCAACGCCGCGGCGCAAGCCACGCTGGAGATCACGCTGATGGGCCCCACGCTGCGGTTCCATGTGCCGGCCGTGATTGCCGTGTGCGGCGCGGATCTGGATGCCATGCTCGACGGCGCGCCCGTGCCGATGAACCGTGCGGTGCCCGTCGCCGCAGGCGCGGTGCTTGCCTTCGGCAAGCGCCGCAGCGGCCTGCGCGCTTACCTTGCGGCGCAGGGCGGCTTTGCGCTGACGCCGGTGATGGGCAGTTGCAGCACCTTTGTGCGCGGCGGCTATGGCGGCGCGGCCGGCAAGCCGTTGCGCAAGGGCGACCGCATTGCCTTGCGTGGCGGCGTGCCCGCACCGGTCCGCGATGCCGGTTTCCCGGCGTTTCCGGCGCTTCCGGCGTTTCCGGCCGATGTCCTCACCGCGCCCGATCAGCCTGTACGCATCGTCGCCGGGCGCGAATGGGCGCGCTTCTCCGACGCCGCCAGGCATGCGCTTGTCAGCGAGCCGTTTCGCATTGGCGCGCAATCGGATCGCATGGGTTATCGCCTGGAAGGCTTGCCGCTCGCGCTGGCTGCGCCTGCCGAGATGCTGTCCGAGGCCGTGGCCTTCGGCACGATCCAGGTGCCGCCCGACGGCCAGCCCATCGTGCTGATGGCGGACCGCCAGACCACTGGCGGCTATCCCAAGATTGCCCATGTGTGCGCGGTGGACCTGCCGCGCCTGGCGCAAAAGATACCGGGCGAGACGTTGCGCTTTGCCTTGATCGATCTGCCGGAAGCCCAACGCCTTGCCATGCTGCAAGACGCAGTATTCGACGCCATGGATACGCAAACGGCAGGGGAGCACGCGCATGGATGAGATCGATTTCAACAGCGATATGGGCGAGAGCTTCGGCATCTACCGCCTTGGCGACGATGCGGCCGTGCTGTCGCATGTCACCTCCGCCAACATCGCCTGCGGTTTTCACGCAGGCGATGCGCAGACCATGGCAGCTACCGTGTGCGCCGCCAGTGCGCTCGGCGTCTCGCTCGGCGCGCATCCGGGCTTTCCGGATCTGCAGGGTTTTGGACGGCGCGCCATGCAGCTCGGCCGCGAGGAGGTCTACAACATCACGGTCTACCAGGTTGGCGCCCTGCAGGCGTTTGCCGCCGCGGCCGGCAGCCGGCTCGTGCATGTGAAGCCGCACGGTGCGCTGTACAACCAGGCCGCGCGCGATGGCGTCATGGCGCGCGCGCTGTGCGAGGCGGTGCGCGATGTGGATCCGTCGCTGGTGTTCTACGGCCTGGCCGGCTCCGCGCTGGTCACGGCCGCGCGCGAGGCCGGACTCGCGGTGGCGCAGGAAGTCTTTGCCGACCGCACGTATCAGGACGATGGCTCGCTGACCCCGCGCAGCCATCCCGCCGCCATGATCACCGACGTGGAGGCGTCCATCGCGCAGGTATTGCGCATGGTGCGCGACGGTGTGGTGCGCTCGCTGGGTGGCGTGGACGTGGCGGTCCGGGCGGACACGCTCTGCATCCACGGCGACCAGCCGGGTGCGGCCGGGTTTGCCCGCCGCATCCGCGCCGCGCTGGAGGCGGAAGGTATCACGGTGCGTGCACCGCAATCACGATAGCAACGGACAAACAGAATATGCCCCACACAAAATCCCCCATATCCATCGTGGCAGACACCGCCGGCACCCTCTGGAAACTCGTGGCGCAGCCCGGCGAGATGCAGGTAAAGGATGCCACGCTGCTGATTATCGAATCCATGAAAATGGAAATACCGCTTGAGGCCGGATCGGCTGGTTATATTGAATCGTATTGCGTGGCCGAGGGTGAGATGGTGGAAGAAGGGCAGGTATTGGGCAGTTTTATTCCCGCTGCTTGAAATCGCGCTATTGATAAAGCTGTAAATTCGCCGCCGACATTGATTTTGTGGCGTCGGCCCGGCCGCACGGCCTGGCTGTTTTCTCAATGATCCCGTGGGTTGGGAGATTAATCACCAGCTGGCTGTGAACGATACCGGTTTCGGTGCGTTCCATGCCCCAGGCGGGACGAAAGGTTCATTGTTGTGGTGCGGCGGGGCGCATTGAATCCCCGAGTCAGATGGCTTTTTTTAGTCAGGAATCGTAACGCCCGGAATTCCGTGTTTTTAACGAAATAGCCGCTGGCATGCTTGTTGCAAAGTATCCGGTGTAATCGATGAAGCATGAATCCCGGCGGCATTTAAAGGCCCGCGATTCCCGGCAGGTGGTTAGCTCTCCGGAAATAAAAACAAGACGCGAGCCCGCCCTGTGCGCCAGGAAGTTTCAGGCACAGGACGGCCATCGCGGCAGGTATTCGTGCTTCAGCGCTGGTTCATCCAGGCGTTTCACCACGCCTGGACTGGATTTTCTACCCCGTTGCATCCTGGAAACTGACAATATGTCCAACGCCCCCACCTCATCCCTGCCGATGCCCGACGTGGCGCCGGCATCCACCCCTGCCACGGCGCCGGCAACCGGCAATGCCGTCGCCCGCAAAGCCGCCATGGCCGCCGCCGCCGGTACCGCCATCGAGTATTACGAGTTCGGCGTGTACGGCTATATGGCCTCTACCATCGGCCCGCTGTTCTTCCCTAGCGACAGCGCCACGGCTTCGCTGCTGGCCATCCTGGCCGTGTTCGGCAGCGCCTTCCTGATGCGCCCGATCGGCGGCATCGTGCTTGGGCGCCTGGGCGACCGCGTTGGCCGCCGTGCCGTGCTACTGGTCACCGTGATCGGCATGGGCATCGCCACCGGCATCATCGGCCTGCTGCCGGTGGCTGCCAGCGCGGGCATCGTCGCGCCGTTGCTGCTGCTGGCGATTCGCCTGGCGCAGGGCTTCTTCGCCGGCGGCGAAGTCACCGGCGCGGCTGCCTATGTGGCCGAGTCCGCGCCCAAGGGCAAGCGCGGCTTCTACGGCGCCTTCACGCCGGTGGGCGTGGCCGTGGGCGGCGCGCTGGCTGCGACCGTGTGCGGCATCACCACCGGCTTGCTGGAGCCTGCGCAGATGCAGGCGTGGGGCTGGCGCATTCCGTTCCTGATGGCGATCCCGATGGTGGTGATCTCGTCGATGGTGCGCAAGCGCGTGGAAGAGTCCGTGGCCTTCAAGCAGTTCCAGGAACACAGCGAGCCGCCCAAGGCGCCGCTCAAGGAAGTCTTCACCGCGCACATGCCCGCCGTGGTCAAGGTGGTGCTGCTGTCCTTCGGCCAGAACGTGGGCTACTGGGTGGGGCTGGTGTTCATGAACATCTACATGACCACCTATCTCAAGTACGACAAGGCAACGGTGTACTGGATCATGGCGTTCGTCAGCCTGACCATGGCCATGCTGATGCCGCTGTGGGGCGGGCTGTCCGACCGGCTCGGCCGGCGCAAGGTGCTTGCCATCGGCTTTTGCGCCTACATGGTGCTGGTATTGCCGATGATGATGCTGATGGACAACCACAGCATCGGCCTGGCCTTTCTCGCGATGATGGTGGTGGCGCTGCCCATGCCCATCGTGCAGTCCGTCGGCTACCCGACCTATGCCGAGCAGTTCCCGACCCGCGTGCGCTACACCGGCATGGCGTTCAGCTTCAACATCGGCGCCATCCTTGGCGGCGGGCTCACGCCGTATGTGGCCACCGCGCTGATCGGCAGCACCGGCAACCTGCTCAGCCCGGCCTACCTGCTCATGGGGGGCGCGGCAGTCAGCCTGCTGGCCCTGCTGGGCGTGAAGGAAACCGCCCGCCAGGCCCTCGACTGATGACGGAGCGCAACCGGAGCATGGAGATGGAAAGAAGCATCCACGCCGCGGCCGGGCTTGCCCCCGGCTGGGCCGCCACGCCGGCTGGCGCCCGTGCCGGCATCCGTAGCGGCCGGTACAACGGCAATACCAGCGGCATGGCGCCCGGCCATGGGCAGGGCAACCTGATGATCCTGCCCAAGGCCTGGGCCGGGGATTTCCTCGGGTACTGCCGGGCCAACCCGGTGCCATGCCCGCTGATCGGCATGACCGAAGCGGGCAGCCCGGCGGTGCCGATGCTCGGCGGCGATATCGACCTGCGCACCGACGTGCCGCGCTACCGCGTGTGGCGCCATGGCGAACTGGTGGAGGAGCGCGACGATATCAGCACGCTCTGGCAGGACGATTTCGTGGGCTTTGTGCTGGGCTGCTCGCTGTCGTTCGAGGACGCGCTGGAACGCGCCGGCTTGCGCGTGCGGCACGTGGACGAAGGCAAGATCGTGCCGATGTACCGCACCAGCATCCAGACCACGCGCGTCGGCGCCTTCCATGGGCCGATGGTGGTGTCGATGCGGCCTTACACGCCGGAAGAGGCGGCCATCGCCTCGGCCGTGTGCGCCCGCTTGCCGGGGGCGCACGGGGCGCCGGTTCATATGGGCGACCCCGCCGCGATCGGCATCGCGGACATCGGCCGCCCGGACGAAGGCGAGCCGACCGCGATCCTGGCCGGGGAGATTCCGGTGTTCTGGGGGTGTGGGGTGACGCCGCAGGCGGCGGCCATGATGGCGCGTCCGCCGCTGTGCATCACCCATGCGCCGGGGCACATGCTGGTGTGCGACGTGCCTGCCGATGGGTTGAGGTTACTCTGAGCGCAGGGAGATGAGGTGTCACGAAGGATGGCACTGGAGCTCGCGGGAACCGCACGCAAATGCGTGCGCTAAGCTCGGGCGGTATCGTTGCGGCGGATCACCGCCCCGGCGCGGGCGCCGGTGCTCTCGCCGCTGCTCCACGCGATGGCGCCATTGACGATCACCGTCTCGATGCCCCTCGCGGGCGCGACAGGGCGCGCGAAAGTCGCCATATCGGCCACGCTGGCGGCATCGAAGATGGTGATGTCCGCGAAATTCCCGGGTGACAGTATCCCGCGCCCCGGTAGCCTGAAGTAGCGGGCCGTCAAGCCCGTCATCTTGTGCACGGCCTGCTCGAGCGGGAAAAGGCCGAGGTCCCGGCAGTAGTGCCCCAGCACGCGCGCAAACGTGCCCCAGAGACGCGGATGCGGCGCGGCGTCGTGGGGCAACCCGTCGGAGCCGATCATGGTTTCGGGATAGGCGAGGATGCGCTGCACGTCCTGCTCGTCCATCAGGAAGTAGATCGCGCCTGCCGGCTGCAACGCGTCGACGGCGTCCTCGGGCGAGAGGCCCATCGTCGCCGCAATGACGTCGAGGTCCTGTCCGGCGAACTCGGGATGCGGTACCGAGCGCGTTACGATGACGCGGCTCGACACCGCGAGCCGGTCCTTTCGCAAAATTGTGGAACCAGCGTTATATGGATAGCAGTCGAGTCCGATCGGCTGACGCTGCGCCGCGTTAGCAATGTGCCTCAGCGTGTCGACCGAGCGTCCGTGGTTCTTTGGGCCGATCAGCTTGTGATGCGAGACCACGACTGGCGCGCCGCCCGCCGCGCCGACCTCGAACGCTTCGTCAAGCGCCTCGTGGATCCGATCGCCCTCATCGCGGATATGGCTGGCGTAGACACCGCCGTAGCCGCGCATGACCGCCGCCACGGCGGCCATTTCGCCAGTCGTGGCGGACATCGCGGCAGGATAGGCGGCCCCGGTCGAGAGCCCGATGGCGCCGCTCTCCATGGCGCCGCGCAGCAATGCCTGCATCGCCGCGATCTCTGCGTCCGTCGCCGCCCGGTCCAGCCGGTCCATCACCGCGGCCCGCAGCGTCGTATGGCCGACCAGGCAGGCAGCGTTGACGGCAGCGGGATGCTGCGCCAGCTCGGCGAGATAGTCGCCGAACGCGGGGTAACGAAAGAGGGCCGGGTCGTCGCCGAGCAGGTCAAGCGGCGGCGGAACGGTCTGTCCCGGAGGCGCACGCCAGGGCGCCAGGCTGATCCCGCAATTGCCGGTCACGACTGTGGTAACGCCCTGGCTGAGCTTGGCCGGCATCAGTGGATCGAGCGTCAGATAGCGGTCGTCGTGCGTATGCGAGTCGATGAAGCCGGGGGCGACGATGCGGTCCCGCGCATCGATCACCACCGCCGCGGAGTCGGACGCCAGCGCGCCCAGTGCCGTGATACGCGATCCGTCGACCCCGATGTCGGCGAGCCTGCGCGGTGCGCCGGTGCCGTCAATCACCGTGCCGCCGCGAATCAGTATGTCGAATTGCGCCATGTTCCTTGCGCCTCAGTCGATTGCCGCGCCGGAACTCTTGATCACTGCGGCCCAGACCGGCCGCTCCTTGCGGGCAAGATCGAAGAACGCGCCGCGCGGCCCCGTGGTGACCTCGTACGCCATGTCGGCCAGCCGCGCTTTCATGGCGTCCGAGTTGGCCGCCTTGTTGAAGGCCTTGTTGAGAAAGTCGAGGATCTGCGGGTCGGTCGCGGCGGGCGCGACGTAGCCGGTCCATGCCACCGCCTGGTAATCCTTCAACCCCGTCTCCGCCATGGTCGGCAGCTTCGGCAGGCGGCTGTCGCGGCGTGCACCGGTGACGGCGAGCGGCACGACGCTGCCGTTCTTCAGATATGGCGAGATCGACGTAATGTTCTCGAAGACCAGATCCACTTCGCCGCGCATCAGCGCCAGATCCGCTTCGGGACCGCCCTTGTATGGAATATGTGTAATGGACACACCCGCCATCGCCTTGAACATCTCGGCGCTCAGATGGCCCGTGGTGCCGTTGCCGCCCGAGCCGACGGAGAGCTTGCCCGGCGCGCTCCTGGCCAGCGTGATCAGTTCGGAGACCGATTTCACGCCGAGGTCCTTGCGCACGGCCAGCACGTTCTGCACGAATCCGGTCAGGGCTACGGGCGCCAGTTGCTTGTCGGCGTCGTAGGGCAGCTTCTTGTACAGGGACTGGTTGATGGCCAATGTGCCGGCGTTCGCGAAGCCGATGGTGTAGCCGTCGGCCGGCGCGTTGATCACAGCCTGCGTGCCGATGATGCCGGACGCGCCCACGCGGTTGAGGACCACGATCTGCTGCCCGATATCATGGCCGACCGCATCGGCCAGCAAGCGCGAGACGATGTCGGGCGTCGTACCTGCATTGAATGGGACAATCAGCGTGATGGGGCGCTCGGGATAGGCTGCGAAGGCGTTCGCCGTGAGCAGCATGGCGGCGGCCGTCAGCGACATTCGCCTGAGTAGCCGGTCGAAATGGCGGAGGAGAGACATGGTGGTATTCCTTTCGTGGTAGGCAAGTTGGCATCAAGGCCGGCTCGCGCCAATGCGCGCAGGGCCGGTGACACGGCTGTCTCAGGTACCGTGCACGGCGGCTGCAGTGGGCTGCAGCATCGTTTGAAGCAAGGGCAGATCGATGTTGCCGCCGGACAGGACGATGACGCCGTCGCGGCCTTCGAGATCGATCACGCCGGCGAGCAAGGCCGCCAGCGCGACGGCTCCGCCGGGCTCGACCAGCAACCGAAGCTCCTCGAGCGCGAAGCGAATGGCGGCGCGGACCTGCGCATCCGTGACCGCCACCGCGCCGTCGAGAAAGCGCTTGTTGATCTCGAAGGGTAGTTCGGCTGGCGTGGTGGCCTGCAACGCGTCGCAGAGCGTTGTGGCGCCCGCCGCATTGATTTCCCTGAGGCCGCTGCGCAGCGAGCGCACCGTGTCGTCGAAACCGGCGGGCTCGGCCGCGATCAGCCGCGTGCCTGGATTCAATGCGTCGACAACCAGGCCGCAACCGGCCATCAACCCGCCGCCGCCGCAGGGCGCGGCGAACAGGCCGAGGTTGTCGAGCGCGGCCTCGGGCAGGTCCTGCAACGCCTCGAGGGCCACCGTGCCCTGGGCGGCAAGCACCGCAGGATGGTCGCCCGGCGGAATCAGCGTGCCGCCGGTTTCGCCGAGCAGCCGCATCCCGATCGCCTCGCGGCTCTCATGGAGGCGGTCGTAGTGAACGACGCGCGCACCCTGGGCCAGCGCGCGCTCGACCTTGTTGCGTGGCGCATCGATCGGCATCACGATGGTCGCCGCCACACCGAGCTGGCGCGCGGCCCAGGCGATCGCCTGCCCGTGATTGCCGGTGGAATAGGCGATCACGCCTTTCGCGCGCTGGTCGCCGCGCAGCGACAGCAGGGCATTGAAGGCGCCGCGTGCCTTGAACGAGCCCGTGACCTGCAGGTTCTCGGCCTTGAGCCAGACCGGCGCGCCGGCAATGGCGTCGAGTGCCGCCGAACGCAGCAACGGCGTGCGAACGACATGGGGCGCGATGTCCAGGGCCGCCAGCTCGACGTCGGTGAAATCGGGGACGCGCATGTCACCCAGCATCTCGTGCCGGATCGCGTGCGCGGGTCGTGGTCGTGCCGGATGGACATCCAGGGTTTCGGTTGGCTGCATGGAGAAGGCCCGTGGGTGGTCGAAGAAAGACAGGAAACGGGATCAGCGCGCCGGCCAGGTCGGCGGAGCCACGCTGCCGACCTGGTCCGTGATGCGTGAATACGCCTCGACGCGGCGATGCAAACCGAAGTTGAAGACGGTAGACCGGCCCAGTTTGCACAGGTCCAGGTTGCAGTCGGCCACGATGAGCTCGTCGTCCCAGCTGGTGGCCTGCGCCATGATTTCGCCTTGGGGATTGACGATGATCGAATGGCCGAACATTTCGTGGCCGTCCTCGGTCCCGGCCTTCGCGACGGCAACCGCGAAACACGCGTTCTGATAGCAGCCCGCCTGAATCGACAGCTGGGAGTGGAACACGCGCAGGTGATGAGCCTCGAAGCCGCGATTCTCCATATTCATGCTTGGCGTGTTGTAGCCCAGCATGACGAGCTCGACCTGCTGCAGCCCGAGCACGCGCCAGGCCTCTGGCCAGCGGCGGTCGTTGCAGATCATCATGCCCATGTTCACGCCCTCGGCCTCGCCGACCGGCGCCCGGACCACCGGGAAGCCGAGATTGCCGACTTCGAAATAGCGCTTCTCGAGGTGCTGTACCTTGCGCGCCGGCGCGTACTCTGCGTGGCCGGGCAGATGGACTTTCCGGTACTTGAGGATCACTTCGCCCGACGGTGCGATGATCACCGAGGTGTTGAACCGGCGCTTACGCATGACACCGGCTTCATCGGGTTCATAAGAGATCTCGGCGTAGCCCAGATAAACCGTCAGGCCAAAGCGCCGGATTGCCTCGAACAGTGGCGCAGTCTCCGGCGAGGGCAGCGCCGCCTCGAACCAACGGTCGGCCTCGTCGAGGTCCTCGTGGTACCAGCGTGGAAAGAACGTGGTCAGCGCGAGTTCGGGGAACACGACGACCTGTGCGCCGCGCCGATAGGCACGTTCGAGCAGTTGGACCATCCGCGCGACCGCGATCTCGCGTCCTTCGGACTTCTGGATGGGCCCGAGCTGGGCGGCGGCGACGGTGATGATGCTGGACATGTACTGGAGCCTCTGGTGCGATGGGGTGGTGTCGAGTATAGGGACGCGATACCGCCCTTGAAATGTGGCGCCCCGCGCGCCGGCAGTGCGCGCATTGGCGCCGTCTCGCAAGCCCAACGCATTGATTTGAAAGGAACAAATGCCTCGGGAGCAGCCCCGGTTCGCAGCCGCCTCATAGCCCCTCGTTATGGGTCCTGGGCAATATGTGATGGGGCGCGGTGGTGGTCTGTGGCAATCGCGCCACCGCGCCGCCAACCGCCGCTCAGGCGAACATCGGCGGGCGCTGCGCATCCCCACGCGGTGCGGCGTCCAGCAGGTGCACGAGCGTGGCAAGAAAGCCTTTGGCAAGGGTCGACATCGGGCTCTGCCGCGAATGGATCAGGTAGATCTTGTGACTGAGCGCCGGGCTGATCGGCTTGAGCACGACGTCGTCCGATGCGGATGCTGTGTATCCGAACGACTCCACCAAGGCCACCCCGACACCCTGGCGCACCAGCGCCATGGCTTCGGGTGTCGAGCGAATCTCGATGTCCGGCGTGAGTGGCCCCTGGCCCGACGACAGGAAATGCGAGGAGAGCTGGCCGAAAGGGGTGTCTGCGCCATAGCCGATGAAGGTCTGGCCGCGCAAGTTGCTGGTTGTCACAACGTCCAGCGCCGCGAGCGCGTGTCCCTTGGGCAGCGCGCACAGGATCCGCCCCTCGCCGATTTCCCGGGTCCGGAGATTCGCGCCGTCGGGCGGCGCCATCGATGCAATGCAGAGGTCTGCGTGCCCCTGCACCACGAACGGCAGCAAGGCGTCGAACGGCATGGGCCGGTAGTGGACACGGACGGCGGGATGCCGCAGCCGGAAGCGCTGGATGGCGCGCGGCATCAGCCATTCGCTGTAGCTCGGACTAGAGACAATCGACAACTTGCCTTGGTTCTGTTCGCCCAGGCTGCTGGCCACCGCATTGAACTGGGCGACGCCCTTGAGGATGACCTCGACTTCCTCGAACAGCCGGCGCGCCTCCGGCGTGGGCTGCAGCCGTCCCTTGACCCGTTCGAACAGCAGGAACCGCAGGCGGCTTTCCGCGGTTGCCAGCACCCGGCTGATTGCCGGCTGTGACACGCACAGCATGCGCCCGGCCTCGCTCAGCGAGCCGGTGACCATGATCGCGTGGAAGACTTCGATCTGGCGAAGGTTCAGGGGTATGGCGGGAGGCCTGCTAACGGCTGACATACAAGGTGGCGCCAAGGCACAAGCGCGGTAACGGCAAGAGGGGCCCGTGACGACGCAAGAAGCGCGCCATCGGGCGGCGGATCCACGCCGACCGTCGGGCGCGAGCGAGGTGTCAAGCCTGATTCAAGCCTGTGCGTCGGCCGCGACGGGCCGCAGCGTTGCCATTGCCGCGAGCGCTCCCCCTACCATGTCGCGCAGTGTTGGCCACAGCTTCGCGGCCAGGTCTTCACGGTAGCCGAACGGTGCCGCTTCATCCATGTAGATGGCCTGCGCCATTTCGAGTTGCACCGCGTGCACCCCCCGCTGCGGCTGGCCGTAGTGCCGCGTGATATGCCCGCCTCTGAAACGATCGTCGGCGACCCACGAGAAGGGACTGGCCGACGCGGCGGCGATGACGGCCTCGCGCAGCGCTGGCGCGCAACTGGCACCGCTGTTGGTGCCGATGTTCAGATCTGGCAAGCGGCCCGCGAACAGGTGGGGCAGCACGCTGGCGATCGAGTGCGCTTCCCACAACAGCACGTGCCCGTGCACTTGGCGCAGGCGCGCAATCTCGGCGGCCAGCGTGCTGTGATACGGATTCCAGTAATCGCGGATACGGTCGGCGATCTCGGCAGAGGACGGGGCCTCGGGATCGGGATACAGCGGCTCGCCCAGGAATGTGTCGCGTGGGCAAAGCGCCGTGGTGTTCTGGCCCGGATAGAGGCTTTCGCCGTTGGCGGGGCGGTTCACGTCGATCACGTAGCGCGAGTAGTTGGCTGCCACGACGGAGGCACCCAGCGTTGTCGCGAACGCGTAGAGACGCCCTAGATGCCAGTCGGTATCGGCACGCACGCGCGCCACGTCTTGCATTTGCGCGGCGAACGCGTCGGGCAACAGCTCGCCGCCGTGCGGAATCGAGACTACCAGGGGAATGGTGCCCTGCGTCAGCTTGCAAACGGGGGGATTCATGACTGGACTTCCTTGGATGGCGTGATAACGGGAACGCGCCTGCGCAACCACACGCGCGCGTCGAGAAGGTGTTTCGGTTGCCGCCCCGCGAACACGTCGATGATCTGTTCGGCGCATTGGAGTGCCGTGGCATGTAGCGCCTCCTCGGTGGAGCCGGCAAGGTGCGGGCTCAGCACGACGTTGTCGAGCCCGGCCAGCGGGGACGCCGCGCAGAGCGGCTCCTGTGCGAAGACGTCCAGTCCGGCGCCGAAGAGCCTGCCTTCCTTTAGCGCCGCGGCCAGCGCGGCTTCGTCGATCAGCCCGCCGCGCGATGTATTGATGACGATGGCGCGCGGCTTCATGCTGCGTAGCGCCTTCGCATCGAGCGTGTGGCGCGTGTCGGCACGCAGCGGACGGTGCAGGGAGACAACGTCGGAGGCCGCCAGCAGTTCGGGCAGCGCCGATACCCGCGTCGCGCCGTGCGCTTCGACCTCGCACGTCGGCGCGCTGGGCGACCACACCAGCACGCGCATGCCGAGTCCCGCGCGCGCCATGTCGCAGACCAGGCGCCCCGTGCGGCCGAAGCCGATCACGCCGAGGGTCTTGCCATGGAGAGAGAGCATCGGTGCCGCGTATCGGTAGCGCCAGTCTGACTGCCGCGTGGCTGCGTCGGCCAGCGGCACCCGGCGCGCGACCGCGAGCATCAGCATCAGCGTGTGTTCGGCCACGGCGCCGATATTGGCGTCGGGCGTGGACACCACCGGGATGCCCAGCTCATGCGCATGGGCGACCGCGATCTTGTCGGTGCCAGTGCCATGATTGCTGATGACCGCGAGCCGCGGTGCGGCATCGATCATCGCGGCGGTCAGACCTTCGCGCACGATCACAGCGTCGGCGCCCGCGACTTCACGGATGCGAGCGGCTTCGTCACCGGCCTGGCCCGGGCGCACATCGAAGCCCGCGGCGCGCAGGCGCTCCGCGCCGATGGGGTGGATGGGCTGCGTAATCAGGCAGACTGGCATGGGCGTTGCACGGGAATCAGGCATGGGGTGTGTTGTGAATGGCGATGTGGGTTGTGCTGCAGGTCGTGCTGCAGGCATCCTAGCCTGCACGCGCTGCTAACGTGCCGGCCAGCAGCCGCGTGGCGACGGTGAAGTCGGCGAGGTCCATCGACTCGTCGGGGTTGTGGCTGCCATGGGCATTGCGCACGAAGATCATCGCAGCGGGTATGCCCTGGGCGGCGAACAGTGCCGCGTCATGTCCCGCGCCGCTGGGCATGGCCCGCGCGCGTACGCCGCCCTGGCTCGCGGAGCAGAGCAGGGCGTGCTGGAGCGACGGATCCATCTGTGCCGCGGCACTGGACGACGCGGCACCGAGATCGACTTGCACGTGGTGCTGCGTGCCAATGCCTGCCGCGGCAGCGTGTACCCGCGCATCCATCAGGTCGAGCGTGGCGCGGCTGCGGGAACGCATGTCGATACTGAATTCGACCAGGCCGGCGACCTTGCTGAAGTCGGCCTGATACGGGTCCGTCATGCAGCGGCCGAACGTCAGCGTGAGTTCATGCCCTTGCGCCTCGAGTGCGATCCAGTCCTGTTGCAGCGCGTGGATCAGCGCCGCGGTCGCGACCACGGCGTCTTGCCGGTGGCTGCGCGGCGTCGCGCCGGAATGCGCATAGGCTCCCTGCACGCGGGCATGCCGGTAGCGCTGGCTGCCGCAGATGCCGGTGACGATGCCCACGACGTCGCCCGCCTCCAGCAGCACCGGTCCCTGCTCGATATGAAGTTCGACAAAACAATCGATGCGGTCGGCGCACAGATACGCCAGGCCCGCGCGGACGTCGTCCGGCCGTCCGCCGGCTTCACGCAGATGGTCGGCCAGGCTGCGCCCGGTGTCGGCACGCACGCTGTCAAGCGCCTGCGGCTCCAGTAGTCCGAAGGCGGCCTTGCTGCCGGCATAGGACACCGGAAACCAAGCGCTCTCCTCGGCGCGGATTGCGGCTACGGTGACGTCGCGACGCGGCACAAAGCCCGCCTTGCGCCAGCCAGCCAGCACGGCGAGACCGGCGACGACCCCGGCGGCGCCGTCGAAATTACCACCGCGCGGTACCGAGTCGAGATGCGAACCCGTCATGACCGCTGCAGCACCGCGATCCGTGCCCGGCAATGTCAGATAGAGATTGAGCGCCGCATCGGTCGCCACCTGCAGTTCGAGCGCGCGGGCGGCGTCGGCGACAAGCCGGTGCGCCCGCTGCTCGCCTGCGCCGTAGCTGTCTCGCGTGACGCCGACGCCGTCAAAACTTTGTTCGCGCAAGCGGTCGAACAGCGCGGTGGCGAGGGCGAAATCCGGTTCGGCGATGGTCATGGGATGGTTGCCGTCGTGTCTGCCTGCACCTCGGCTTGCGTGGCCGTCTGCCTGGCAAGTGACGGATCCCAGTCACGCCCCGGCATCGCGTCGATGAGCTGGCGCGTGTAGGCATGCTGGGGTGTCTCGAAGATCTGGGCAGGGCTGCCCTGTTCGACCACGCTGCCCCGGTGCATGACCAGCACCGCGTCGCAAATCTGCGCCGCCACACGCAGATCGTGGGTGATGAAGACCAGCGCGATGCCGAGGCGCTGTTGCACGGCGCGAAGCAGCCGCAGCACCTGCGCCTGCACGGAGACATCGAGCGCAGATACCGATTCGTCGGCCACGATCAGCCGCGGCTCCATCGCCAGCGCCCGCGCGATGCCGATGCGCTGGCGCTGGCCGCCGGAGAACTGGCTCGGATAGCGGTCGAATGCCGAGGCATCGAGCTCGACGAGCTGCAACAGCTCGCGCGCCCTCGCCAGTGCCTGTTCCCGGGACACGCCACACGCAAGCGGGCCATCGCAGAGGATGCGCCCGACCGTATGGCGCGGATTGAGCGAGGCGAACGGGTCTTGGAAGATCATCTGGATATGGCGGCGTAACGGCCGGAACTCCCGCTCGCTCAACGGGGCGATGTCGCGCCCATCAAAATACATCCCACCGCCGTCGGTTCCGGTCAGCTTGAGCAGGCATTTGCCGATCGTGGACTTGCCTGAACCCGACTCGCCGACGATACCCAGCGTCTTGCCGGCGCCGACCGAGAAGCTCACGTCCTTGACGGCTTCGACCACGCGCTTGCGTTTGAACAGCCCGCCCGAACTAACATAGGTCTTGCGCAACGCATCGACGCGCAGCACTGGATATCCGTTCGCTGCGTCAGCCGGGTCATCGTGCTCGCGATCGCCCGGCCGGTGTGACGGCACGCTGGCGATCAGCCGCTGCGTGTAGGGATGGCGGGGGCGGTTCAGCACCTGGTCGGCCGTACCCTCCTCGACCAGCAGGCCCTTCTCCATCACCACGACACGATCCGCGATTTCGGCCGCGACGCCAAAATCGTGCGTCACGAACATGACACCCATGCCTTTCTCGCGCTGGATGCGGGCGATCAGCGCGAGGATCTGCGCCTGCGTGGTGACGTCCAGCGCCGTGGTGGGCTCGTCGGCGATCAGCAGCGCCGGCTCCAGCGCCAGCGCCATCGCGATCATCACGCGCTGGCGCTGGCCACCCGAAAGGCTGGACGGCCAGGCATGAAACAACCCTGCCGGATCCGGCAAGCCGACGAAGTCGAGCAGTTCTAGTACACGGGCCTCGCGTGCCGGACCCGGATAGGCCGCATGGACGCGCATGACCTCGGCGATCTGCGCGCCCACCGGCTGCAGCGGGTTGAGCGCCGACAGCGGCTCCTGGAAGATCATCGCCATGTCCTTGCCGCGCATGCCGCGCAGCGCCGCCTCGTCCATGCCGAGCAGATCCTCGCCGTGCAGCAGGATCCGCCCCTGCTGCGGACGCAGATAGGTGGGCAGCAAGCCCATGATGGCGTTGGCACTCATCGATTTCCCCGATCCGGATTCGCCGACGATGCAGAGGATCTCGCCGGCGCGGATGTCGAACGACACATCGCGCACGGCATACTGGCGGTCGCCGCCAGCCGGAAGCGGGATGCTTAATCCGCGGATGGAGAGCAGGGCGGCGCCCTGGCCTGGATTGCCTGGATTGCCTGTAGCCACGGTATTAAGCTCCCCGCTTGCGCAGTTGAGGGTTGAGGGCGTCGTTGAGCCCCTCGCCGATCAGATTGATGGCCAGCACCGTCAGCATGATGGCAATGCCGGGCCAGAGGCTCATCCACGGCGCTTCGCGGAGCATCGTGCGCGCGGCGCCGATCATGAATCCCCAGCTCATCAGGTTGCGGTCGCCCAGCCCGAGGAAAGACAGCGCCGATTCGGTCAGGATGGCCGTCGCGGTCATCAGCGAGGCCGTCACGATGATCGGCGAGGCGGCATTGGGCAGGATCTGGGTGAAAATGATCCGGGCCGGCTTCTGGCCGATCACGATGGCGGCTTGCACGAACTCCCGCTGCTTGAGCGTCATGAACTCGGATCGCACCAGGCGCGCCACCGGCGGCCACGACACCATGGAGATGGCCCCGACGATCGAGTACAGCGACGGCTTGAAGATCGCCACCAGGACGAGTGCCATGGCCAGCTGTGGAATGGTCTGGAAGAACTCTGTCCCCCGCATCAGGGCGTCGTCCACGCGGCCGCCGTGGTAGCCCGCCAGGGCACCCACCACGATGCCGATCAGGACCGCCACCAGCGTAGAGATCACGCCGATCATCAGCGACACCCGCGCGCCGTAGGCGAGGCCCGCCGCGATGTCGCGGCCCAACATATCGGTGCCCAGCGGATACGCGGTGTCGGCGAACGGGCCGAGCAGCGGCTCCGCCACCATCATCCATGGGGGATCTTGATAGAGCGTCGGGGCAAGGATGCCCGTCAGGATCACCACCAGTAGCAGCGCGAGGCCGACGGCCGCGCCGCGGTTGGCGACGAATCGTTTCAGGAAAGACATGTGAGGCTCCTCAGGCTTGCTGGATGCGTGGATCGATCAGCCGGTAGGCGAGATCGGTGAGCAGGTTGAAGACCACCACCATCGTCGATGTCACCAGGAACACACCGAGCAGCAATTGATAGTCGCGCTGGAGCAGCGCATCGAACATCAGCCGTCCGATGCCGGGCCATCCGAATACGGTTTCGGTAAGCACCGCGCCGCCGGCCATCTGCCCCAGCTGGATCCCCGCGAAAGTCACCACCGGCAGCAAGGCATTGCGCAGCGCGTGATGGCGGATGGTCCCGCCCACTGAAACCCCCTTGGCGCGCGCCGTCTTGATGAAATCCATGTCCAGCACTTCGAGCATGGAAGCGCGCGTCAGCCGCGCGTAGACCGCCATGAAGAAGCAGCCGAGCGACGCGGTAGGCAGCACCAGGTGATGCGCAACGTCGCGCACGCGCGCCCAGCCGGTCAATGCGCCCCCGACTGTCTCCATGCCGTAGGGCGGCAGCCAGCCCAGGTGCAGGGAAAAGAAGAGAATGGCCAGCAGTGCCAGCCAGAACTGCGGCGTGGCGTAGATCAGAAGCGATCCCGTCATCAGCACGCTGTCGAGCCATGGGTGCGTGCCCTGATAGCGGCTGCGCGAGGCCACCACACCGAACAACACGCCGAACACCAGCGCGAAGACGAACGCGCACGACATCAGCAGCAGCGTGGCGGGCAGGCGGTCGAGAATGATATCGAGCACCGGCAAGCGTTCACGGTATGAGTAGCCCAGGTCGAGGTGCGCCACGCCGTTCAGGTAGCTCGCCAGTTGCACATAGACCGGCTTGTCGAGGCCGAACTCTTGCCGTAGCTGTGCCACGTAGGTGGGGTCCGAGGCCCCCGATTCGCCCGCCAGCACGGCGGCCGGATCGCCCGGCGCCAGGCGGATCAACAGGAAGTTGACGACGACGACGCCCAGCACGACCAGGGCTGCCTTGCCGAGCCGCGCGAACACTGACAGTGCCTTATCCACGGAATAGATTCCAAGAAGGTTGACGAGGAGGAGCGATGCGCCGTGCCACTCGCCCGGCGCATCGCCGCGCACCGGTGCTTACTTGTCGATGTAGGCATCGGCGAATGTGTCGTTAAGACCGATCGCCGTCTGGATCAGGTTGTGCACCTTCGCGTTGTAGAGCGTCGGAATCTCCATCTCGAACAGGTACCCGTTCGCCACCTCTTCCACGAGTGTCTTCTGGATGCTGGAGTACAGCTTCTGGCGCTCGTCGTTAGAGGTCGCGGCGGCTGCCTTGTCCCACATCGCGTCAACCGCGTCGTTCCGGTATCCCTGGTTGTTGACGAATGCAGAGCCCTTGACCATGTTGCGGGCCAGGTAAAGACGCGAGACGCCCAGTGCCGGATCGCCATATTGCGACGTGAAGCTGAAGGTGAGGTCGAAATCGAAATCCGAGACGCGCTTGGCCCACGTGCCCGCATCCGCCGACTCTATCTCGACCTTGAAGCCAAGCTGTTCGAGGCTCTGGCGCGTGTACTCGCCGAGCCGGTCCCAGGTCGCGCCGTAGGGATACGACAGGATCTTGATCGGCGTCTTCGCGGGGTCGACACCCGACTCCTTGATCAGCGCGCGTGCTTTCTTCAGTTCGAAGTTGTAGGCCGGCACGTTGGCATCGTAGAAGGGCGTGGTGGAAGAAATCGGACCTGTGGCAACCTTGCCGAGACCGAAGAAGATGCTGTTCACGACGAACTTGCGGTTGATGGCCTCCATCACGGCCTGGCGCACCTTGACGTTGTCGAAAGGCGGCTTGCGCTGGTTCATCTGGATATAGGCCAGCTTGGAGAACATCTCCCAGCCCTTCGTCGTGTATTGCACGCCCGGCAGCGCCTTGAGACGTTTCACCTCCACGTTGTCCACGTCACCTGCACTCACCACCTGAACGTCGCCGCGCTCGAAAGCAACCGCGCGCGAGGCTGCATCGGGAATCACGTTGAAGACGATCTCGTCCAGGTAAGGCTTGCCGGCTTGCCAGTAATCGGGGTTGCGCGTGAGGATGATGTACGCGCCTTTCTTCCACTCCTTGAACTTGAACGGGCCGGTCCCGATTGGCGTCTGGTTGGCCGGGTTCTTGGCGTAGTCGGTGCCGTCATAGATGTGCTTGGGCACGATCGGCATGTTGTCGCTGACGAAGGCTTTCAGAAACGGAGCAAATGGCGCCTTCAGCGTGATCTGCACCTTGTTTGGGCCGAGTGCCTTCACGGTGTCCACGAACTGCTCGATGATGACCCGCGCGCGCGGGTGCACCGTGCGCAGGAACTTGTCGACCGAGAACACAACGTCGTCTGCCGAGAACGGCTTGCCATCGTGCCACTTGACGTTCGGCTGCAACTCAAACGTGTAGACCTTGCCGTCGGGCGAGATGGTCCAGGACCTGGCCAGGCCCGGCTTCGGCTTCATGTCCGGCGTCCACGTCAGCAGGCTTTCATAGATCTTGCCCGCCACGTATTGGGTGGGCGTTTGCTGATTGAGGCCGAGCATGAGCGTGGGTGGCTCGGGCTGCGCGATCGCGCGCAACGTGCCGCCGCGCGTCTGCGCATGCGCGCCGGTGCCAGCGAGCGTGCCGAGTGCCAGCGCAACGGCGCACGCCGCGAGATTGAGCATGCGCTTGGGGCGCGGAGTCAGCTTGGAAGACATGAGGATCACCTTGGTGTGGGGAGGGTCGGTCGGAATGGGGCGCGGGGCGTGTGCGTTTCGTGAGCGTTTCTTGCATCGGTGGCGGAATACGTCAGACGGGCCGCACGCCGATGCCATCGGCATCGAGCGCGGCGCGGATACGCGCCGCGAATACCGCCGCGCCGGGCTGGTCGCCATGGATGCAGAGCGTGTCGGCTGCGATGGGAACGGTCTTGCCTGCGAGCGAGATCACGCTGCCATCGGTCACCATGCGCTTGACCTGGGCGATCGATTCCGCCACGTCTTCGATCATCGCGTGCGGCTCGGAGCGCGGGGTCAGCGTGCCGTCGTCCTGGTAGCTGCGGTCCGCATAGACCTCGAAGGCCACGCGCAGGCCCATCGCGCGGGCGGCGCTCGCCATGTTGGCGTTGGCGACGTAGACCATCAGCTTGGGATCGATGTCGTGCACGGCTTGCGCTACCGCCTGGGCAAGCGCCGGGTCGCGCGCGGTCATGTTGTAGAGCGCGCCGTGTGTCTTCACGTGGTGCAGGGGGACCCCCACCGCGCGGGTGACGCCCAGCATGGCTCCCACCTGATACACGATGAGGGCATAGACCTCGCCTGGCATCATGGCCATGGCGCGGCGGCCGAAGCCTTGCAAATCGGGGAGTCCCGGATGCGCACCAACCGCCACGCCGGCGGCCGCGGCCGCACGGACCGTCTCGAGCATCGTGTCCGGATCCCCGGCATGGAATCCGCAGGCAATGTTGGCGGAGGTGACATGCTGCAGGATCGCGCGGTCGTTGCCCATGACCCAGGGCCCGAAGCTCTCGCCCATATCGCAGTTGATATCGATGAACGGCATGATGGATTCCTTTTGCGTTATGGGATGGGGAGGCCAAGCGCCTTTGCGCCCAGTACGCTGACGCGGGCAAAGCGATCTTCGACTTCCAGGCAGAGTGCCTCTGCCTCGGCTTGGGTGATGGCCTGGAAGCGCAGCGCATCGCCTGGCAGGGCCTGCGCCAGCGAGGGCAGGTCGGCACTGGCGACGTAGGCCAGCTTCGGATACCCGCCGGCGCTCTGGCGGTCGGCCATCAGCACGATAGGACTACCGCCCGGTGGCACCTGGACGGTGCCGAAGGTCACGACTTCGGAGATCATTTCCAGTGGCTGCGCCAATCTCAACTCGGGACCTTCCAGCCGGTAGCCCATGCGGTCGGATTGCGCTGAAACCCGGAAACACGCGGATTCGAAGTCGTGCCGCGCCTGGCTGGTGAAGGACTGCCACTGCGGGCCAGGTACGAAGCGCAGCGCCTGCGTGGCCGATGACAGTGGTGCGGTGTCCGGCGCTGCCGCGGCGACGAAGGGCATGCCGCTCTGGATCATCATGCGCTCGAGTTCCAGGACTTCGCCCCTTGGCGATGCCACCGGCACCCGGTCGCCGCGGCGCAACGCGCGGCCTTCGAAGCCGCCGAAGCCGCCCCGCACGTAGGTGCTGCGGCTGCCCAGCACGAGCGGGGCATCGAATCCGCCCCGCACCGCGAGATAGGAGCGGGCACCCGACCTGCGCTCGCCGAACTCCAGGCGTACGCCGTGGCGCAGCACGACGGCACAGTGCATCGGTATCTGCGCACCGCCCGCGGTGACCCGCATATCCGCGCCGCTCAGGGCGATCAGGGTGTTGCGGGAGAAGCTGATGCTGGGTCCCTTCAGCGTGCACTCAAGGGTGGCGGCCTCCTCGCCATTGCCTACCAGGGTATTGGCGACGCGGTGCGCCCACTCGTCCATCGGCCCATTGACCGGTACGCCATAGCGCTGGTAGCCGTTGCGCCCCGTGTCCTGGAGGAGGGAAAACACCCCGGGCTTCTCAACCAGCATATGGTTCATTGGTGCGGCTCCAGCAGCGCTTCGAACTCGCGCGGCGTGATCGGCATGAATTGCAGGCGGTCGCCGATCTGCAGGCGCGTCGGCGGGCTCTTGCGGATGTCGAACAAGGTCCAGGGCGTACGGCCGATGAGGTTCCACCCGCCGGGGGATTCAGTTGGGTAGATGGAGGAAATCCCGTTGGCGATCGCCACGGACCCGGCCGGCACACGGGTGCGCGGCACCGCACGGCGCGGCACCTGCAGCCTGGGATCCAGCGGTCCGGCGAACGGGGTGCCCGGCGCGAAGAAGAACGTATAGAGGACGAGCGGCGCGGCGGTATGCAGGCGGATGACCTCGCCGGTGGAGATACTGCATTGGTGCGCGACGTCTTCCAGGTCGGGGCCGTACTCGCCGCCATAGCACACCGGAATTTCCACCAGGCGTGCGGAGCCCGCGATCCTGGGCACGCCTTGTGACAGGAGATGGTCTATGGTCGCGCTCAGGGACTGCGAGGCGGAGCCCTCGCCGCGTGGCAACTGGGCGGGCAGGTAGTGGACGGCCACCGTGGTGAACGCCGGCACCACGTCGACGACGCCGGGCAGGGCGTGGCTGGACAGCCATGCCGTCACCGCGTGCACTGTCTGGCTGACTTCGGCATCGACCCGGTTGCCCAGGCGGATCAACAGGCAGCGGTCGCCGGCGGGCTCGATGTGCCATCCGTCGCGCAGGCGCTGGTGCGCAGGCCCGGGCTCCGCCACGCTCCCGGGTTGCGCCGGTGCATCCATGTCCGCCGCTTTCATGGCCTGGACAGCCTGCGGCAGGCCCGGACGATCTGCTCGCATGCCATGCGCAGACGGTCATCGGAGACCGCATAGGCAAACCGCAGGTACGGCGCCAGGCCGAATGCCGTGCCAGGCACGACCGCGACACCCGCTTCCTCCAGCAGGTAGCGCGCCAGGTCCAGGTCGCTTTCGATGAGGCTGCCGCCCGGCGTGCGCATGCCAAGCGTGCCGCTGCAATCCGCATAGAGGTAGAAGGCTGCGGGCGGCGTGCGCATGGTCAACAGCGGCGCCGCCCCCGCGAGCAGATCGATGGCAAGGTCCCGGCGCCAGCGCAGGCGCGCCATCCAGTCCTCCAGGAAATCCTGCGGCCCGTCGAGCGCGGCGATGGCGGCGGCCTGGCTAACCGAGCTGGGGTTGCTAGTGCTTTGGGATTGCAACATCTCCAGCGCTTTGACCAGCCACCGCGGGCCGCCGGCATAGCCCAGCCGCCACCCCGTCATGGCGTAAGCCTTGGAGACGCCATTGACGGTGAGCGTGCGCGCCTTCATGTCCGGCGCCGCCTGCGCAAAGGAGCAGAACTCGCCTTCGAACACGATCTTTTCATAGATGTCGTCTGACATCACGAGCACGCGGGGATGTGCGCGCAGCACGTCCGCCAGCCCACGCAGTTCGTCGGCGGAGTAGAGTGATCCGGAAGGATTGCAGGGTGAGTTCAGCATCAGCCAGCGTGTCCTGGGCGTGATGGCGGCGGCGAGTGCATCCGGCGTCAGCTTGAAGCCGGCATCGGCCGCCGGCGTCACCGCCACTGGCGTGCCTCCGGCAATGCGCACCATCTCGGAATAGGACACCCAGCAGGGCGCCACGACAATGGCTTCGTCCCCGTCGTTGACGGTGGCCAGCAAGGCATTGAAGAGAATCTGCTTTGCGCCCGTCGCGGCAATGACCTCGCTCTCGTCGTAGTGCAGGGCATTGTCACGCACGAACTTGCGCACGATCGCGGCCCTGAGTTGGGGCGTGCCTGCCACGTTTGTGTAGCGCGTATGCCCGTCCATGATGCCGGCGACGGCAGCCTGCCGTATGTGCGCGGGCGTATCGAAGTCGAGTTCCCCCTCGGCCAGGCTGATGACTGCGCGGCCTTGCGCCACCATGAGACGGGCGGCTTCGGCAACAGCCCCCGTGGCCGACGGCCGCGCGGCGCTCAGGCGGGACGCCAGGCGGGTATCTAAGCTAAGAACAGACATGGCTTGCGCTGCTTTCCTATACGCGCCCATGGGGATCGATCGCACATGGCATTGCGTTGGTGGTTGATATGAGGCTTGTGTGCCATTGGTATGCCAATGGAGTGCAAGCAATACACGTGCCAAACGGATTTCTACGCTTGGACGGGTTGTGATGGTGTCCTGGTCAGTACACGTCCCGCGCGATCGTCCCGCACTTCTCCTTTTGCGAAAGCCAGCCGTCCGTTGACCCAGACGCTCTCGATACCTGCCGATAGCGTGGCCGGCTTGGCGAAGGTCGCGCGATCCCCGACCGTGTCCGGGTCGAACAGCACAAGATCGGCCGCCTGGCCAACGGCGATATGGCCGCGGTCGGCGATGCCGAGCTCGCCGGCGGTCAGGCCGCTCATCTTGTGGATTGCCGTGACCAGCGGGAAAAGCCGCTCCTCGCGCGAGTAGTGGCCCAGCACTCGGGGAAATGTTCCCCACAGGCGCGGGTGGGGATGCTCGTCGTGCGGCATGCCGTCCGAGCCGATCATGGATTTGGGGAAGGCAAGGATGCGGCGCACGTCGCCCTCGTCCATCATGAAGTAGACGGCGCCGGCGGGTGCCAGGCGCGCGGCGGCTTGTTCATCGCCGCAGCCCATCTCGCGCGCAATATCGGCGAGCAGCCTGCCGGCATGTTCCGGATGTGGCGTGGACCAGCTGACCATCACGGCGGCGGCGCGCGCCACGAACTCCGGCCGCAGTACCGTGGAAGACGCGTTGTAGGGGTAGCAATCCAGCGATACCGGCTGCGTTTGCATCGCGGCTGCGATGTGCTTCAGCGTCTCGGCGGAGCGCCCGTGATTGGCGATGCCCGCCAGCTTGTGGTGCGAGATCAGAACGCGTACCCCAAGCCGCCTGCCTATCTCGAAGGTTTCATCCAGCGCATCGATGATCTTCTCGGCTTCGTTGCGCATATGGGTGGCATAGAGCGCGCCATGGGCCCGCAGGGGCTTGCCTACCGCGACGATTTCGTCGGTGGTGGCAAGCCGCGCGGGCGGATAGAAGGTGCCGGTGGACATGCCCCAGGCACCTGCCTCGAGCGCGTCTGCCAGCAGGCGCTGCATGGCATCGCATTCGGCCGGGGTGGCCGGGCGTTCCAGGTTGTCCATGACGCTGGCCCGCAGCGTCAGGTGGCCCACAAGGCAGACGGCGTTGACCGCGGTCCCGTTCGCGTCCAAGGCGTGGAGGTAATCGCGGAAGGCAGGAAAACGTAGCCATTCCGGCGTGGCGATCAGGTCCAGCGGAGGCGGTATGGCGGTGCCCGGCCGCGCAGGCGCCAGGCTGAGTCCACAGTTGCCGGTGACGACGGTTGTCACGCCCTGGGACAGCTTCGCCGTCATCGCGCCCGGCATCAGCAAGGCGCGGTCGTCGTGCGTATGGACGTCGATGAAGCCAGGCGCGGCAACCCGGCCACGGCCATCGATGCGTTCCACCGCGCTGGCGTGGGCAAGCTCACCAACGGCCGCGATCTTCCCGTCCTTCACGCCCACGTCGCCAACGAAGGCGGGTCTGCCGCTGCCGTCCACGATCGATGCGCCGGTGATACAGAAGTCGAAAGTCATGCTGTTTCCCTGTCTCCCCTGGCGTCAGTGACCAGCCTGGCCGGCGTTCGCCAAACTGGCTTCCAGGCGGCCGATCAGCCGCTCCAGCTCCGCAAGGTCGGTTGCGTCCAGCACCGGTCCGGGCTTGCGCACCGCGGCACTGGCGATCGCACCGCGCCGGCGCAGGGTTTCCTTGCGCAGTGCCAGGCCGATGCCGTACTGGAACTCATGGCGCAGCAGCGGCAGGTACAGATCGAACAGGTCTTCAGCTTCACCGGCCCTACCCTGGGCGAAAAGGTCGCAGACCTGGACCAGCATCTCGGGGTAGGCGAAGCCGGTCATCGCGCCATCCGCGCCCCGCAGCATCTCCTGCGGCAGGAACAGGCCGCCATTGCCGGCCAGGATGCTGATGCGACGCAGGCCTTCCGCCTCGCTTTGGGCACGAATCTGCGAGAGCTTGCGCAGGCCGGGTAGCTCCTCGTGCTTGAACATCACCACCTGCGGGAATTCCCGCACCATCCGCAGGACGACGTCGACCGAGGTGTAGACGCCAGTGGCCTGGGGGAAGTCCTGCAGGCAGATCGGCACATCCGGTCCAAGCAGGCGCGCAATGGCGGCGTAGTAGCCATAAACCTGGTCGTCGGTCCTGAGGTTTGCCGCTGGCGCCAGCATGACCCCGGCCGCGCCGAGCGCCATCGAGGTCCTCGCCAGGCGCTCCACATGCTGATTCGACGCGTGGCTCACCCCGACAATCACCGGCACCCGGCCATCGACCCGCTTGAGGATGCGGCGCACGAAAATCATGGACTCCTCCTCCGACAGCTTGGGCGCTTCGCCCATCATGCCGAGGATGGTCATGCCCGCGACCTTCTTGCCGAGGTAGAAATCGACCAGGCGGTCGGTGCTCTCCAGGTCGAGCGCCCCCTGTTCCGTGAAGGGGGTCGCGGAGATGATGAAGACGCCCTTTGCGCTTTCGTCAATGCGCGATGTACTTGTCATGTATGAATCTGCTGGTTGATGGAAGCATTGATGGACGTGTTGATGGACGTGTTGATGGACACACGGAGTCACAGGTTTGTATGGCGCGCAACCAGGCCGGCGCGTGCGTTGGCGAGGTGCAGGCTCATGGCGGCGCGCGCCGCGTCGGGGTTGCGCTCGGCGATGGCCTGCAGGATGGCGATATGCTCGCGTGCGCAGGGCTCGAAACGCTCGGGTGCGCCGTTCTGGTCGAAGCATCTGGCCTTGATGCGCAGGTCATGGATCGTCTGCGCCAGCATCTGGTTGCCGCTGGCCGTGGCGACGGTGTCGTGCAGCAGGTTATCGATCCTGTGGTTCTCGTCCTTGGTGGTGTTGCGCGCCAGCAGATGCGCCTCCACCTGGGCGATGACATATTGCGCATGCTTGGGGTCCATCCGGCTCGCGGCCTGGGCGGCGGCTTCGCTTTCCAGCAGGCCCCGCATTTGGAGAATCTCCAGATACTGGCGCAGCGTGGGCTCCTTGATCATGAGCTGCCCGCGCGGCGTGCGCACGGCAAAGCCGCCGCCGATGAGCCGGCTCATGGCTTCGCGCAGCGGCGTGCGCGAGATGCCCAGCGTTGCCGCCAGCGCCCGTTCCTGCAGTGGCGTCTCGGTGCGCAAGCGGCCCAGCTGGATCATGTCAAGCAGCGTGTTGTAGGCATCGCCCGCCAGGTCGGGGATGTCTCCGGCGGGCGTGGTCGAGGTCAGCGCGATGTCGTCCAGCTCGCTTGCGGCAGCGCCGTGGTCAGTCTCGATTTTTGTCAGTGTTTTCATGTTGGTGCGGTAGTGAATATGCTGTCGCGCTGCTGGTGCTCACCGGCCCTCATTGGGTGGCGAACACCATGGCGTCGCTGGGGCTGAACCCCCAGGCTACGAGCCGCCCGGGCTCGTGATCGGTACCAGCCATGCCGGTAGCCGCATAGGCAACGATGGTCCTGTCCCGCCAGGCGATGAATACCTTCCAGTGCAGGCCGCAGAAGGTCGACGCCACCACGCGGCCCTCGTGCCGTACGTCCGACGCGCCAAGCAGCGCGCCAACGCGCACGTTCTCCGGCCTGATCCCGAGCACGCGGGCGGGTTCTCCGAGGAAGTTGCATTCGCCGAGGAAGCCCGCGACGAACGGCGTATCGGGCGAGCGGTACAGCGCGGCGGGCGCGCCCGCTTGCACGATGCGGCCCTGGTCCATGATGACGATGCGGTCCGACAGGTTCATGGCTTCCTCCTGGTCGTGGGTGACGAAGACCACCGTCAGGCCGAGGTCATGGTGCAGCTTCTTGAGCTGCAGCTGGATCGCCTGCCGCAGGTTCTTGTCGAGCGCGCCAAGCGGTTCGTCCATCAGCAGCACGTCCGGCATGAAGACCAGCGCGCGGGCCAGCGCGACGCGCTGCTGTTGCCCGCCTGAGAGCTCGCGTGGCAGGCGCGCTGCCAGGGCCTGCAGGCTCACCAGCTCGAGCGCTTCGCCGACGCGCCGCTTGATGTCCTCATGGTTGAGGCGCCGCATGCGCAGCGCAAAGGCTACGTTCTCGAACACCGACATATGGGGAAACAGCGCGTAGTTCTGGAACACCATGCCGATATTGCGTTCGGCGATCGGCGTGTGAGTGACGTCGCGGCCGGCGATGTGCACGCTGCCGGTGTCGGGCGCTTCGAAGCCGGCGATGATCTTCAGCAGCGTGGTCTTGCCCGAGCCCGAGGCGCCAAGCAGGGTACAGAATTCGCCGCGTGCCACCGATAGCGAGACATCCGGCAACGCGACCGTGCTGCCATAGGACTTGCGCACGGCGCGCACCGAGATGTCCTTGCCCTGGGCCTCGGGGCGCTCGGAGAGCTGCAGCGCAGGCGCCGCAGCATAGGGCGGGGACGCGGTTGGCGAGAGGGTGGCTTGCATCGTCATGCTCCTTTCTTCTTTCCCAGCAACTGGTTGGCCATCAGGATGAGCGCTGTAGCGGCAATCAGCACGCAGGACGCGGAGATTACCGTTGGATCGAAATCGTGCGCCAGGCCCTCGTACATCAGTTTGGGCAGGGTGCGGTTACGGATGGTGGTGAGGAACAGCGCCATCACGACATCGTCGAACGAGGTCACGAAGGCGAACACCGCGCCGCCGACGAGACTGGGCAGCAGCGCCGGCAGCATCACTAGCCGGAACATGGTCGGCCACGGGGCGCCCAGGCTCAGCGCTGCCAGTTCCAGGCTGGGATCGAAACTGCGCAGCGCGGCGCGCACCGTGATGTAGACGTAGGGCGTGGCTAGCACGGTGTGGCCGATGACGATGGCCAGCGAGTTGGCCACCCAGCCCAGCGGCGCCAGCAGGTAGTAGAGGGACACAGCGGTGATGATCGCCGGCACCGACATCGGCACGACGAACAGGGCATCGAGCCAGCCCTTGCGCGCCGACGCCATCTTGTGCACGCCCAGCGCCGCGGCGGTGCCAAGCAGGGTGGCCAGCACCGTCACGATCGCGCCAACGCGCAGGCTCGACCAGAGAGCATCGAGCCATTTGGCGTCGTCGAAGAAACTGGCGTACCAGCGCAGCCCATACCGTGGCGGCGGGAACACCGGGAAATCGGTGGTGCCGAAGCTCATCGGGATCACGATGACGATCGGCAGCACCAGGAACACGGCGCAGGCAATGCCTGCGGCCACGGCGAGCCGACCGCCCGGAGTGCGCCCCGTGCCAGGCGTGCTGCTGCCCTTGCTGGTCGAACCGGCGATCAGCTTGTCCAGGCCGAAGAGGCGATTGAAGAGCCACAGCGATGCCAGCACCGTGAGCAGCAGCACGGCGGCTAACGCCGCGGCCAGGCCCCAGTTCAGTTCCTCGGTGATGTTGTAGGAAATCAGCTCGGCCACCATGCGCTGGGCCGGGCCTCCCATCAGCGAGGGCGTGATGTAGTAGCCCACCGCATTCATGAAGACGATGATGCCGCCCGCCACCACCCCGGGGCTGGTTAGCGGCAGCACCACGCGGCTGAAGATGCTCACCGAACCCGCGCCGAGACTCTGCGCGGCCTGCACCAGGGTGTGGTCCAGCGAGCGGAACGAGGCATAGAGCGGCAGCACCACAAAGGGCATCAGCACATGGGTCATGCCGATCATCACGCCGGTGAAGTTGTAGAGGAAGGCCATCGGCTGGTCCAGAATGCCGCTGCCCGTCAGGAGGGCATTGAGCGGCCCGTTCTTGCCCAGCAGCGCGATCCAGGCAGAGGTGCGTACCAGTGCGCTCGACCAGAACGGCAGCAGCACCGCGAAGAACAGCAGCTTGGCCACATTGGGCCGCACGCTGGCCATCAGGTAGGCAAGCGGGTAGCTCATCAGCACGCAGGACAGCGTCACCGCTGCGGCGATGGTGAAGGTGTTGCCCAGCACGATCCGGTAGATTGGCGTGTCGATCAGGTGGCGGTAGTTGGCCAGCGTCGCCACGCCGTCCTGATAGAAGCCTTCCTTGAGCAGGCCCGCGATGGGCCCGACAAAGAAGCACAGCAGGAAGAGCAGCAACGGCAAGCTGGCGAGCACCGCCGCGCGGCTCGGACGGCGGCGCGCCTGCCTCACGGCGGGTGCGGTCGAGGCGGGGGGAAGGGGCAGGGCGGTGCCTGTCATGATGCAGTTACCTCGCGGTGGTACGAATCAACGTGCGCGGATCTGGTTGTAGCGCTCGACGATGGCCGGCCCCTGCTTTTCCCAGAATTCGGAGTCGAGGAACAACGCGCTTTTCAGCCGTTCGGGCGTGGAAGGCAGGCGCTGCTTGCGGGCCTCGTCGATCAGGGCAAAGGCGGCTTCAGTGGTGGGACCGTAGGCGATGTGCTTGCTGAATTCGGCCTGGTTCTTCGGCTGGATGATGTAGTTCAGCAGCTTCAGGGCTTCGTCGCGATGCGGCGCACCCTTGACCAGGGCGAAGTAGCCAACCTGCGCCACGGCGTTGCCCCAACCCATCTGTATCGGCAGCCCGGAATCGATGCCGGCCTGGAAGCGGCCGTTCCAGCCCAGCGCCATGACGACCTCGCCGCTGCCTAGCGCGTTGACCGGCTCGGCGCCGTTCTTCCACCACATGGCGACGCTTGGCTTGATCTTCTCGATCTGCTTCATGGCGCGGTCCACGCCAGCAGGCGTGGCGAGCACCTTGTAGACGTCGGCGGGCGCAACGCCGTCGGCGATCAGCGCGGCCTCGATGACGGTGGCCGGATCGTCCTGCAGCGTGCGCTTGCCCGGGAACTTGGTCACGTCCCAGAAATCCGCGAAGGTGGATGGCTGGGGCTTGCCGGCCGGGAACGTCTTGGACGAAAAGCCCACCACGGTCGAGAAGATCTCGGACGGCACACCATAGTCGCTGCGCGCGCCGCGGATCACGTGCTTCTGATCCACCATCTCCGGCGTGATCTTTTCGAATACGCCCAGCTTGATGCCGCGCGTCAGCCGTGCGCTGTTCTCCGTCACCACATCCCAGTTCACGGTCTTGGTGTCGATCATGGCGCGGATCTTTGCGACCTGCGGATCGGTGTCTTCCGTCAGCTTGACGCCAGTGTCCTTGGCGAACGGCTTCAGCCAGGCCTCGCGGATCGCGCCCTGGTAGGCACCGCCCCAACTCGCGAAGTTCAGTTCCGCCGCGTGGGCTGCACCTGCCAGCAAGGCCGCGGCGGCCGCCACGGTACTAACCATTTTCTGCAACTTGCTTGTCATGCTTTCTCCAGTTGAAACGCCCGATTTTGGGGATGCGGCCATCAGGATTCTGCTGCCCGGCAAATGGCATGCATTTTGCGTGCCAGTGGTATACCAAGCGGCGCCGAGTGGCGTTTCGGAGAATGAAAGTGCGGGAAGTCGATCTGAATTCAGACCTGGGCGAGAGCTTTGGCCCTTATGAAATAGGGGACGACGGCGCCATGCTGGCCATCGTCACGTCGGCCAACGTGGCCTGCGGCTTTCATGGCGGCGATCCCGTCGTCATGCACCAGACCGCGGCCCAGGCACTGTCGCGAGGCGTCGATGTTGGTGCGCACCCTGGCTTTAACGATCTGTACGGTTTTGGCCGGCGCAAGATCGTCGGGGACAGTCCCGGTGACATCGAGAAGATGCTGATCTACCAGATTGCCGCGCTGCAGGGGATGGCGCAGGCCGTGGGCCATCGCGTGACGCACGTCAAGCTCCATGGCGCCCTGGCCACGATGGCCTTCGAGTGCCCCGAGCTATCCGACGCACTCATCGGCGCCATGCGCGCCCTTGACCGGGATCTCGTGCTGGTCTGCACGCCGCACAATGAAACCGAGCGCGCGGCCCGCCGGGGCGGCGTGCGCATGGCCTGCGAGGTCTTTGCGGATCGTCTCTATGGCGACAACGGCTTAACGCTGCCGCGCAACCAGCTGGGCGCCGTCATCCACGACCCGGGCGTTGCGGCGGCACGTGCCTTGCAGATGGTTCGGGAGCAGGCGATTCATACCGTTGGCGGCCGCAAGCTCGACATGCGGGTCCACACGATCTGCGTGCATGGCGACAACCCGCAGGGGGTTGCCATTGCCAGGGCGGTGCGCGCCGCGATGGAAGGCGATGGCGTACGCATTCGTCCGCTCAGCCAGCTCGATTTCTAATCCCAATCCTGTTCGTATTCCAGCCGATTCCTAGGTCGGCCACCTATTTTTTTCACAGCTAACGTCTCAACATTGACCCGAGGCATTATGAAATCTCAAGACGAATCCCTGGCGCGTGCCCGCGGCCTGTTCAATATCGCAGTCACGCCTTTCGCGGCGGATGGCAGCCTGGATCTCCCCGCGCTGACGGAGAACGTCGAGCGCATGCTGGGCCTGGGCTACGACGGCCTTCTGATTGGCGGCACCTACGGCGAATTCCCGGCCATGAATACCGCCGAGCGCGCAGCGCTCTTCCGCCACGCCATGGAAGTGGTGGGCGATCGCGTGCCTGTATTGCTATGCACCGCACATGCCGATGTGCGCGTGGTGAAGGAACTGACCTCGTTGGCTGGCGAACTGGGCGGATTGCCCATGTTGATGCCGCCGTTCGTGTCCGAAGTCACCGATGGCCAGATCGTGCGCTTCTTTGAGGAAGTGGCGCCGCTCTCTAGAACCGGCGTGATGATCTATAACGCGCCGGGCGTCGGTATTACGCTATCGGTGCCGCTGATCGAGCGCCTGTGCGATGTGCCCCAAGTGGTCGCACTCAAGCAAGGCGATCTCAATCCGACCACGGTCGATCAGCTCGTCGGGCGCGTCAGCGGCCGCATTCGCGTACTGGCCGCATCCGATCTCGTGATGCTTGGGCCGCTGGTACTAGGGTTCGACGGTGTCAGCTCGACCAACAGTTGCGCGCTGCCTGAGTTGGTCAAGGCTACCTACGATGCGGTGCGCATTGGCAACGCGGCGGACGCCGGCGGCCTGCATCGTCGCTGGTACCCCATGCGGGCGGTCGCCCGCAAACTGGGCCAGCCCCAGTCCACCAAGGCTGCCATGAATCTGCGCGGCTGGCGCGGCGGTCATGTGCGGCAGCCGCTGCGGGACCTCGATGCAGCCGGGATCGAAGCCGTGAGCGAAGCTTTGCATGCCAGTGGGGTGCGCGAGGCGTGACTACCAGAACCTTGTGTGGGGCATTGCTGCCCTACTGCAGAGGCAGGCCAGGCGTCGGCGGCAGTGCCATGGCCCAGCGGTAGACCAGCAGGCGGCCCTTATAGGCATTGATGCCGGGCGCGGCCACGCGGTCGAGCTTTTCCTCGCGCATCGCGAAACCCTGCTCGGCCATCTGCCGGTTGAAGGCGGGCCGGTTGCCGCGGTCGGGATCGATGATCCAGATCTCGACCGTGGGGCTGGCATGGCGCCCGATAAAGTGGGCGAGGTTGGCATTGGCATCGCGCTCGTAGAGCAGGTCGCTGCCGATGATCAGGTCGAAATGGCCGTGGACGTCGGCGGGGGCGGGGCCGGCGCCAGCAGGGGCATCTTGCTCGTGCTCCGCGGCGCTCCAGTGCCCGTGCCGGTACTTCATTGGCGCGAGGTCATTCAGGCGTACGTTCTCCGCGAGGAAGGCGGCGGCCATCGGATGGCAGTCGCTGGCGGTCACGTCGGCACCCCTGCGGTGCCCCACCAGGCTGGCCAGCCCCAGCCCGCAGCCGATTTCCAGCACCCGCTCGGTGGGGTCCACCGGGCGCAGCGCCATGCGCGCGGCCAGGTGCGCGCCGGACGGCCACAGCAGCCCGAACAGCGGCCACATGGCGGAAGAAATGCCCATGCGTTCGGCTTCGCCGAGGGGATCGGAGTACTGCTGCTTGTCCAGCAAGGAGCGAATGACCAGGTCGGCGACGCCCGTCACGGCGATGCTCTCTTGCTTGGTTTGGTAGCCGGGCATCGAGGGGGGAAGCCAGAACGCCAGCTTCGCAATAGGAGGGAATTGGCCAGTATGCCCGAAAACCCCTCCGCAAGCCTGGAATGTGAGGCTAAATGCGTCGAAATGAAGCGAAGTCACCATGAAAAGGGGGTGGGCAGGCGCCGCCGCAGGCGGGAAGTGCGGCAACCGCCTGACGCGGCACTCCGTTCTTGTTGCCACCCACGCCGTGCGAGAATTCGCGATAAGCAAAATAGCGGAAATCACGATCCGCCTATTCTCGGAGATTATCGCGGTGAGCATTCCATCGATCCCATCCATCCCGTCCAGCGCATCCATCCGCAAGCGCCTTCGCATGCGGCACCTGCAACTGATGCTGGCGCTCTCGGAGTCGCCCTCGCTGCGCCAGGCGGCCGAAGGGCTGGCCCTGACCCAGCCGGCCGCTACCAAGTCCCTTCAGGAACTGGAAGACGTGCTCGGCGTATCGCTCTTTACGCGCCACGCGCGCGGGCTGGACCCGACGGTATCGGGCAAGGCGGTGATGCGTTACGCGCGGGTGGTCTTTGCCGACATGGATGAACTGCGCGAGGAGCTTGTCGCCATCCAGGCCGGCGATGTAGGCAAAGTGCGCGTGGGCGCGGTGATGGCGCCGGCGCCGGACCTGCTCACCCACGTGATCGTCAAGCTCAAGCAGGCGCATCCGCGCTTGCACATCATCGTGCAGATCGATACCAGCGACGTGCTCGTGCACGCGCTGCAGCAGGACCAGATTGATATCGTGCTGGGCCGCATCCCCGATGGCTGGCCGTCGGAGGAGTTGTCGTTCGAGACGCTGGGGGAAGAGGCGCTGTCGATCGTCACCCGCGTGGGGCATCCGGCGGCGGCGCGCGGCAAGCTAAAGCTGGCCGCGCTGACGGAGTACGCGTGGATCATCCAGCCGCACCCCAGCCCGATGCGCCAGATCATCGACCAGACCTTCCGCGAGAATCGCGTGCCGCCGCCGGTGAGCACGGTGGAGACCTCGTCGATCCTCACCACGCTATCCGTGCTGCGCGAGTCCGACATGCTCGCCGTGCTGCCCACCTCGGTGGCCCGCTACTACGAAGACCTGAACATGATCGCCACGCTGCCGGTAGCGTTGCATGGCCGGCTTGCGCCCTATGGCCTGGTGCTGCGCAGGAGCCGCCCGCCCACTCCCGCCATGCAGCTTGTCATCGACATGCTGCGCGCGGGCGGAGCGACGGCAACGGGTGGCATGGAAGGCAAGGGCGGGGCGGCCACCGCCAAGCCTTAGTCCCGCCCTAGTCCGCGCGCTCAATCCCGCGCCCTCAATCCGCGGAAATCTTGGCCTTGCGGACCACTTCGCCGTAACGCACCATCCGGTCGGCCATCATGCGTTCGAAGGCGGCGGGTGCCATCTCCTCGGGCGGGAACACGCCGCGCGCGCGCAGCGCCGTCTGCATGGCGGGGTCGCTGGCGGCCTGGCGCACCGCCTGGTAGAGCTTCTGCACCACCGGCTCGGGCGTGCCGGCAGGCGCGGCAATGCCCGTCCAGGAGCTCAGGTTGAGCTGCGGGTAGCCCAGCTCGGCCATGGTCGGCACGTCGGGCAGCTGCGGCAGGCGCTGCTCGGAAGCCACCGCCAGCGCACGCACCTTTCCTTCCTTGATGTAGGGCAGCATGATGACCAGGTTGTCGAGGATGAACTGGACCTCATTGCTCAGCACGGCCGTGATCAGGTGCGTGCCGCCGCGATAGGGGATGTGCGTGGCGTAGATGCCGGTGCTGGCCTTGAGCATTTCCACATTCAGCTGGCCCATGCTGCCAACGCCGCCGCTGCCGTAATCGAGCTTGCCCGGGTTCTTCTTCGCGTAGGCCAGGAACTCCCCGAAAGTCCGCACCGGCAGGCTTGAATGCACCACCAGGGCGTTGGGCTGGCGGCCCAGGATGGCGATGTTCTCAAAATCCTTGATCGGGTCATAGCCCAGCTTTGGCTGGGTCAGCGGGTTGGCCAGGTGGCTGCTCTGGGAGGACACCACCAGCGTATAGCCATCGGGCTTGCTGCGCGCCACCGATTGCGTGGCGACCGAGCCGCCCGCGCCCGGGCGGTTGTCGACGACCACCGGCACGCCGAGGATGCGCGACAGCGGCTCCGAGTACTGGCGCGCCATGATGTCCACCGAACCACCAGGCGGGAAGGGCACCACCAGCGTGATGGGGCGCGAGGGATAGGCGCCCTGTGCTTGCGCGGCCAGCGGCGCGGCACACGCGAGCGCGGCTACGCTGAGGCCGGTGCGGAGGAAATGGCGGCGAGAGAATGGCACGTTCGGCATGGCAGTGAGTTGAAGGTAGTTAGAAATCGGGTGCGGGGGCGGTGCCCCGGCTCAGCGCAGTGCGAGGACGGCCAGCGCCACCGCCTGCGCGCGCGGCACGAAAGTGGCAAGCTCGCAGTACTCGCGCACGGTGTGCGCATGGCCGCCCACCGGGCCGGTGCCGCACAGCGTGGGCGTACCCACCGAGGACGTGAGCCCGCTATCGGCTGCGCCGCCGGTGAACTCGCCATCTACCGAGAAGCCCAGGTGCTGCGCGCCGCGCTGGTACAGCGCCAGCAGGTCCGCGGGCGTCTGGGTCATCGGCCGGGTGCGGCGCATCTCGGTGATCCTGCCTTTGGTACGCGGCAGCGATTCGGCCTCGATGATCGCGCGCACCTGCTCGACCAGCGCTTCGATGTCCGTGTCGGCGGTAAAGCGCACGTCGAGCTCGGCCTGCGCAAGTGGCGCCACCATATTGGGCACGATGCCTCCCTTCACACAGCCCACATTGGTGGTGATGCCCCGCTCGGCGTCGGTCAGCGCATGCAGCGCCAGGATCTTGCGCGCGAGCGCGTCGATAGCGCTGGCGCCCTGGGCATGGTTGACCCCGGCGTGCGCGGCCACGCCCTCCACCTCGAACTCCACCACCATCGACCCCTTGCGGCCTGTGACCAGGTTGCCGCTGACGCGGCCGGGCTCGGCGTTGAACACGGCGCGCGCGCCGCGCGCCACGTCCATGATCCGTTCGCGGGTGGCGCCGGAACCGATTTCCTCGTCGCAGGAAAAGAACAGGCGCACCGGCAAGGCGTTGCCGCCGCAGCGCGCCAGGGCCTCGGCCACGAATACGTTCATGACCAGGCCGGATTTCATGTCGGCCACGCCGGGCCCGTAGGCAAGCCCATCCTCCACGCGGAAGGGGCGGCGTGCGGCCGTGCCGGCCGGGAACACGGTGTCCATATGGCCCATCAGCAGGATGGGCGCGCCATCGCCGGCACCGGGCACCAGCGCATCCAGGCACACGCCATAGCCGGGCACGGCATGCAGTGTGACCGCAATGCCGGCGGCCTCCAGGTGCGCGCGCAGGACCTCTGCCACGGCCGTCACGCCGGCTTCCTGCCGGCTGCCGCTGTCGATGTCGACAATGCGCTGCAGGAGCGCCTGCATTTCAGCCTGCTGGCCGCCCAGCCAATCGATCACCCCGCTTGCCGCCTGGGCATGCATGTCGCTATCCGCTGCGTTGTCCGCCATATACCGCTTGCTCCTTGCTTCGTGTGGGAGTGAATCGTGCATTGCAAAAGTGATATGATCATGCAATACGCATTGCAACGTGTCAACACCATGAAACATGCCCAGGAGACTCCCTCACGTGACGCTACCTTGCTCGAGCGCCTTGCGCGCGAGGCGGCCACGCTGACCGCCCGCGAGCGCACCTTGGCCGATGCACTGGGCCGCGACTATCCGCATGCGCTGCTGGAATCGGCCACCGCGCTGGCTGCCCAGCACGGCACGAGCGCTTCCACGGTGGTGCGGCTGTTCGCCAAGCTGGGCTATGCCAGCTATGGCGATGCCCAGCGCGAGGCACGGGCCAGCGTGACGGCGCTGCTGCCCACCGCCGGCCAGCGTGCGCCGGCCACGATTGGCGGCAAGCGCACCCTGCGAGCTTGCGTGGACGACGCGCTGCTGCACGACCAGCACAACCTGGCGGCCACCCACGAAGGGCTGGACATGGCCGCCTTCGAGGCGATCGCGCGCCTGCTGGCCGAGCCGCGCGGCCGGCTGTTCGTGCTGGCGCAGAAAAACAGCGCGCCCGTGGGCGCATGGCTGGCGCTGCATCTGAATATGTGCCGGCCACAAGTCCAGGAACTGGGCGCGGGCGCGGTGACGGCCACGGATGCCATGCTGTGGGTGGAGCCGGAGGATGTGCTGCTGACTTTCAGTATCCGGCGGTATTCCAGCGCACCGGTGAGCATCGCGCGCGCCTTTCGCGAACGCGGCGCGCGCGTGATCGCAATTTGCGACAGTCCGGCCGCGCCACTGGTGCCGCTGTCAGATCACCATCTGTTGGTGCGCACGGCCAATGCATCGCCTTTCGACTCTTATACGGCGGCTTTCTTCCTGTGCAATGCGCTGGTCTCGGCGGTCGCGCAATTGCGCCATCCGGCGGTCATCAAAGCGTTGCAACGGCGCGATGCGCTGTGGGAGGCTTTTGAGGCGGATCCTGTTGAGGGGTTGAGGCGGGGGTAGGGATTAAGCTCTGGGTACGATATTGCTGCTTTGTAGCCCCGCTGACTGTAGCCCCGCTGACTGTAGCCCCGCTGACGCGGGCGTGGCGTTTGTGGGCGGGGTTTTCTTGCTTCTAGCTGCTGTCGCGGCTGTACGGTATTGGCCGTTTTGGAACGTGTGAGATGTCACTTCTCTTTACTCGTAAAGAGAAGTGACCAAGAGAAAGCGATCCTTGCAGGAGGCTGGCGTGGCGTCATTGGGGACCCCAATGGTTTCGTCGTCAGGCCCCGGGTGCTAATGGCCTCGTGCCGTAACCGGTTCAGAGCACCACGACCCGGCCAATGCCCAGGGATTCGTGGTGGTCCCCCCGGTAGCGGCCATCACGAACTTCAAGCCGTCTGTCGCTCGCGGAGTGGCCGGCCACGAAGTTGCAAGCGTCCCGTTTCCGTCGTGGGCGCGGTGGCACCGGATTGATAGGCCGAAGAATTCTTCCACCGCGCCCACCCCACCACGAAACCATCACGGCGTGACATATCGTGACACTTTGCACCGGTACCGGCAGATGGATGAATGAGCAGGGATGCCGCTACCGAGCAGCCTCACCACGAAACCAGCGCCATCCGCAGGATCGTGGTCACTCGATCCGGTAACGGCATAAGAGGGTTTGAGGCGGGGGTAGGCTGGTGCCGGCGATTTCGCCGCTGACGCGGGGGTGGCGTTTGTGGGCGGGGTTTTGATGCTTCTAGCTGCTGTCGCGGCTGTACGGTGTTGGCTGATTTAGAACGTGTGAGATGTCACTTTTCTTTACTCGCCCGCCCGTAAAGAAAAGTAACCAAAAGAAAGCGATCCTTGCAGGAGGCTGGCGTGGCGTCATTGGGAGCCCCAATGGTTTCGTCGTACGGCCCCGGGTGCTAATGGACTCGTGCCGTTACCAGTTTAGACCACCACGACCTTGCTAATGCCCAGGGTTTCGTGGTGGCCCCCACCGGTAGCCACCACCACGAATTTCAAGCCGTCTGTCGCTCGCGGTGCGGGCGGCCACGAAGTTGCAGGCGTCCCGATTTCGTCGTGGGCGCGGTGGCACCGACTTGATAGGCCGAAGAATTCTTCCACCGCGCCCACTCCACCACGAAACCATCATAGCGTGATATATCGTGGCGCTGCGAACCGGTACCGGCAGATGCGTGAATGAGCAGGGATGTCGCTACCGAGCAGCCTCACCACGAAACCGGTGTCATTGACAGGATCGTGGCCATTCAAACCGGTAACGACGCGAGGCCATTAGCACCCAGGGCCTGACGACGAAACCACCGGGCTACGTAACCCCAATAAGCCAGCCTCCTGCAAGGATCGCTTTCTCTTGGTTACTTCTCTTTACGAGTAAAGAGAAGTGACATCTCACACGTTCCAAAACGGCCAATACCGTACAGCCGCGACAGCAGCTAGAAGCAAGAAAACCCCACCCACCAAACGTGTCTCCCCGCGTCAGCGGGGCTACAAGCAGCCCCCCCGCCCCAAAAGGCCCGCATTCCTTCACACCACCACATCTTCCAACGTGACCAGCTGCGCCCCATCCTGCACCTGGTCGCCGATACCATAAAGCACCTCCTGCACCACGCCGTCGGCCGGCGCGGTCAGGGTGTGTTCCATTTTCATGGCTTCCATCACGATCAGCGGATCTCCCTTGCCAATGACCGTGCCGGCCTTGACCATCACCGCGATGATGCGGCCCGGCATCGGCGCCACCAGCTTGCCGCCCTCGGCATCGGCGCTGCCCGCATGGGCCAGCGGGTCGATGACTTCCAGCTGGGTTTGCTGCTTGCCGCTGAACACGTAGAGAGCGTCGCCTTCGATATGGGTGTTGCCCTTGACCGTGCGCTCGCCCAGGTCGAGTGCGTGGCTGCCGGCCAGGCTGGCCGCGCGGAAGGGCAGGGTCTGCTCGCCTACCGTCAGCCATTGCTTGCCGCCATCACTGCGCAGGCTGGCCAGCGTTTCGCCTTCACCGGTGCGCAGGCGGAACTGGCTGGTGGCGTCTCCGTTCAGGCGCCATGCGCCGGCGTTCTGCCAGGGCGAATGGGCGTCGGCCGGGTCCACGCGGCGCGCGCGGTTTTCCGCATCGACCAGCGCCGCTACCGCCAGCGCGATGACTTCGGTGCCCACCTTCGCGGGCGGCGGGAATAGTGCTGCCTGGTTGCGCTCGATCAGGCCGGTGTCGAGGTCCGCCGTGCGGAACGCCTGCGACGTCACCAGCCGCTGCAGGAAGGCGATATTGGTCGACAGGCCCACCACGTGATACTCGGCCAGCGCCTGCGCCATGCGCGCCAGCGCTTCCTCGCGGTCGCGGCCCCACACGATCAGCTTGGCGATCATGGGATCGTAGTACGGGCTGATGGTGTCGCCCTCGCGCACGCCGGAGTCGATGCGCACGCCAGCCGGGCCGTTGCCGTCCTGGCCCAGCGCGAACGTGACCGCTGCCGGTGTGCGCAGGTAGCGCAGCGTGCCGGTGGAGGGCAGGAAGCCCTTGTCGGGGTTTTCGGCGTAGACGCGGGCTTCCAGTGCATGGCCGTGGATTTGAAGCTGATCTTGCCTGAGAGGCAGCGGCTCGCCCGAGGCTACGCGCAGTTGCCACTCCACCAGGTCCTGCCCGGTGATCATCTCGGTGACCGGGTGCTCTACCTGCAGGCGGGTGTTCATCTCCATGAAGTAGAACGAGCCGTCCTGGTTGGCGATGAATTCCACCGTGCCAGCGCCGACGTAGCCCACGGCCTGCGCGGCGGCAACAGCGGCTTCGCCCATGGCGCGCCGGCGTTCCTCGCTCATGCCAGGGGCCGGCGCTTCTTCCAGCACCTTCTGGTGGCGGCGCTGCACCGAGCAGTCGCGCTCGAACAGGTAGACGCAGTTGCCGTGCGTGTCGGCAAAGACCTGGATCTCGATATGGCGGGGGCGGGTCAGGTATTTCTCGACCAGCACGCGGTCGTCGCCGAAGCTGGCGCTGGCCTCGCGCTGCACGGACGCCAGCGCGGCTTCAAAGCCTTCGCTGGCCTCCACCACGCGCATGCCCTTGCCGCCGCCACCGGCGCTGGCCTTGAGCAGCACGGGGTAGCCGATGCGGTCGGCTTCGCGGCGCAGCAGGGCGGCATCCTGATCCTCGCCGTGGTAGCCGGGCACCAGCGGCACCGCAGCCGCCTCCATCAGGCGCTTGGCCGCGCTCTTGCTGCCCATGGCGCGGATGCTGGATGCCGGCGGGCCGATAAAGACGAGGCCGGCTTCGGCGCAAGCTTCTGCGAAGCCGTCGTTCTCGGAGAGGAAACCGTAGCCCGGATGGATGGCCTGCGCGCCGGTGGCCTTGGCCATCTCGATGATGTGGTCGCCGCGCAGGTAGCTGTCGCGCGCTGCCGCGCCGCCGATATGCACGGCCTCGTCGCACAGTGCCACGTGGCGCGCGTTGGCGTCGGCGTCGGAGTAGACGGCTACCGTGCGGATGCCGAGGCGGCGGCAGGTGGCTGCCACGCGGCAGGCGATTTCGCCGCGATTGGCGATCAGGATCTTGTTGAACATGACTGTTCCTAGTTTTCTGGTTCTGGCGGCGCGGCTGCGGTGGCCGCGCGGCGGATGCGCATGATTGGCTGGGTGCCTTGGCTCAGGCAGGACGCCAGGACGGCGAGCGCTTCTCCAGGAAGGAGCGCACCCCTTCGCGGCCTTCGTCCGACGCGCGGATCGCAGCAATGCGCTCGGCGGTGTCGGCCAGCAGCGCATCGTCGATGGCGCGGCCGGACACTTCCTGCACCAGCCGCTTGCTCTCGCGCACGGCATTGGGGCTGTTGGCCACCAGCGCGGCGGCGATCTCGCTCACCTTGGCATCCAGCGTGTCGCCCGGCACCACCTCATGCACAAAGCCCAGGCGCAGCGCCTCGGCCGCGCCGAAGCGCTCGGCCGTGATGAAGTAGCGGCGCGCCGCCTGCTCGCCCATGGCGCGGATCACGTAGGGGCTGATGGTGGCGGGCAGCAAGCCCAGGCGCGCCTCCGACAGGCAGAAATTCACCGTCTGCGCGGCCACGGCGATGTCGCAGGCGGCAACCAGGCCCACGCCGCCCGCATAGGTGTCGCCGTGGATGCGCGCGATCACCGGCTTGGGGCAGGCCCAGATGGTGTGCAGCATCTGCGCCAGCGTGAGCGCGTCGGACCGGTTCTCGTCGTGCGAGTAGCCGGCCATCTTCTTCATCCAGTTCAGGTCGGCGCCGGCGCAGAAGGCCGGGCCATTGCCAGCCAGCACGATGGCGCGCACCGTGGGCTCGCTGCCGAGTGCGCGGAACGCACCGGTGAGCTCGGCGATCACGGTTTCGTTGAAGGCGTTGCGCACGTCCGGCCGGTTCAGCGTGACGGTGGCCACGTGCTGCGCGGCCGTGACGGTAAGCGTGGTGAAATCCATGTTGGTGTCCTGTACGGTGCGATTCGTTATCCGGGGCGCTTGAGCAATGGAAAATTACATGCGGAACACGCCGAACTTCATCTCGCCGATGGGCGCGTTGAGGCTCGCCGACAGGCCCAGGCCCAGCACCGTGCGGGTTTGCGCGGGATCGATCACGCCGTCGTCCCACAGCCGCGCGCTGGCGTAGTAGGGGTGGCCCTGGTGCTCGTACTGGTCGCGGATCGGTTGCTTGAACTTGTCCTCGTCTTCCGCGCTCCAGCTGCCGCCCTTGGCCTCGATGCCGTCGCGGCGCACGGTGGCCAGCACGCTGGCCGCCTGCTCGCCGCCCATGACAGAGATCCGTGCGTTCGGCCACATCCACAGGAAGCGCGGCGAGTAAGCGCGCCCGCACATGCCGTAGTTGCCAGCGCCAAACGAGCCGCCGATGATCACCGTGAACTTGGGCACCTGCGCGGTCGCCACCGCCGTCACCATCTTGGCGCCGTTGCGGGCAATGCCCTCGTTCTCGTACTTGCGGCCCACCATGAAGCCGGTGATGTTCTGCAGGAACACCAGCGGGATCTTGCGCTGGCAGCACAGTTCGATAAAGTGCGCGCCCTTGAGCGCCGACTCCGAGAACAGGATGCCGTTGTTGGCGATGATGCCCACCGGATAGCCCCAGATCCGCGCAAAGCCGCACACCAGCGTGGTGCCGTAGCGCGCCTTGAACTCGTCGAAGTCCGAGTCGTCCACGATGCGCGCAATGACCTCGCGCACGTCATAGGGCTTGCGCGTGTCGGTAGGGATCACGCCGTACAGCTCCTCCACCGGATAGCGCGGGGGCAGCGGCTCGTGCAGGCGGATCTGGTCCGGCTTGCGGCGGTTCAGGTGCTGCACGATATTGCGCGCCAGCGACAGCGCATGCGCGTCGTTCTGCGCAAAGTAATCGGCCACGCCCGACAGGCGCGTGTGCACATCGGCGCCGCCCAGGTCTTCGGCGGTGACTTCCTCGCCGGTGGCGGCCTTCACCAGCGGCGGGCCGCCCAGGAAGATGGTGCCCTGGTTCTTGACGATGATCGATTCATCGCTCATGGCCGGCACATAGGCGCCGCCGGCCGTGCACGAGCCCATCACCACCGCGATCTGCGGAATGCCTTGCTTGGACAGGTTGGCCTGGTTGTAGAAGATGCGGCCAAAGTGGTCGCGGTCCGGGAACACGTCATCCTGGTTAGGCAGGTTGGCGCCGCCCGAGTCCACCAGGTAGATGCAGGGGAGGTTGTTCTGCTCGGCGACCTCCTGCGCGCGCAGGTGCTTGCGCACCGTGAGCGGGTAGTAGGTGCCACCCTTGACGGTTGCGTCGTTGCAGACGATCACGCATTCCTGTCCGGCCACGCTGCCGATGCCGGTGATGATGCCTGCGCCGGGCGCCGCATTGTCGTACATGTCGTAAGCCGCGAGCTGCGACAGTTCCAGGAACGGTGTGCCCGGATCCAGCAATTGCTGCACACGCTCGCGCGGCAGCAGCTTGCCGCGCCCAAGGTGCTTGGCGCGGGCTTGCTCGCCGCCGCCTTCCGCCAGCTTGGCGATCTTCGCCTTGAGGTCGACGACCAGCGCCTGCATGGCGTCGGCATTGGCGCGGAAGGATTCCGAGCGCGCATTGAGTTTGGTTTCGAGCGTGGGCATAAGGTGTCGGATCTCGGGTCTTTGTTCTTGTGGCTTGTGCTGTGGGCGCGGGGGCGTCGGCTGGATGCTCAGGCCGTTTCGGCGTAGAGCTCGCGCCCGATCAGCATGCGGCGGATTTCCGAGGTGCCCGCGCCGATCTCGTACAGCTTGGCGTCGCGCCACAGGCGGCCCACCGAGTATTCGTTGATATAGCCGTTGCCGCCCAGGATCTGCACGGATTCGCCGGCCATCCAGGTGGCCTTCTCGGCGGTAT
>NZ_JBWKVH010000012.1:0-194918 GCF_059421605.1 Cupriavidus sp. GW821-FHT02F09
GCGCCTTCTTTGCCTACTTTCTTGGCAAGACAAGAAAGTAGGTCGCCGCCCCGCAGGGGTGGTGAAACTGCAGTTGCCTTTGCCTTTGACGTTTAGCAACCCCACCAAACAAAAACAAAACCCCAAAGGAGACCCCCCATGCCCCACATCGACATCCACAAACTAGCCGACGAAGCCCGCTTCAACCGCTTCCACGCCCAAATCCTCCTCTGGTGCGCCCTCATCATCATCTTCGACGGCTACGACCTCGCCGTGGTCGGCATCGCGCTGCCGTCGATCATGAAGGGCATGGGCGTGGACGCCACCAGCGCCGGCTTCATGGTCAGCGCCGCGCTGTTCGGCATGATGTTCGGCGCCATCTTCATGGGCACGGTGGCTGACCGTATCGGGCGGCGCCGCGCCATCGCCATCTGCATCCTGCTGTTCAGCGTCTTCACCGCGGCGGCCGGCTTCACCAGCGATCCCGTGACGTTCAGCGTGACACGCTTCCTGGCCGGCCTGGGCATCGGCGGCGTCATGCCGAACGTGGTGGCGCAGATGACCGAGTACTCCCCGCGCAAGATTCGCGGGACCATGGTCACGCTGATGTTCAGCGGCTACTCGGTGGGCGGCATGCTGGCCGCGCTGCTGGGCAAAGGCATGATTGAAAGCTACGGGTGGCAATCGGTCTTCCTCGCCGCTGGCCTGCCGGCACTGCTGATCCCGGTCATCCTGAAGTCCTTGCCGGAGTCCATGCCCTTCCTGATCAAATCGGGCCAGATCGACGCACTCAAGCACATCGCCTCGCGCCTGGAGCCAGGCTACCAGCCCCAGCCCGGTGACCGGTTCGCGCTGCCCGCCGGCGAGAAAGCGGGCGACGCGCCCATCGGCAAGCTGTTCCAGGACGGACGCGGCTTTTCCACGTTGATGTTCTGGGTAGCGTTCTTCATGTGCCTGTTCATGGTCTACGCGCTCAGCTCCTGGCTGGCCAAGATGATGGCCGGTGCAGGCTATAGCCTGGGCTCGGCGCTCACCTTCGTGCTGGTGCTGAACTTCGGCGCCATGATCGGCGCCATCGGCGGTGGCTGGCTGGCGGACCGTTTCAATATCAAGTACGTGCTGGTGGGCATGTACGCCCTGGCCGCGGTATCGATCACGCTGCTGGGCTACCCGGTGCCCACCGCGCTGCTGTTCGTGCTGGTAGCGCTGGCCGGCGCCTCGACCATCGGCACGCAGATCGTCACCTACGCCTATGTGGGGCAGTTCTATCCGATGGCGGTCCGCGCGACCGGCATCGGCTGGGCGTCAGGCATCGGGCGCAGCGGGGCCATCCTGGCGCCGATCGTGATCGGCGCGCTGGTGGGCATGTCGCTGCCGCTGCAGCAGAATTTCGTGGCCATCGCCATTCCGGCGGTGATCGCGATGATGGCGGTGTTGCTGATCGATCATCGGCGCTCGGCTTCGGCGCAGCATGCCGAGGGCAAGACGGAGCATGTAGCACCCATCGCGCTGGTGGCGGGGTCACACACAACATCGTAAGGGGGCGTGGCGGCGCAGGCGCCGCCACGCATGCACTTACGGGTAAGATCGCGGTTCGCTCCGACCTGCCCGGTCAACGGGCGCATCCCGAAAGTTCATTCAAATCCACAAACGATGACCCCATTTCGCGGAAAGCTTCGGACGCGCCATCTGGAGATCATTCTCTCCGTCGCGGAACTTGGGAACCTGTCCAAGGCCGCCGAGCAATTGCACATGACGCAGTCCGGGCTTTCGCGGGCGGTTGCCGAGGTCGAGGAGATCGTTGCCGGGAAGCTGTTCGAGCGATCCGCGAAGGGCATGATGGCCACCGCGCTCGGAACCGCGATGTGCCGCCATGCGGCCTTGCTCCTGAGCGACTTCCACAAGGCCGAGGCGGATCTGGGTGCCATCGCCAGGGGCGATCTCGGCAACATGATCCTGGGCTGCTTCTCGATGTTCAGCCGGTGGCCGCTGGCGGAGGCCATTCTCCAGTTCCGCCAGGCGAATCCGCGCGTGGAGATCACGGTGGAAGTCGGATCGCACGAAGCCCTGATCGAGAAACTGGATGCGGGCGCGATCGACCTGCTCATCAGCCGCGCCCCGAGAAGCCAGAGCGCCGAAACCTACCGGACCGCCGCGCTGGTGCATGACGGCATCGTGCTTGCGTGCGCTCCGGATCATCCGCTGGCCAGGCAGGATGTCGATATCGCGACGTGCATCCAGTACCCCTGGATCTCCGCGCCACCAGGAAGCATCCTTCGGGAAATGCTGGTGCATGAAATCCGGGAAGCCGGTCTCCCGGCGCCGGAAATCGTGGGCGCGCTCTCGCTGGAACTGGGGCGCGAACTGATGTCGCGCGGCCACTTCCTGTGGCAGCTCCCCGAAAGTGCCGCACGCTTCATGGCCGCGCGCGGCGAGGTTTGCATCCTCCCGCTGTCGTTCAACCTCAGTCTTGGTCCGCTATCGGCCATCTGGCGGCGCGACCGGACCAGCACGCGGCAGACGCGCAGCTTTATCCTCAGCCTGCGGCGCGTCGTCGAATCCTCCTGGGACGCCGGCAGCCACTGAGCCTGCGGCTTGCCCCATTCGCGGGCAATCACACACCCCTTCAAAGCCGTCCGCACCGCGCTGGCGTCACCGCGCGTTCCCGTGCCGTGGCCCGCGTCCGCCATGCTTATTCACCTGCCTCGAAGCACCGGCACAGGCCATGCGACCTACGCATGACGCTTCTCAATTTCGTCATGCCTTGCCGCGCCACCTTCGCTCTACCATCGGTATCGGTCACAGGCCAATGACATCGCCCACGCGGCAAGTCGTTGCCGGATATCAGAGAGATCGCCACCTTGTGCTGCTGAGCGTGAGCGCTCCAACCGAAACCACAAAAGGAGGAAACAATGAGGACGAAAGGCCGCAGGTCTGCCATCACGGGAAGTGCATTTCCACGAATTCATCTGCGCCGGCTTTGCCTGGCAAGCCTGGCGACAACCGCGCTGGGCATGGCGGCCAATGCATCGGCCGCGCAGCCCGACGGGGTCTCACTCAGCGGCCTGGTAACGGCGGGTCCCACGGTGACGTCGAATGTCGGAGGGGCTTCACGCTATGGCGTCGATTCCGGCCCGTACCGGCCCAACTACATCGCCATGAACGGTTCCGAGACGTTGTCGCCAGACATGGCGGCGTACTTCAGGCTGGCCGGCCGGTTCTTTGCGGATAACGGCCAGACGGTCGGGCAGCTCTTCAACACCAATGCGATCGTTGGCTTGCGCGGTTCGCTGGGCGACCTCGCCCTGGGATACACGCGAGACTTCATGTTCGATTTCCTGACGATCCCGGGCTTCAGCGGCTCGTGGTTCGGCGGCATCTGGGGCAGCCCGCAGGGGCCGTTCCTGAATTTTGGCGGCGTCTATAGCCCGGCTCGCGTGGGTTCGTTCGACGCCGACCGGACCAACGGCGAAGCGCTGGCCAACGCGGCCAAGTACACCAGGCAATTCGGGCCGCTCAAGCTCGGCGCGATGTACGCCCTCGGCGAGCGCACCAGTTCGATCAACGACGGAAGCACCTATAGCCTCGGCGCACTCTACGAAACCCCGCGCTATGGCGCCGCCGTCGCCTATACGGATTTCAGGGACAGCAGCACGCCGACCAGCCGCGCGCACTTCCAGACGATGGGGCTGGGGGCAAAGTGGAACATCGGCGAGTCGACGATTGCTGGGTCTTACACCCGCGTGAGAAACGCGCTCACCAATGGCGCGATCGACACGTTCGGCGCGGGCTCGACAGTGCCTGTGGGCGATAGCTACACGATCAACCTTCACTACCAGTACATGAAGGGCAACGCGGCGCTGCAGGATCGCTACGCGCATCAGGTCCTGCTGAAACTGGACAAGGCGCTGTCGCTGAGAACCCATGTCTACCTGCAAGCCGCGTTCCAGAAGGCGGGGGGCACCGCGGACGCCAAGGCCTTTATCAACGGCGCTGCCGGCCCGTCGGACAGCAACAAGCAAGTACTGTCCGGGCTCTTTGTCGAGCACGCATTCTGAGCGGGACGAGCGCCTACCATGAAAAACCCCCCATTGCGTGCCGATCCCCTGGACATCTCCGCGGTGATCGACGACATCCCGCCCAATCGACACCGCCGCCGCATCATCGCCATCTGCTTTGCCGTGGTTGCGCTCGAGGGCTTCGATGCAGCCATCATTGGATTCATTGCGCCGCAGATCGCTACGCACTTCAGCGCGAAGCCCGCCGAGATTTCCGCTGCCATCGCAGCGGGCATGTTCGGGCTGCTGCTCGGCTATGTCACCGCGGGGAGCATTGCTGACACACGAGGACGAAAGCCTGTGCTTGTGGCCGGCACGCTAGCGTTTGCGCTAGCCACCCTCGCCTCTGCGTTCAGCGCATCGCTATTCCAGCTGGTGGCATGGCGATGCCTGACCGGCGTGGGCGTCGGTGTGGCGATGCCCGCCGTTGCCGCGCTGCTGGCGGAATTGCTGCCCGCCCGCCGGCGCGCATCGGCGCTCTCCGGCGTGTTCTGCGGATTCCTGTTCGGCTCTGCCGCGGCGGGCTTCCTGACGGGGCACCTGATCGATGGCATCGGCTGGCAGGGGCTGTTTCTCCTCGGAGGCATCGGGCCGCTGCTGCTCGTTCCCGCCATCCTTGCTCTCTTGCCCGAGTCGCCAGCATTCCTGGTGCAGATCGGGGCCGGTTCGGGCCGGGTATGCGCCGCCCTGGCCAAGCTGGGCGCGCCCCAGCCTGGCGCAGCGATGTTCAAGGCCCCCGCGCAGCCGGCCGAGATCACCAAGGGCAGCGTGGCGCAGCTCTTCAGTACGCAGTACCGGTCAACCACGGTGCTGCTCTGGCTGCTGATGTTCCTGATACTGGGCAGCTTCTATGTCATCGCGAGCTGGCTCCCGACCTTGATCAAGAGTACCGGGGAAAGCGTTGCCATGGCTTCCAGGACGGCCTCCCTGTTCCAGTTTGGCGGCCTGGTCGGCGCGGTGGTCGGCGCCTTCGCCATCCGGCGCGTCGCGCCGTTGCGTTTCGTCGGAATCGCCTTGCTGATCGGTGCCGCCAGCCCGCTTCTGATCGCCGCGCCCGATGCCACGGCAGGGTACGCCATCGCCGTGTTCTGCTCGGGCTTCCTGATCAGCGGGCCCATCGTCGTGCTCAACGCCGTCGCGGTTGCGGCCTACCCCACGCAGATACGTTCCGTGGGCGCGGGCTGGGCCAGCGCGCTCGGCCGCGTGGGATCGCTGGCCGGCGCGGGCTCTGTCGGGCTATTGATCAAGTCCGGCGTGGGGCTGCCCGAGATCATCGCCGCTGTCGGCGCCGCGGTGCTGGTGTGCGCCGTGATCGTACCGTTCCTTATCCGCAAGTTGCGTGAACCTGGAGTCTGATCCAATGCCTGTCAAAGAGAAATCCATTGTGGTGTCCTTGTCCATCGGCGCCATCCGTGGCGAGGCGTCCGATGGCGTCTTTGCATTTCGCGGGGTGCCTTATGGCGAGCGAGCCCATCCTGGGAACCGGCTATCCGAAGTGATGCCGCCGTCCGCATGGACTGGCGAACGCGATGCCACCGCGCTCGGCGCGGTCTTTCCGCAAGCCCCTTCGCGCCTGGCTACGGTCATGGGCAACGGCATCGACCGCAACCCGCAATCCGAAGACGCATTCCTCCTCAATGTGTGGGCGCCGCAGGACGCGGAGCGCCGGCCAGTGTTGGTGTTTATTCACGGTGGCGGTTTTCTCACCGGCGGTGGCACCGCTGCCTGGTATGACGGCGAACGCTTGGCCAGGGAAAGCGGGATGGTGGTGGCAACGGTCAACTACCGGCTTGGCGCGCTGGGCCATTTCACCGATGCCAGCGATGCGCGCGGCGCCAATCGCGCCGTTCGCGACCTGATTCGCGCCCTGGAGTGGGTGCAGGAACATATCAGCCGGTTTGGCGGCGATCCGGCGCGCGTCACGGTGGGCGGCCAGTCGGCCGGTGCCTACTACGCCTGGTTGCTTGGCGTCAGCCCTGCGTCGAAGGGGCTGCTCCATCGAAACGCCATGTTCAGCCTGCCGGCCCTGCCGCCGCTTTCACCGGACGACGCGTATCGCACGAGCCTCGCGCTGCTCGACGCCGCAGGCGCGCGAGACATCGGCGCGTTGTCGGTCAATGAGATCCTTGCGGCGCAGAGCCAGTTGATGCGCTCGCGCGCCAGTTTCGGTGAAGTCTCGGTCGGCTTGCGGCCGGTGGCAGAAGAAGGCCTTGTCCCCGACTGGCTCTTCGACCTGCCGCGCGCGGCCAGGCAAGCGCACGTGTCAGCGTCCCTGCTCGGCTTTACGGCTGACGAGAGTACCGCCTTCATGGCAGCCGCGCCCGAGGTGGTGGAAGCCTCGGCGCAGCAGGTCATGGCTTGGTTCGAGAACAAATTCGGGGCGGCCGCAATGGAGCACTACGCGGCCTTTGCTGCCGCGCGCCCTGCCCACACGCCGTACACCCAGTTGGTCGATGCAAGCGGATACGGCCTGTTCGGTGCCGCGGCGCGCGAGATCTCCAGCGCTCTCGCCAGCGCGGCCAAGCCTGTCTATCCGTACCGGTTCAGCGTGCAGAGCCGCGTGCCAAACCTCATGAGCCCGCATTGCCTGGAACTGCCCTTCCTGTTCGGGAACCGCGGCAACTGGCTTGATGCACCCATGATTGCGAACATCCCTGAAGAGATATTCGAGAACGTGGGCGCCGCCTTCCGCCTGGCCATATCCAGCTTTGTCACGACGGGCAAGCCAGCCACGCCGTCTGGTGCTGCGTGGCAGCCCTTCGATGTCGCCGAGCCGGGCATCGCGGACTTCGCGGATGCCGGCCTCTCCTGGCAGCCGTGGCATCCCTTGCTTGCCACTTAGTGCCAGCCATGGGTAGCGATCCGTCCGAGAACCGGTGACAACCTCGTCTCCGGCCGACAACACCCGCCCCGCTCTGTGTGGCGGCAGACATTCGCAGCCCTCTCCTGGTCCCAGACTCATCCCTGTACGTGACTGGCCCCTAGCACCGTACCTTCGCCCCGCCATGCCCTTTCCCAGGCTGGCGGGGCTCCTTTGCGCTCCGGCAGGAGAGTCGTCAAGCCACGGATGCCATCACCGGGCCAGCCGTGCCCCCGGCCACATCCGTACCACCAGGGCCCCGACGGCCGTCGCGGTCGACAACAGCGTCACCGCCATCCAGCCCCAGCGCGCCAGCAGCACGCTGCCCAGCGCGGCGCCGGCCGCCATCCCCACGAACATGCCGACAAACAGCACCGCATTGAGGCGGCTGCGGGCGCCAGGCTCGATGCCGTAGACGATGGTCTGGTGCGCGACCAGCGTCACTTGCACACCAAGGTCGAAGCCCAGCGCGCTGGCGCCAATCAGCCACAGCCGTGCGTGCGGTGCGAGCAGCGGCGAGAGCAGCATCCCGGCGAACGAGATCGCGGTCAGCGCGATGCCCAGGCGGGTGACGAGCTCCGGGCCCTTGCGGTCTGCCAGGCGGCCGGCCAGCGGTGCGGCGAGCGCACCGGCGGCACCGGCCAGGCCGAATGCGCCGGCAGCCGCGCTGCCCAGGTGGAACGGCGCGCCGTGGAGCATCACGGCCAGGGTCGACCAGAATGCGCTGAAGCCAACCGACAGCAGCCCCTGCGACAGCGTCGCCCGGCGCAGCGCGCCGTGCTTCTGCCACAGCTTGCCGAGCGAGCCCAGCAGCGCGCTGTACGCAAGATGGGTGGTGGGCTTGAAGCGCGGCAGGCCGCGCGCGGCCACCACGCCGATCAGCGCAATGCTGGCCGCTGCGATCACGAACATGATGCGCCAGCCGAAGTGCTCGGCCACAAACCCGCTGAGCACGCGCGAGAGCAGGATGCCGAGCAGCAGCCCGGTCATCACGGTGCCAACGACCTTGCCCCGGTGCGACTCGGGCGCCAGCGTGGCGGCGGCCGGCACGATGTCTTGCGCCATCGTCGCGGCCAGCCCGATCGCCAGGCTGGTGGCCAGCAGCAGCCCGATGCCGGAGGCGGCGCCGCTGGCCAGCAGCGCGACGCTGAGCACGGCAGCCTTGGCCAGGATGATGCGCCGGCGGTCATAGCGGTCGCCCAGCGGGGCCAGCAGCAGGATGCCCAGCGCATAGCCGAGCTGCGTGAGCGTAGGCACCAGGCCGACCGCCGCATCGGACGCACCGATGTCCGGGCCCAGCACGCCGAGCATGGGCTGGCTGTAGTACAGCGACGCCACGGCTAGGCCGGCGCCCGCGGCAAGCAGCAGGACCAGCCGTGCGGGCAGGCCGGTGGCAGGGGAATCCGCCGTGTGCGTTGTGCGCGCGGCAGCGGTGGTATGTGCGGCTTGAATGGAAGACATTGCGTTAACCCTCAGTTGGAAAACATGGCTGGAGTTTGCCGGTGGCCCTCGGCACGTGGTAGTACTACACTTCGCACAATGGCTATACGCCAGACGCATGACCAACAGCCGCCATGCCGGAAACCATGAAAACCCAGCCCTCCGCTCCAGTCGCTCCAGTCGCTCCGGCCACCTCCTCCACGCCTTCCGCCGACCGCGTCGAGCTGATGCAGACCTTCGTGCGGATTGTCGAGGCCGGCAGCCTGTCGGCGGCCGCCGCGCAACTAGGCACCACCCAGCCCACCATCAGCCGCCGCCTGCAAAGCCTGGAGCGCTCGCTTGGCCTGCGCCTGCTGCAGCGCTCAACCCATGCGATGAAGCTCACCGAGGATGGCGAGCGCTGCTTTGGGCGCGCCAAGGAGCTGGTAGCGGGATGGGAGGCTTTCGAAGCGGACCTGCGCGGCGCCGGTGACGAGCCCGAAGGCACGCTGCGGGTCGTGGTGCCGCATGCCTTCGGGCAGCAGCAGTTGCTGGGGCCGCTGGCGGAGTTCCTGCGCCGTCACTCGCGGGTGACGGTGGAGTGGCTGTTGTATGACCGGACACCGGAGTTCATTGCCGACGGCATCGACTGCGCCATCCACGTTGGCGAGGTGAGCGACCCGTCGGTGGTGGCGATCCGGCTTGCCGAGGTGCCCCGCATCGTCGTTGCCGCGCCTGCCGTGCTGGATGGCTTGGCGACGCCCTCGCACCCGAACGAGCTAGCCATGCTGCCCTGGCTTTCCCTGCGCACCTTCTATCGCAACGAGGTGACGCTGACCCATGCGGCGACAGGCGAGAACCAGCGGCTGACGTTCCGCCCGCGCATGGGCACCGACAGCCTGTATGCGTTGCGCAGCGCGGCGGCGCTGGGACTAGGCGTGGCCGTGGCGTCGGCCTGGCTGATGGCCGAGGATATTGCACAGGGCCGGCTGCTGCACCTGGTGCCCGAGTGGCAGGCATCCTCGCTGCCGATGTACCTGATCTATCCCTATGCGAGCTTCTATCCCGCCAAGCTGCGCCGCTTTGTGGAAACGATGCGGCAATGCGTGCCGGCGACCATGGCAGGATGAACCCTGGCCGAGCGCAAGCTGCCGCCGGGCGGCAGGCTCAAGATCGAAGTGCTCGGCATCGACCCGCCGGGCCGCTTCGCGTGATAGCCAAAGCCCGGAAACCAGAGCCACCCCGGCGCCATCAGATCTCGTCCGGCACCCGCTCCAGGTCCTTCATCCACACCACGGACTCCGAATCGCTCGGTGCCCGCCAGTCTCCGCGCGGCGACAGCGAGCCGCCCGACCCCACCTTGGGCCCGTTCGGCACGCACGAGCGCTTGAACTGGCTGGTCCGGAAAAAACGGTCGAGGAAGATGCGCAGATTGCGCTTGATGTCGGCCACCTTGTACACATTGCGCACCACGTCCAGCCCGTCAGGCCAGTTGCCCTTGTCGCGCTCGCCCCATGCGCTCAGGGCAAGGAAGGCGATCTTGGTCGGCGTGAAGCCGAACCGCAGCGTGTAGTACAGGTTGAAATCCTGCAGCTCATACGGACCAATGAAATTTTCGGTCTTTTGCTGGGGCGCGTCGGCGGAGTCGCCCGGCACCAGTTCCGGGCTGATCTCCGTGCCAAGCACGTCGAGCAGCACGTCCGAGCCGGCATTGCCGATCTGCCCGGTCTCCGCCACCCAGCGGACCAGGTGCGAGATCAGCGTCTTGGGCACGCTGCCGTTCACGTTGTAATGCGACATGTGGTCGCCCACGCCATACGTGCACCAGCCCAGGGCCAGCTCGCTCAGGTCGCCGGTGCCGATCACGATGGCGTGGCTGTGATTGGCGAAGCGGAACAGATGATTGGTGCGCTCGCCCGCCTGTACGTTCTCGAACGTGACGTCGTACACAGGCTTGCCGGACGCATAGGGGTGCTCGAGGTCCTTGAGCATCTCGACGCAGCTTGGCCGGATGTCGATCTCCTTGGCCACGCAGCCCACCACCTCCATCAGCTTGCGCGCCTGGAGCAGCGTGCGCTCGCTGGTGGCAAAGCCCGGCATGGTGATGCCGATGATGTTGGTGCGCGGCAGCTTCAGCCGATCCATGGCCTTGGCGCACACCAGCAGCGCGTGCGTGGAATCCAGCCCGCCGGAGACGCCGATCACCACCTTGGAGATGCCGCTGGACGACAGCCGCTGGACCAGCGCCTGCACCTGGATGTTGTAGACCTCGCTGCAGCGCTCGTCGCGCCGCCGCGCGTCGGACGGCACGTAGGGGAACCGCTCCACCGTCCTGCGCAGCGGCAATGGCTTGTCCAGCACCAGGTTCATGGCAAAGGGGATCACCTTGAACTTCGCCACCTCCGCGCCGTGGCGCCGCACCGAGTGGCCGAACGTGGTCTGGTGCATGCGCTCGCGCGACAGGCGCTCGAGGTCGACATCCGCAAAGGTCAGGTGCGAGCTGTCCGCAAAGCGCTCGGACTCCGCGAGCAGCTCGCCGTTCTCGTAGATCAGCGCCTGCCCGTCCCACGCCAGGTCGGTGGACGACTCGCCCTTGCCCGCCGAGCTGTACAGGTACGCCGCCAGGCAGCGCGCCGACTGCTGGCTGACCAGCTGGTGCCGGTAGCCGGACTTGCCGACCACGATGTTGGAGGCCGACAGGTTCACCAGCACGGTCGCGCCCGCCAGCGCCGCGAACGACGACGGCGGAATCGGCACCCACACGTCCTCGCAGATCTCCACATGGAAGCGCAAGAACGGCACGTCTTGCGCCTCGAACAGCAGGCCGGCGCCAAAAGGCACCTTGCTGCCGCACAGCAGCACCTCCGTGGCTACCGCGCTATCGGCCGAACTGAACTGGCGCGCCTCGTAGAACTCCCAGTAGTTCGGCAGGTAAGTCTTGGGAACCACGCCAAGGATGCGCCCGCCGGCTACCACCGCCGCGCAGTTGAACAGCTGATGCTCGACCCGCAGCGGCAGCCCCACCACCAGCGTCGCGGCAATCGACTTCGACGCATCGACGATCGCGGCAAGGGCCGCCTCGCAGGCGTCGAGCAAGGCGCGCTGATGGAACAGGTCGTCGCAGGTATAGGCGGACAAACCCAGCTCCGGAAAGGCCACCAGCGCCGCGCCCTGGCTGGCGGCATCCCTGGCCAGCGCGATCGTTTCGGCGGCATTGAAGGCCGGATCGGCCACGCGGCACACCGGCACGCCCACGGCCACGCGGGCAAAGCCATGGGCGTAGATATTGAGGAACGGGTTCTTCGTGTCAGTCATGTCAATCATGTCAATCATCCTTGCACTGCGCGGTGCAGCGCTTGCGGCGCAGGCCGGGCGAGAAGTAGGTTGTGCGGTATATGGCGCAATTCTACGACGCGCGCGGGAGGACGTCCCGAAGCAACGAGGCGTTGGCGCGCCACAGTGGTGCGCGTAGTTGCTGGAGAACAGCCCGGCGCAAAGCCCAAGGGCCGGCAAACTGCGCCAGGAAGGCATGCGGTCCTTCATGCCTCGGCGCCTGCCGCGCGCTCGCTAAGGCGGAGACACGAAATGCCGGACCCTGGGCGCCGCCGGCCCCAGGTGCAGCGCATGGACGCGGGCCTGGATCGCCTTGTCGTTCACACTGAAGCGCTCATGCTGGCGCAGATGCTCCAGCCACGACTCGATGACAAACGTTTCCACATAGCGCCCCGGCTCGTCCATGTCCTCGAACAGGCTCCATGACAGCGCCCCGCCCCGCCGGCGCACGCGCCGCATCTCACGGGCAGCGGCATGGAACGCAGCGGCATTGGCCCTGTCGATGTAGTACTCGACGCTGATCATCACGGGGCCGCGATCGCCCGCGGCCTCGCCAGGCACCGGCGCGCCCGCATGATGTGGCGACGGGGTGAGATCGAGGTCGGGAGAATCGGCCAGCCGCCAGCGCATGGCCAGCGCGGCGGCAAGCAGCATGCCCACGCCGGCCACCTGCAGTGCCGGCGCGGTGCCCTCTAGCGAGGCAACCTGTCCCCATACCGCGCTGCCGGCCGCCATCGAACCAAAGAACACCAGCAGGTAGACCGCCAGCGCCCGCGCCTTGACCCACCCGGCGGAACTGCGCTGCGCACCGCCATTGAGCACGGACAGCACGACAATCCACGCCATGCCTGCGAACAGCAGCACGATGGCGATCAGGGCAAAGCGCTTGATGCCCGACATGGCGAACAAGGCCAGCGCAAAGATCACGCTGGCGCCCAGCACCAGCCAGTCGGGCGAGAGCATCTTGCGCAGGCGCGGCAGCATCAGCGCGCCGCCGATCGCGCCGGCGCCCACGCACGCCAGCAGCAGCCCATAGCCACCGGGGCCCACCGCCAGTTCCTTGCGCGCTACCAGCGGCAACAGCGCCCAACCGGCGCTGCCGAAGGCAAAGAACGCCACCGCGCGAACCAGCACCACCTGCAGCACTGGCGCCGCCTGCACGTAGCGCAGGCCCGCCCGCACGGCCGGGAAGAAATGCTCGGGCGGCAAGCGCCGTGTGGTCTGCGCGGGCTGCCATCGGCAGATCACCCACAGCACGCCCACCACCGACACCGCATTCAGGAGGAACACGGCAGGTGGACCAAACAGAGTCAGCACGACGCCGCCCAGGGCGGGCCCGATCGCCCGGCTGATATTCACCCCCAGCGAGTTGAGCGCCACCGCCGACTGCAGCTCCGGCTTGGGCACCAGGTCCGGCACGATGGCCTGGAACGGCGGCGCGCTCATCGCCGCACCGGTGCCTAGCAGGAAAGTGGCGGCCAGCAAGACCGCCGGCGTTACCAGCCCGGCCAGCGCCAGCAGGCCCAGCGCCGTCGCCACCACCAGCATCCAGGCCTGGGCAAACAGCAGGTATTTGCGCCGGTCCACGATATCGGCCAGCACGCCGGACGGCAGGGCAAACAGGAACATCGGCAGCGTGGTGGCGGCCTGCACCAGGGCCACCATCAGCGGCGACGGGCTGACCGAGGTCATCATCCAGCCGGCGCCCACATCATGCATCCAGGTGCCGATATTGGAGACCAGGGTTGCTAGCCAGATGGCCCGGAACACCTTGTTGCGCAAGGGGCTCCACGGCCCGCCCGCAGGCTGCGCCAGCGCGGTGCCGGAGAGTTCCTGATTCATTTCAACTCCAGGTCCAGTGATGCCGGGCGGCCCGCTGCGGCTACGCGCCAGGCTAGCCACGATGGCGCCGGTGACGCAGGTCGTACCAGGCCACCAGCACGAAGCCGCCAACCAGGCCGAGGTGTTCGAAGAAGGCATTGGCCGCCATGAAACGCTCCGGCGGCGCCATCAGCCAGAACCGGTTGGCGATCAGGGTGGCAAAGGCGGTGAACACCGCCAGCGCCAGCGCGCCGGCCCAGCGATAGAAGCCGAGCAGGATCATCAGCGAAGCCCCCAGTTCGAGCGCGATGGTGGCCGCCGCCAAGGGCGCCGCTGGCGCCAGGCCGAAGTGCGCCAGTTCCGCCACGGCGCCGGGGAAATCCAGCGCCTTGTTGATGCCGCCCTGCAGATAGGCCGCGCAAAGCCCCAGCAAGCCTATCCACGCTATGACGGACGCGGTGCGCGACAGGCCATTGCCGCGGGAGATCCCGGGGTACGAGCTTCTCGATTCCATCGATGCATCCCCTTGATAGGTAAGTTGCCAACTCGCTTGCCTAACCGCAAAGGCGCAAAACCGGAACGGCCCGCGCCGCCAGCCGTCCTGCCGGCCACGAGCCGCGACGGCGTCACACCATGTGATTGTAGGATGCGACGCGGGCCAGGACGAAGGGAACCGAAGCCGCACGGCGCTGCACGGCTGCGGCAATAACCCTGCCGCCGTGTGTGCGCGCATGCTGCTCTATCATGTCGGTCATCCGAAGATGGCTTCACATGAAATTCTCATCCGTCGTACGCTGCCTCGCGGCGATCTCGTTGCTTGGGGCGGCGCTGGCAGGCATGCCGGCCCGGGCCAATACCAATACCAATGCCAGCGCCAACCCCGCTAGCGACTTCCCGCAGCGGCCAATCCGCCTGGTAGTGACATTTCCGCCGGGCGGCGGCACCGATACCCTGGCGCGGGTGATCGGCACGGAACTTGGGCGCAGCCTCGGGCAGGCCGTGGTGGTGGACAACCGGCCCGGTGCCAGCGGCAATATCGGCGCGGAGCTGGTGGCAAGGAGCCCGGCAGATGGCTATACCCTGCTGGTGGTCAACAGCAGCTTCGCCATCAATCCCGGCGTGTTCCGCAAGCTGCCCTTCGAGCCAGGCAAGGACTTCAGCGCGGTCATCGCGTTTGCGTCGGTGCCGTCCGTGATCGCCGTGCCGGAACAGTCCCCGATCCATAGCGTCAAGGACCTGATCGCTGCCGGGCGCTCGGGCAAGCCGCCCAGCTATGCGTCGTGCGGCAACGGCACGCCGCAGCACCTGGCGGGCGAGTTGCTGAAGATCTCGGCAAGGACCGATCTGCTGCATATTCCCTACAAGGGATGCGCACCCGCCATGACCGACGTGCTGGGCGGCCAGGCGGACGTCAGCATCAACACGCTCACCAACACCCTGCCCTACCTCAAGACTGGCAAGCTACGCGCGCTGGCGGTCACGTCCCGTGGCCGCTCACCGTTCCTGCCCGAGGTGCCCGCGGCCAGCGAGCTTGGCCTGCCGGGCTACGACGTCGACCAGTGGTTCGGCATCCTGGCGCCAGCGGGCACGTCGCCCGAAGTCGTGCAAAAGCTCAACCTGGAGATCGCCAGGGTCATTGCCAGGCCGGAGGTCATGGCCAACCTGGCGAACCTGGGTTTCGCCACCACCCACAGCACGCCGGCGGAGTTCCAGCGGGTGGTGAACGCCGATATCGCGCGATGGACCAAGCTGGCCCTGCGGATCGGCCTCAAGGCTGACTGATGCAAATCGATGCAAGGAAAGGGCGACGTCAGCGCATGGGCTCGGCCTGCAGGTAAGCCGCGGCCTGCGGCCATGGACTGAAGCCCACGGCCTTGCGGCCGGTCTGCACAACGCCGAAGTCGCTCGCGTCCAGGCTGGCGGCAAGCAGCTTGCCGAAGGCGTTCAGCAAGACATCGGAGGTCAGCCCGGAGGGGCCGGCCAGCGCCGGGCAGATGATCCAGGTGATGTCGTCACGCGTGAACACCCGCAGTGATTTCACCAGGTCAGCGGGCTGCAGTTTCTCGTCCCGCACCGCCGCGTAGTCCAGCGCGAACGCGTTGACGAAATCCTCGGTATGCCGGTGGCCCAGGCACACCACCACCTTGGGCCGCCAGCGCGCGCACATCTCGGCCAGGAAGCGGAAGCGTCCGCCGTGCCGGCACAGATTCAGGTAGTGCTCCTTGGGCACCAGGGCCGGCTGGCCGCGGAACACCGTGGACCAGGGGGTCAGGCCATCGAGCTGCATGGGCAGGGGAAACAGGTTGAGCTTGAACTCGGCCCCGCAGGCGGCGTACAGGTGGTGCTCGTAATAAGGCTTCCAGCCGGCATCGTCGTCGCGCAAGCCCAGCACCTGAGCGCGGGCGGCGGCCATGATGCGGGCGATGCGCTGGTGGCTGAGCCATTTGCCCATGCTGGCGCGGTGCGCGGCGCGAAACGCCGCGTCCCAGGCCAGCGGCGCCAGGCGCGGCTTGAGTGGCGCGCGCAGGTGCTCGGACCACGGATGCGGGCTCCTGTCGCAAAACCAGACCGAGGCCCGCGGATTGCCCCCCTCCATCCCCACATATGAAGCAAAGTAAGTATCTAGTTCCTGTCTTGTGAACACCGTGGTGTTCTCCATGCTGCCCCCCTGATTGCCTGGTGGGTCCCCTCTTCAGCTCTTGCCGCAGCGTGCCGGCGCCCGGGGGGCGCGCGTGCCGTTGCGATCGTTCGCCGGATATCCCGCGCCGGCCAGGGCTGGCGCTGAATCGTGCCGGGCATTTGTGGTGCGCCACGTCTGCTGCATGCTGGATAGCCTCCGCTATCCTAGTGGTCCGCCTTGCCAGTCTTGAGCATCTCGGCAATCTCGGTCGCGGAGGCCGGTGCGAATTGCGCTACGCAGGAGCGCGTCAGCGCCAGCGTGTATGAGAACGCCATGGCGCGGTCCTCGAACGTGCGGTTGAGCATGAAGTGCGCGGCAGGGACCTGGCCGTCGGCCAGCTTTGACAGGCGGACCAGCGCTCCCCAACTGCCTTGCGCCACCTGCAGGATATCCACCTCGATGGCATATCCGGCCTCGATATACGTCCTGGCCGGGCCTGCCAGCCGGCGTTCCGGTTTGTCGAGCACCATCTCGTTCCTCCACGATTCAGGTCGATTTGTGACAACCACAGCCACGCACGGCGTGCGTGGTTCCATCCGCCCATGGCTGCGGCCCCCCCGCGGCCATGGGCTTGTCATGCGTGCGTCAGCCTCGCATTGGTGCGCTCGCGCCGGCCAGCCGGGTGGCGGCGGGCGGCTTCGCGGTGGACTGGCGCACCACCAGCCCGCTGGGAAAGCACAGGCGGATCGGCGCTTCGTCTGGTTGCGCCAGCCGCAACATGACCCGCCGCACCATGGCTTGCACCATCTCGTCAAAGGGCATGGCCACCGAGGTCAGCGCGGGATTGGTGTACGAGCACATGCCGATATCGTCCATGCCGATCACCGAGACGTCGTCCGGCACCGACAGGCCCGCCTGGTGCAGGCCGGACATCAGCCCGATCGCCATCATGTCGTTGACCGCGATGAGCCCGGTAGGGCGCATGCTGGCCTGCGCCAGCTGCCCCGCCAGGACTTGGCCCAGTTCCGCCAGTTCGGCATCGCCGTAATGCGCGGTGGGCGGGCACTCTATCACCGCCGCGTCCCCCAGCCCGGCCTCTTTCACCGCCGCCTGGAAACCGGCGATCTTGCTCGCGCGGCTCACCGTGCGCCCGGCGGGCATGACAAAGGCGATGCGCCGGTGGCCCAGCTCGATCAGGTGCGACGCGGCCAGATGGCCCGCCTGGAAATTGTCGGGCGCCACATGATCGATGTACGCAGGCATGTTCGCGTCGGCGCCGCCGTCGTAGCTGACCATGGCCAGCCCCTGCCGGGTCGCCGCCTGGAAATGCTGCTCGTCGGTGAGCGACGACACGATGATCACCCCGTGCACGCCGAACGAGAGCAGATCGTCGAGCATGCGCGACTCCTGCTCCCGGTCCCGGTTGGTATTGCCCAGCAGCACGCGGTAGCCGTTCTGGCGCTGCGCCTCGGCCTCGATCTTCAGCGCGAGCTGGCCGTACATGGGGTTGGCGGTGGACGGCACCAGCAGCCCCAGCATCGGCGTCCGGCCGGTCTTGAGCTGGCGCGCGACCTGGCTGGGCCGGAAGCCAAGCGTGCGGATGGCCTCCTGCACCCGCTCGAACGTGGCGGGATTGAGCCGTTCGGTGCGTCCGTTGAGCACGTTGGAAACGGAACTCACGGATACGTTCGCCAGCCTGGCGACATCTTGTATGGTTGCCATTATCGGGATCTCATGCCAGCGTCATCAGGCGGGATAGCCATGGCGTCAACGATGGCGTCAGCGATGGCGTCGGGATCAACAACAGCAAGATCAGCGGCAGCAAGGCGAGGTACTTCAGCATCGGCCCCGCCACCTGCTCCATGCGCGTGGCGGCCATCGCGCAAGTGGCGACCAGCCCCGGGCCCGAGGGCGGCATGAACAGGCCAAAGCCCATGGCAATCACCATCACCGTGCCGAAGTGTAGCGGATGCACGCCGGCCTGCTGGCCAATGGACATGAGCACCGGGCATGAGCAGCCGGCCGAACAGGATCGGCGCCGGCGGCAAAGTCCAGGGGGGATGGCACCAGGCTGCGGCGAGGCGCGTCGCGCTGCACTTCGTCTGACGCCATGATTGCCGCGCTTGCGCACTTGGTCTCCGGTACTCGGCACCAAGTATTAAGCGTCTCCGTAAAACGATTTACTAAATCGATTTACAAATCATAGATGGTCGTGAGACAAATGCAAGGAGGACGGCTTGCCGGGTATCGCCGCCATTGCGGCGGTGCCCGGCTGCGCATTCTGAAGGAAGTGGTTCAGGCCGTGACCGCCCTGGCGCGGGCAACTACAGCAAATACAGCAAATACAGCAACCAAGCCACCGCCCTCAATCCCAGGCAGGCGCCAACCCCTCCGGGCTGGTCAAGCGTGCGCCCCGATCCAGCGCACCGATGGCAGCCATGTCCTGCTCAGACAGCCGCACCGCAAGCGCACCCAGGTTGCTCTCCAGGTTCGCACGCTTGGTAGAGGAAGGAATCACCGCATGCCCAAGCTGCATAGCCCAAGCCAGCACCACCTGCGCAGGCGTAGCCTCGTTGCGCTGCGCTATCGCCTGCACCACCGGATCCTGCAACACCTTGCCGTAACCCAGCGTCATGTACGAAGTGATCGGAATCCCCTGGCTGCGGGCAAAGTCAGCCACCTTGCGATTCTGCAAGAACGGATGCAACTCGATCTGGTTGGTCGCGATGGCACCCGCCCCCACCACGTCGATCGCCTGCTGCATCAGCCCGATCGTGAAATTGGACACCCCGATCTGACGCGTCAGCCCCTGCTCGCGAGCATCAGCCAGCGCGCCCATGAACTCAGCAACCGGCACCCCATCACCTGGCGACGGCCAGTGGATCAGCGTCAGGTCGACATGGTCCGTACGCAGCTTGGCAAGGCTGTCCTTGAGGCTGGGCGCCAGCTTGTCGCGCGACAGGTTCTCGGTCCAGATCTTGGTCGTCAGGAACAGCGCCGAGCGCGCCACACCGCTCTCGGCGATGGCCTGGCCGACCTCGGCCTCGTTGCCGTAGATCTGCGCGGTATCGATGGCGCGGTAGCCAACGTCAAGGCCGTTGCGCACGGAGTCGATGACGGTCTGGCCTTGCAGGCGGAAGGTGCCGAGGCCAATGGCGGGAATGGACATTGTGTTTTCCTATATCAGGTCATGCGTTGGCGGCCACGGCCGGCTGCGGCCATGGCCGGAATGAATCCGCGCTTCAGGCGGGCGTCAGGCGAGCGGCATCTCGTTCTCGATCCACGCCGTCACCGACGCGTGCCGGGGCTGCCAGCCCAGTTCCGAGCGCGCGCGCCGGGCGCGCACGCGGCTGTTGGAGCCGAAGGAGTAGCGCGACTGGCCCTCGCCCCAGATGGGCGTGGCCTCTTCGACTGACCAGGACTGCACGGCCCCGAGGCCAAGCCGCCGGGCAATGGCAGCGCCGATCTCCGCGTACGAAGCCTCGCCGTTCTCGACAAAATAAAAGGCGCCCGCGGGCGCACTGTCGAGCACGCGCGCATAGAGGTCCACCACATCGGCGATATGCACGTTGGACCATCGGTTCACGCCCGCGCCGACGATGCGCACCACGCCGCTTTGCCTGGCCTGCGCCACCAGCGGCGGAATCTGCACGCTGTCGGCATGCAGCCCGGCGCCGACGCCGTAGATCATGCTGTTGCACAGCACGGCGCTGCGCACGCCTTGCGCAGCGGCCGCCAGCACCATCTGGTCGATGGCGTGGCGCGCCTGCTTGCCCGGCTCCACCACGAACGGCGTCTGTTCGTCGAAGATACGCGGCGACAAGGCATTGCCGCCGGCGTCGTCGCCGATCACGCTGGAGCCGCTGGTATGCAGCAACGGTTTGCCCGAGCCGCGCAATCCGGCCAGCAGCGCCTCTACCGCGGCGCGGTGGTCGCTGCTGGCGGCGTTGATCACGCCGTCGGCCTGCGCGGCTTCGCGCGTCAGCAGCGCGGCGTCGTCGAGCGTGCCCTGCACGGGCACGACGCCGCGCATGGCCAGCTGTGCGGCCTGCGCCGGGTTGCGAACCAGGCCGCGCACGCTATGCCCGGCGGCGATCAGGTGAGCCGCGACAGAGCCGCCGATAAAGCCGGCCGCGCCGGTGATGAAGATTTGCATGGGATGCTCCTGGAAGCGGGCTTGTGAAGCGCGCCGGATTGGGGCGGGGCCGTGAGACCGTGAGGCGGCGGCCATGGCCGGATGAACGTGACCCGAGTATCCGCGCAACCCATGCAGAGAAAAACCGTGCGGCGTGCAGAACATATTTGATTCCGGCGCAAGAATGGGCAGCGCGCACGCAAAATGTGGCGCGCGCTGCCTGCGCTGCCGTGCTTAGCCCCAGGCCGGGAACGGAACGTCGCCACCGATTAACGGCGCGGCGACGCCAGATAAGGCTGCACGTTTGCCGCCGGCATGGCGTAGCCGGCGTAGCCCATCATGGTGTCCGCCCGCTCCACCCGCATCGCGCCGCTGATCCACACGGTGTCCATGCTGCGCAGCCCCGCCAGTGGTTTGTCCGTGCGCACAAGGATGACCTGGTTGGCGGGCGGCGGCGGCACATGGATGCACGCGCCAAAGTACGGCACCAGCAGAAATTCGCGGATCGCCTCGCCCTCGCCGTCGAGCGAGACGACAAAGCCCGCTATGCGCACCGCCGCGCCATCGAGCGAGGGCTCCACCGGTGCGTTCTTCCAGTACTGCCGGGCCTTGTACAGGGCGATCTGCGCGCGCGGGTCGGCGTCCTCCAGTTCATCGAGCCGCAGGCCCTTGAACGACGCCAGTGGATCCCAGCCCTTGGGCAGCAAGGCCTGCCAGCCGATCTCGCGCAAGGTGGGGTCAGGTGTGGCGGGCGCGGGTTGCAGCGCCTCGCCTATCGCATAAGCGGGCGGCTCGGCAGTGGCTGCATCCGCTTTGGCTTGCGCAGGCGCCGACGGCCGGAAGAAATACGCCGCGCCAGCAATAGCCACTCCGATGACAGTGAGCGCAAACAAGGCACGCCGCACACGTGGGGTCATGCCGGGCTTGTTCATCATCATGTGGTCGGCATCAGCCCGTCGGCCAGGCTGAGGCGGTAAGCGCGCCACCCGGGCAGCAGGCTCACGCAGAAGCCGGCGGCGACCGCGGCGCCAAGCAGTGGCCACTCACCCGGCGTGGGCCAGGCCGCTTGCAAGGCCACGCCGTACGTGGCTTCCAGATAGGGCCCAAGCCCCGCTGCCAGCGCGCTCAGCAGCAGGAGCCCGAGCAGGGCACCGGCGGCCATCACCACCAGCCCCTCCAGCGCCAGCATGGCCAGCAGGTCGCGCGGGCGGGCGCCGACGGCACGCAGGATGGCCAGCTCGCGCCGCCGCTCGCCCAGCGCGGCAAGGATGGAGGACGCCAGCCCCGCCAGCCCGACCACCACCACCAGCGCCGACACCAGCAGCATGGCGCGCTCGGCCACCCCGATGACGCGCCACAGGTCATCCAGCGCTACGCCCGGCAACACCGCCGTCAGCGGCTCGTGCGGGTCCTCGGCAATCTCGCGCTGCACGGCAAACACTTGCGAGCGCAGCTTCAGCCCGACCAGCACGCCCGTCACGCTATGGGGCGTCAGGTCGAACTTGCGCACCTGCTCCGGCAGGATCGCCAGGCCCGGCAGCGGCACGCCGCCCTCCCAGCCCAGGTGGATGGCTTGCATCGCATCCAGGCAGATATGCACGGTGCGGTCCACCGGCGTGCCGGTGCGCGCCAGGATGCCGCTGACCACGAAGGGCTTGTCGGCATGGTCATGATGGCCGGCAGGATCGGCATGTGGCCCATCGCCACCGCCGTCGCTGTCGCCGTGGCTAAGCACGATGCGGTCGCCCACGCGGTAGCCGAGCCGGCTCGCCACCTCGGCGCCAAGCACCGCATCGAACAGCGACGGGAAGATCCTGCCCTGCGCCAGCTCCAGCGCACGGCGATCCCCGTAGCGGTAGTGGGTGAAGTAGCTGGCCGTGGTCGCCAGCACCGGGAAGCCGCGGTGCGAGTCGCCCAGCGAGATCGGAATGGTCCACGCCACCGCCGGATGCCGCGATAGCCGCTCTACGCTGTCCCAGCGCATGTTGTTGGTGGCCCCGCCAAGGTGGAACACGGTGTAGAGCATCAGTTGGATCGGGCTGGTGCGCGCCCCGACCACCAGGTCGGTGCCGGACACCGACTGCGCGAAGCTCGCCCGCACCGCATGCCGGATACGCTCCACGCCCAGCAGCATGGCAACGGACAGGGCTATTGCCAGCAGCATCAGCAGCAGGTTGAAGCGGCGGTTCCACGCGCTGCGCGCCGCCATCGATAGCATCAGCATCATGCCGGCTCCATCACGTCACTAGCCTCGATCGCGCCGGTCGCGTCCATCGTATCGATCGCCGGCAGCGACAACCTCTGTGCGAAGCCCGCCGACAAGCGCTCGTCATGGCTGACAAACACCAGGCTGGCGCCGGCGGTGCCGCATTCGCGCTGCAGCAACGCCATGAAGGCCTGCTGGCGCGGCGCGTCCAGCGCCGAAGTGGGCTCATCGGCCAGCACCACCTGCGGGCAGCCGATCAGCGCGCGCGCCGCGGCCACGCGCTGCTGCTGGCCAACCGAGAGCTGGGTGACAGGGCGCTGCCACAGGGCCGGCGACAGGTCGAGCTGCCTGAGCAGCGCGTGCGCGGCGGCTTCCGGCGTCTCGCCCTGCGCCGCCGTACGCTCGCGCCGGGCGGGCGAGAAGCGGCAGGGCAGCAGCACGTTGTCCACGACCGACAGGTAGGACAGCAGGTTGAACTGCTGGAAGATCAGGCCAACATGATCGGCACGGAAGCGGTCGCGCTGCGAGGCCGATAACGCGTCGAGCGCGGTGCCCAGCACGCGCACGGTGCCTTGCTGTGGCAGCAGCACGCCGGCCAGCATCGACAGCAAGGTACTCTTGCCGCTGCCGCTGGGGCCGCACACGAACACCTGCTCGCCCGCGCCCAGCCGGAGCCGGTCAAGCCGCAGGCCGGGCGCGGCCTGCGCGGGCCAGGTGAATGCGATGTCCCGCAGGTCGATGACGGCATCGCCGCCGGCCTTGCTGGGCTCGCCATGTTCGCTACGTTCGCCGATACCATTCGCCATCCAGAACCTCGCCAAGCATAATGCAACAGTGTTGCATTATGCTGCGACCCGGCAAGAGATGGCAAGCGGCCCCGGCGTCTACCTTGCCGGGCGCGCCGGCACGCGGCTCGCGGTGACCGTGACCTCGACCAGCCATCCCGGCGGCACCAGCCGCAACACTTCGGCGCGCGTACGCACCGGCACGTTGGGCTGCTTGCCGGTTCCGAAGTACTGGTTATAGACGCCCGAGAAACCGGTGAAATCCGGCTTGCCCGTGGCCGGGTCCGCCACGATCAGCGCCTGCATGGAGACGATGTCGCCCATCTGGTAGCCGCGGTCCTTGAGGATGTGCTCGATCTGGCCGAGCACGTTGCGGGTCTGGGTTGCGGTGTCGCCATAGGAGGCCGCGGTATCGGGCGGCGCGGAGGCATTCGCCACCGTGGGCCCCACGCCGCTGAGCACGAGTTGCTCCGCGCTGGCGGGAATCTCGATCGCCTCGGCGAACTCGCGCGCCCAGGGTTCGGTCATGTGCGCCGGGTTGCGATGCCGGACGATCTGCTCGGCGGCGTTGGCCGTGGCGATGCAAAGTGCCGGAGCGACGACGGTGGCGATGGAAATACACGATAGCAAGCGTGTTGCGCGCATGGGGGGCCTGTCGGTAGAAGCAAGGAAGGAGGATCCGGGCAACGCGGCGTTGCCTTGCCGGACCGTGCAAACGCGGGACGCAGAACACTGAACACCGAACGCGTTCGCGATTGTCACGACCCCATGCTAGTAGCCGCCCCTGTGCGCGGACAAATGACTCCTTGCGCCGCATGCATGCCCTGAGGTCATGCGTGGGTCCAACGACAGCTCAGATCGACGGCATCGCCGCCACCTCGGCGTGCAGCCAGTTGCGGAACGCCGCGATGGCGTAGTCGTCGGCCCGCTCCTTGCGGTACAGCAAGCAGTAGTCGCCGCCGCTGGTGATGCGTTCGCGCACCGGCACGGCCAGCCTGCCGGAGGCGATCTCCTCGGCCACCAGCACATCGGGCACCAGCGCGATGCCGCGGCCTTCGATGGCGGCCCGCACCGACATGAAGAAATGCCCGAAATGCAGGGCCTGCGCGCCGGCCGCGTAGGGCACGTCCAGCGCGGCAAACCAGTCGGGCCAGGCATGCGCGCGGGAGTCGGTGTGAATCAGCGGCAGCCGCGCCAGCACGGCCGGGCTGGCGGGCAGCCGGCCCTTCACCAGCCCAGGCTTGCATACGGGCACCAGGCTGTCGGGAAACAGCGGCTCCGTGGCCACGCCCTTCCACTCATCCGTCATCACCAGGTCGATGCGCGGCGCACCCTTGCGGGCCCGCTTGCCAGGCGGCTTGCCCACACGGATGGCCACGTCCACTTTGTCGCGATCGAACGAAACCGGATCGATCGACGTGATCAGCCGGATCTCGATGGCCTGGTGCGCCTGCGTGAAGTTGACCAGCTTCGGCATCAGCCAGGTGGAGGCCAGCGTGGGCAGGATGCTGACCAGCAGGCTGCGCGAGTTCCTGGCCCCGGTGAGCTCGCGGGCAACCGTCTCGATCTGGTCGAGCGAGCGCGTCACCACGTCGAACAAGCGCGCGCCCTGGGGGGTGAGTTCGATGGCGCGCGTGAGGCGGTTGAAAAGTTTGAGCCCGTAGTGCGTTTCCAGGTTCTTGATATGCCGGCTGATCGCGCTCTGGGTCACGCACAGCTCGTCCGCGGCCAGCGTGAAACTCATGTGTCGCGCGGCGGCCTCGAAAGCGCGCAGCGAAACCAGCGGAGGAAGCGAACGTTTCATGCGGCACCTGGGGGCGAGGGCGATGGACGCATAAGTATAAGTCATGCGTATGTGCAATCAAGTCGTTTGCTGAAAAGATCCGCGACGCCGAGTATTCCTCTCAGGCAAGAAAAAAAGCATCTGCAAAAAACAAAGACCCAGACAAAAGACAAAGCCAAAAAAAGGAGCCCACATGACAACCACGCCCGGCGAGGAGCGCCCCCTGCTCTCGGTATCCGGTCTTTCCAAGCGATTTGGAGCGACCTGCGCATTGCGCGGCGCCGATCTCACCGTGCGCCCCGGCGAGGTGCATGCGTTGATGGGCGAAAATGGTGCAGGCAAAAGCACGCTGGTGAAGATGCTCGTCGGCGCGCTGCGCCCGGATACGGGCACCATCGTGCTGCGCGGCCAGCCGGTTGCCTTTGGCTCGGTGCGCGACGCCATCGCGGCCGGCGTGATTCCCGTGTACCAGCATGCCACCGTGTTCCCGGACCTGACGGTGGAACAAAACCTGCATGCCTTCGACGTGGCCCGGGCCGGCGCGCTGCACGCTGGCGCCCGCCTGCCCCTGCAATGCTATCTGGACACGGCGCGGCGCATCGGGCTGGCGCTCAACCCGCGCCAGCTGGTGTCCGGCCTGTCGATGGCCGAGCGGCAGTTGCTGGAGATCGCGCGCGGAGTGGCGCGCAAGTGCGAGGTGCTGATCCTCGACGAGCCGACCGCCGCGCTTAACGCGCATGAAGCCGACCGTCTGTTCGCCGCTGTCGCGCGCCTCAAGGAAGAAGGCAAGGGCATCGTCTTCATCAGCCACAAGCTGGGCGAGATCAAGCAGGTCTGCGACACCATCACCGTGCTGCGCGATGGCTTTACCGTGGTGGATGCGGCGCCGGTGGCCGCCATGACGCCGCACCAGATCGTCGAGGCCATGGTGGGGCCGGTGGCCGAGCGCCCCGCGCGCGAGCTCCCCGTCGTAGGCAACACGCGGCTGCGGGTTGAAGGCAACACGCGGCTGCGGGTTGAAGGCATCGCCTGCGGCGATCTGCTGCGCGACGTCACGCTGTCGGTGGGGCGAGGCGAGATCGTCGGGCTGGCTGGCCTGATCGGCTCGGGTGCGATCGAGCTGGGCGAAGTGCTGAGCGGCAGCCGCCCCCCCAGCGCCGGCACCATCCGGGTCGACGAACTGGACCTGACGGCGATGTCGCGCCGGCGCTTCAAGCAAGGCGGCGTCGGGCTGATCCCGGCCGACCGCAGCAGCGACGGCATCTTCCCGGGGCTCAATTGCGCCGCCAACGCGGTGGCCTCCACCTACGCATCCATCTCGGATCATCTCTTCGTCTCCGATGCCATGGAGGTGGGCGCCAGCGAGCGCCTGTTCGCGTCGCTGCGGGTGCGCCCGGGCGATCCGGCGCTGGACGTCAGCGCGCTGAGCGGCGGCAACCAGCAAAAGCTGCTGGTGATCCGCAACCTGCTGCTGCCCGGGCTGAAGGTGCTGGTGGTGATCGAGCCCACGCGCGGGGTTGACGTGAACGCCCGCGAGGCCATCCACGATGCGCTGGTGGACGCGGCGCGCCGTGGCGTGTGCGTGATCGTGGCGTCCAGCGACATCGACGAGGTGGTGGCCTTGTCGCATCGCATCGTGGTGATGCGCCACGGCCGCATGGCCAGGGTATTTGCGCGCGGGGTGGCGTTGCACCAGGTGATTGCGTGCACCACCGGCGCCAGCGATGGCGATGACAGCAAGCAACCCACGCGTGAGGAGGCACATCATGGCCTGGCTTAGGAAGTGGCCGGCATCGGCCTGGGTCTGCCTGGCGCTGTTCGTGGTCTGCGTGATCGCGGTGCCGCGCTTTGGCACCAGCGGCAACATCTTCAACCTGGCGCGCGTGCTGGCGGTGCTGCTGCTGGTGGCGATCGGCCAGGGCCTGGTGATCGTGGTGCGCGGGCTGGATTTTTCCGTGGGCTCCGGGGTGGCGCTGTTCAGCGTGGTGGCTGTGCTGAGCATGCCGGCCATCGGCGTGGGGGGCGCGTTTGCCGCCGGCGCGCTGTCGGTGCTGGCCCTGGGCGTGCTCAATGGCACGCTGGTTGGCATCTTGCGCATTCCCGCCTTTCTTGCCACGCTCGGCACCATGATTGCGGTGCACGGCTTGTGCGGCGTGCTGGTGGGCGGCGTGCCGCTGGATGCCCCGTCCAGCGTGGACTTTTCCGCGCTGGGCCGGGGACAGTGGCTGGGCCTGCCGTTGCCGCTGTGGCTGGCCGGCGCCGCGCTGCTGGTCGTGGGCGCGCTCACGCGCTACACGGCGCCAGGCCGCGAATGGTATCTGGTGGGCAGCAACCCGGAGGCCGCGCACCTGGCGGGCATCGCGGTGAAGCCACGCGTGCTGCAGGCCTATCTGGCCAATGCCGTGCTGGTGGCGATAGCCGGCGCGGTGCTGACCTCGCGGCTCGGCTCGGGCCAGCCCAACCTCTATCCCAACCTGCCCTTCGAGGCGATCGCCGCGTGCGCCATCGGCAGCATTCCGCTCACCGGCGGCAAGGGCGGCCCGCTGCACGCGCTGTTTGGCTGCCTGATCCTGGCCATGGTGGGCAATGCGCTCGTGCTGGTCAATTTCCCCAGCTATATCCAGAGCGTCCTGCTTGGCGTGCTGATCCTCGCGGCCGTGCTGCTCCAGCAACTGCGCGGCCGCTCACTGCGCGCGCGCCCGCTGCCCAGCCTTCCTGCCAACGCATCTTGAGCGCATGAACATGAACACGCAACGACTGATGTCCCTGCAGGCTCGCACCGGCGCCGCCCTCTCGGCGTTCTCGCCGCACTCCGTGCCCGCGCTGCGCAAATCCACCGGCCTGTTCGCCTGCGCGGGCTTGTGGCTGGTGATGGGCGTGATCTCGCCCGGCTTCGCCACCTCGGACAACCTGGCCAACATCGTTTCGCAAAGTGCCGTGCTGCTGTTGCTCGCGCTCGGGCAGATGCTGGTGGTGGTCACGCGCGGCTTCGATATCTCGGTGGGCGCCGTGGCGGTGCTGTCGTCCATCGTGATCGCGCAGACGGCCGCGCAGTTGGGCGAAGCGCCCGCCATCCTGCTGGGCACGGGCGCCGGGCTGGTGGTGGGGCTCTGCAATGGCTACCTGATCGCCTGCCGGCGCATGGAGCCGATCGTCGTCACGCTGGGCGCCACGCTGATCGTGCGCGGCATATCGACCATCGTCTCCGGTGGCGTCGATGCGGTGCCGCTGCCGCCCGCGACGGTGATCCAGTCGCTGGCCTACGGGGCATGGCTAGGTGTACCGGCGATGGTGTGGCTGGCCGCGCCGGTGGCGGCGCTGGCCTGGCTGCTGTGCGCGCGCCTGCCACTCGGCCGCTGGTTCTACATGATCGGCAGCCATCCCGATGCGGCCTTGCTGGTAGGCGTGCCCGTGCGCACCGCCGGCGTGCTGGCCTATGGACTGTGCGGCGCGCTGGCCGGGCTGGCGGCGGTGTTCCTGCTGGCGCGCAGCGGCGCAGCGGTGGCGGTCGACGGCGCGGGCATGGAGTTGCAAGCCATTGCCGCGTGCGTGATCGGCGGCGTGGCGCTGAGCGGCGGCAAGGGCGCCGTGTGGCAGGTGATGGTGGGCACCCTGTTCATCCAGGCATTGCTCAACGGGCTGAACCTGCTAGGCACCTCGCCCTTTGCCTCCGAGATCGTACTGGGCGCGGTCATCGTATCCGCAGGCCTGCTCGAATACCTGATGCGCAGGGTGGGATCGCGCCAGGGCTGAACCCTTACCTTACCTTACCTTACCTTACCTTACCTTACCTTACCTTACCTTACCTTCACTGCAACGACATCGAACAGGAGCTTGAATCATGAAGCGAATCAGCATTCCCCGGCTGCGGGCCGCCGTCGCCCTGGCAGGCGCCCTGCTGGCATGCGGGCCGGCCATGGCGCAGAAAGCGCTGACGATCGGCTACGCCACGCCGGACTTGTCATCGTCGTTCTGGATCTCCATGACCTACGGGGTGGAGGATGAAGCGAAGAAGCTCGGCGTTGCGCTGGTCAAGCTCAACGCTGGCGGCGATGCCAACGTCAACATCCAGATCTCGCAATTGCAGGACCTCGTACAGCGCAAGGTCGACGCCGTCGTCGTCGGCGCCACCAACGGCGATGCCATCCGCGGCGCGGTGGAGCATGCCATTGGCAAGGGCATCCCGGTGGTGGGCCTCTCCAGCGTGCCCAGCAGCGACAAGCTGGCCTCCAGGATCAGCGCGGACCACTACGACATGGGCCGCCTGCAGGCGCAGTGCCTTGGCAAGTCGCTCAACGGCAAGGGCGCGGTGGGCATGATCTCCCAGCAACAAGGGCAAACCTGGGCCGACCTGCGGCGCCAGGGCTTCCTGGAAACCATCAAGGCGGAATACCCCGGCATCAAGGTGGTCGCGGAGTCGCGCAGCGCGGTCACGCGAAACGGCGCCATCAACCTGGTGGACGACTGGCTGCAACGCTTTCCCGAGCTCAACGGCATCTATTCCGCGGTGGATGACTCGGCGGCGGGCGCGGCGCTGGCGGTCAAGTCCGCCCACCGCGAAGGCGTGAAGATCAGTGCCTCCAACCTCAGCCCCACCGCGCAGCAGATGCTGCAGAACGGCGAGCTGGCCTGCTCGTCCGTGCAGCAGATCGTCACGCAGGGCCGCGAGGCGCTCAGGCAGGCGGTGGCCGCCGCCCGCAAGGAGAGCACGACAGCAGTCGTGCGCACGCCGTCCATCCTGGCCACGCGCGACAATCTCGCCACGCTCGACCTTTCCCTGGTGACCGCGCCGAAGGACTATCGTCCGTGACGCAGCGCCACCATTCGATTCCGCCTTACTCAAACTCACGCATCCAGCCAGGTCAATAACGCCATGCTTGCTTCTCACGACAGATTTCCCTATTCGCCCATCGTCGATCGCCCGCAATTCGACTGGCCCGGCGGCAAGCGCCTCGCGGTGCATCTGTGCCTGAACCTGGAGCACTTCGCCTACAACACCGGCGGCGGCATCTCCTATTCCCCCGGCATCCCGCACCCCAATACCTACAACTGGGGCTGGCGCGAGTACGGCAACCGGGTTGGCGTGTGGCGCATCATCGCGCTGTGCGACAAGCTCGGCATCCCGCTGTCGGTGCTGCTCAACGCCGAATGCTATGCGCATTGCCCGCAGGTGATCGACGCGCTGCGCAAGCGCGGCGACGAGATCCTGGGCCATGGCCGCACCAACTCGGAGCAGCAGAACAACTTCTCCGAAGCCGAGGAGCGCGAGCTGATCCGCGAGGTGACCGAAGCCATCGCCCACCACGAGGGCAAGCCGCCCGCGGGCTGGCTCAGCCCCGGCGTCAATCCCAGCAACGTCACGCCCGACCTGCTGCAGGAGGCCGGCTACCGCTACATCCTCGACTGGCCGATGGATGACCAGCCGGTGTGGATCAACACGCGCGGCGGCCGCCTGCTGAGCATCCCCTACCCGCACGAGGTCAACGATATCCCCGCCATCGCACTGCACGACGCCACCGCGAGCGAGTTCGCCGACATCATCATCGACAACTTCGACGAGATGCTGGAGCAAAGCGTGGAGCAGCCGCTCGTCTATGGCATCTCCATCCACGCCTTCCTGGTCGGCCAGCCCTACCGGCTGCGGCAGTTCCGCCGGGCGATGGAGCACATCCTGCGCCATCGCAACCAGATCTGGCTGACCACCACCGGCGCCATTGTGCAGCACTACATCGGCCTGCCTGCGCAAGACGCCTGAGCCGAACCAAACAACAAGTTCATCAAACAGGAGATCACACAATGTCATTCGACAAAGAACTGCGGGTCGGCATCGCCGGGTTCGGCGCGGTCGGCAAGAAGCTCGTCAAGCAACTCGATGCCGGCGTCTTCGGCCTGCGGCTGACGGCGGTGGCAGTGCGCGACAAGGAAAAGGCGGCGCAAGCGCTGCAGGGCCTGCGCAACGAGGTGGCCATCGTCGGGCTCGGCGAGCTGGCCGGCCTGGCGGACGTGGTGATCGAATGCGCGCCGGCGGAACTCGTCGGCGAGATCGCCGAGCCGGTGCTGCGCGCGGGCAAGACCATGATCGTGCTCAGCTGCGGGGCGCTGCTTGACCGCATGGACCTGGTGGACCTGGCACGCGAGCACGGCGGCCAGATCATCGTGCCGACCGGCGCGTTGCTGGGCCTGGATGCGGTGACGGCGGCATCGGAGGGCGTCATCCACTCCGTGCGCATGATCACGCGCAAGCCGGTGCGTGGCCTGGTTGGGGCGCCGTTCCTGGTGGAGAACAACATCAACATCGACGACGTGACGGCGCCGATCCAGATCTTCTCCGGCACCGCCCGCGAGGCCGCCAAGGGCTTCCCCGCCAACCTCAACGTGGTGGTTGCGCTGGCGCTGGCCGGCATCGGCCCGGACAAGACCCACCTGGAAATCTGGGCGGACCCGGCGCTGACCCGCAACACCCACGAGATCGTGGTGGACTCCGATGCCGCGTCGTTCTCCATGAGCATCCAGAACATTCCCACGGAAAACCCCAAGACCGGCCGCATCACGGCGCAGAGCGTGCTGGCCGTACTGCGCAAGCTGCGCAGCCCGCTGCGCGTGGGCACCTGAAAACCATCAAGGAGCAACAACATGGATCTAGGCATCAAGGGGCGCGTCGCGCTGGTCATGTCGGCGGGCGGCGGGCTCGGCTCGGCCATTGCGCTGGCGCTCGCGGCGCAAGGCGCCGTGGTTGCCGTATCGGACCAGAACCAGGAGGCACTGGACGATACGGTGGCCCGCATCCGCGCGGCCGGCGGGCAGGCTTTCGGCGTGCGCGCCGATCTTGCCGACCTGGCGAGCGTGACGGCCATGGTGGAGCAGGTCAGGAGCACGCTGGGCGACCCGGACATCCTGGTCAACAACTCGGGCGGGCCGCCCCCTTCCACGGCCGCGCAAGTCGCACCGGAGCAGTGGCGCAAGCAGTTCGAATCGATGGTGCTGTCGCTGATGCATCTCACGGACCTGCTGCTGCCGGCCATGAAGCGCAAGGGCTGGGGCCGCATCATCACCAGCACCTCGTCCGGCGTGGTCGCGCCCATTCCCAACCTGGGCATGTCCAACACATTGCGCATGGCGTTGCTGGGCTGGTCGAAGACGCTGGCCAACGAGGTAGCCGCCGACGGCATCTGCGTCAACGTGGTGCTGCCCGGGCGCATCGCCACGGACCGCATCCGCGCGCTGGACGAAGCCCGCGCCAGGCGCGAGGGCAAGACCTATGAAGACATCGTGGCGGCCAGCACCGGGACGATTCCAGCCCGGCGCTACGGCCGGCCCGAGGAGTACGGCGACGTGGTGGCTTTCCTGGCCAGCGAGCGCGCCGCCTTTGTCACCGGCTCCGTCGTGCGCGTCGACGGCGGCATGATCCCGAGCATCTGATCACTTATCTCCCGAGGAAGCACAGCATGGAAACCACCCACGTAGCCCGCAGCGCCACCGAGCGCGAGACGATCCGCCAGCGATTCCTGCTGGTCGATACCTCCAACGTTGCCGACGTGCTCGACACGCTCGGCCTGTTCGACCAGGGCCTCTCGTCCGCCTTTACGCCGTTCCCCGCCAATGGTGGCAAGCTGGCCGGCTGGGCCTACACCATCCGCGGCCAGATGTCGCCGTACGCGCTCGGCGGCGACCCGGACAAGATGAAGGCCTGCGCGGGCGTGTCCGCCGGCGACGTCACGGTCTGGAGCGGCGACGGCGAAGGCGTCTGCTACTTCGGCGAGCTGATCGCCATTGGCATGAAAGAGCGCGGCTGCGTCGGCTCGCTGATCGATGGCGGCATTCGCGATATCCGCTGGATCGCCGAGCAAGCTTTCCCGGTGTTCGCGCGCTACCGCACGCCGGTGCAGTCGATTGCCCGCTGGAAGGTCAACGGATGGCAGGTGCCGGTGAGCATCCGTGGCGCCACCTCGCAATGGGTGCAGGTGCGCCCGGGCGACTTCGTGCTGGGCGACGAAGACGGCGTGCTGGTGATCCCGCACGAAGTGGTCGACACCGTGCTGCTCGAGGCGGAGCGCCTGACCGAGCAGGAGCGCAGCATCCGCGTGGAACTGCAGCACGGGCTCAGCCTGGCCGATGCGCTGGCCAAGTACGGGCATGTCTGAGCTGGAGACATTGGCAGCACCGGCAGCACCGGCAGCACCGGCAGCATTGGCAGACCTGGCGGCGCAGGTGATGCAGCGCGCGGCGGATCTCGGGCTGCGGCTGGATGGTGGCCGCTGCGACGAGATCGCGGCTGCGGCCGCGCCGCTGCTGCAAGCCGTCCGTGCCTTGCCGGCGGGCGACGCGGAACTTGCAGCGCAGCCATGGCCGTACACGCATTGGCTGCGGCAGTGCGCCACCGTGCGCTAGGAGGACGATGCTCGACCCCACCCTCCTGAGCGTTGCCGAGTTGCGCATGGCGCTGGCCCACCGGCGCCTGTCACCCTCCGCGCTGGTGCAAGCCTGCCTGCGGCGGGCCGCGGCGGCGCACGCCGCCACGCATTGCTTTGCCGCGCTGGACGACGCAGGCGCGCTCGCCCGCGCCATCCAGCTGGAGACGCACAGCGCGGCCGGCGCTGCCCAGGCACCCCTCTGGGGTATCCCGTTCGCGCATAAGGACGTGCTGTCCGACCCCGTCCGGCCGCCGCGCGCGGGTTCCTTGTTCGACGACCTGATCGACGACCTGATCGACGATCCGGCAGCGGCCCGAAGGCCGGCAGCCGTGCTCGAAGCCCTGCACCTGTCCGGCGCGATCGGCCTGGGCGCCACCGCGCTCGACGAGCTCAGCTACGGCGCCACCGGCCTGAACGATCACTATGGCCACTGCCGCAACCCGTGGGATCCGCGCTACATCACCGGCGGCTCGTCGGGTGGCGCGGCGGCGGCGGTCGCGGCGCGCGCGGTGCCGTTCGCCATCGCAGCGGACACCGGTGGCTCGATCCGCATCCCGGCGTCGATGTGCGGGGTGGTTGGCCTGAAACCCACCTGGGGCCGCCTCTGCACGCGCGGCGCGGTCCCGCTGTCGCCGTCGCAGGACACGCTCGGCATCATCGCCCGGACCGCCAGGGATTGCGCGGCGGTGCTCGACGCGCTGGAGCCAACGGCGGCACAGGCCACCACGTTCGATCGCATCAGCGACCTCCGCAGTCCGCTGGCCGGCCTGCGCATCGGCATTGCCCGGCACCCGTTCTTCGAGGTAACGCATGACGACGGCGCCTCGGTGATTGCCCGCGCCTTGCTAGCGTTCGAGTCGCTGGGCGCCAGCTTGCATGAGCAGACCGTGCCCGGCGTGGAGGCCTGCGATACCGCGGCCACCGTGGTGACGTGGCGCGAAGCGATAGCGCTCCACGGCGAGCGCCTGCGTAGCCACGCGGATCGCCTGGCCCGTGCCACGCGGCTGCGGCTGGAGACGGCGCTGGCGGCCGGCCCCGACGATTACGCGCGTGCCCTGGCCTACCGGCCGCTGGCGCTGCGGCGCTTTGTCGATCACGTCTTCTCGGCGTGCGATGTGCTGGTGGCACCCAGCGTTGCCGTGCCAACGCCGCGGATCGCCTCCGTGGCGCAAGACGCCGCGCAAGCGGTGCGCGTGACAACCTCGCTACTGCGCGCCAACCGCTGCATCAGCTATCTCGGCCTGCCTGCCGTGTCGCTGCCAGTGGGATTCACGCCCGACGGCCTTCCCGTGGGCTTGCAACTGATCGGCAGGCCTTGGGCCGAAGGTACCCTGCTTGACGCCTGCGCCGCATTCCAGCAAGCCACCAGCTGGCACCGTATCGAACCCGTGCTCGATGGCACGAAGGTGGCCGGCATCGCGGCGGAGCCGGACAACGGGTAAGCATCTAAAATGGCAGGCCGGCGCGATGGTAGACTCGGCACAGCCTCAACCCGCGCGGGCCACCTCTATAATCCGCGCTCCCGGCCAACCATCGCAGATATCTCGCCTCATGCTCAAGGAAACAGCGCAAGCCCGCCCGACACGCCGGTACGTGGAAAAACGCGAGGCGATCCTCGATGCCGCTGCCCGGCTGTTCAACCGCAAGGGCTTGCGCGGCGCCACGCTCTCGGACGTAGCGCAAGAAGTCGGCCTGAGCACCAACAGCATCACCTACTACTACCGCAAGAAGGAAGACCTTGTGGTGGCGTGCCTGATGCGCACCATCGATGAAATCGCGGGTATCGCCGACGCCACGGCCGGCGAGCCGCTGCCGCAGGCCAGGGTGCGCCGCTTCATCGCGCTTTTTTTCCAGCGGCTGGCCAGGACGGCAACCGGCGAGCGCCCCGAGCTGATGAGCTTTCGCGAGATCCGCTCGCTGCCCGACACCCACGCGGACGTCGCCTTCGCGGCCTACACGGACATGTTCCGGCGCATCCGCAAGCTGCTGCGCAGCGACACACCCAAGGACCCGGCGCAACGCAGTGCCCTGAGCGCGGCGGCGCACTTGCTGCTGTCGCTGACCAGCGGCGCGATGACATGGGTGGAGCGCTATGAGCCGGAGGACTATCCGAAGGTGGCGGATACCGTCGTGGATATCCTGCTCAACGGTTTTGCGTCACCGTCATCGCAATGGGACAGCGCCCCCGCCGGGACGCCCCCAATCCCGGTGGCCGAAACCACGCAGGAAGCCTTCCTGCGCGCCGCAACGGAACTGCTCAACGAACTGGGCTATCGGGGCGCTTCCGCCGATCGCATCTCCGCGCGGCTGAATCTCACCAAGGGGGCCTTCTATCACCACAACGAAAACAAGGACGACCTGATCTCCGCCTGCTTCGACCGCATGTTCGCGGTGATCCGCGATGCGCAGTCGAAAGTGGAAGTCGGCCCGGGCACCGGCTGGGACAAGCTGTGCGCGATCGCGCGCGCGCTGGTCAGCTATCAGTTCTCCAGCCAGGGGCCGTTGCTGCGGCTGACTATCTACGGCGCACTGCCCGAGGAGATGCGCAAAGAGAAGATGCTGACGATGAACCGGCTGTCGGCGCGGTTTGCGCGGTTCCTCGTACAAGGGATGCAGGACGGGTCGATCCGGGCGCTGGATCAGTCGATTGCTTCGTTGCAGGTGAATGGGATGATCAATGCCGCGGTGGAGTTGCGGCGGTGGGTGCCGGATGCATCCGGGGAGAACGCGGCGGACTTGTTTATCCGGCCTTTGTTCCTGGGGATATTTTCAGGGCAGTGAGCGCGAGTATTCGCCTTGATGCTCTTTGATGCGCCTGATGCGCTTCGATGCACCAAGGCCTGGCTCCCCGCTTCCCGTGTCACACCGCAAGACCCTCCAGATGGCAAGCCACCATCTGCCCACCTCCCCGCTCCCTCAGCACCGGATCCTCCACCCTGCAGCGCTGCGTTGCCTGCGCGCAGCGCGGGTGAAAGCGGCAGCCGGATGGCGGGTTCAGCGGACTTGGCACTTCGCCCTTGAGCACGATGCGCTGGCGCCTTTCCTCGGCTTCGACGCTCGCCACCGGCACGGCGGACAGCAACGCCTTGGTGTAGGGATGCCGGGGATTCGCATATAGCTCGTCGCGCCCGGCGATCTCCACGATGCGGCCGAGGTACATCACGGCGATGCGGTCGCTGATGTGGCGCACCACGGCCAGGTCGTGCGCAATGAAGATATAGGTCAGTCCGAGCCGCCGCTGCAGTTCCATGAACACATTGACCACCTGCGCCTGGATCGATACGTCCAGCGCGGAGACGGGTTCATCGCAAACGATCAGGCTGGGTTCGACCGCCAGCGCGCGGGCAATGCCGATGCGCTGGCGCTGGCCGCCGGAGAACTCGTGCGGGTAGCGGTCCGCCATATAGGGCAGCAGGCCGACCATCTGCAGCAGCTCGGCGATGCGGGCGCGATAGTGCTCGCGGTCGTTGGCCATGCCGTGCACTTCGAGCGGCTCGCCGATGATGTCGCAGACTTTCATGCGCGGGTTCAGCGAGCCGAACGGATCCTGGTAGACCATCTGCACGCTGCGGCGGAAGTTCTTCTCCTGCGCCTTGCTGAAGGTAGCGAAGTCGTCGCCATCGAAGGCGATCCGTCCGCCGCTGGCGGCCAGCATCTTGATGATGGCGAGGCCGGTCGTGGACTTGCCGCAGCCGCTTTCGCCGACCAGGCCCAGTGTCTCGCCGCGCCTGAGGGTGAACGATACGCCGTCCACCGCCTTGACCGAGCCCACCTGCCGCTTGATGAAGACGCCCTGGGTCACGGGAAAATGCACCTTGAGGTCCTCGACGCGCAGGATCTCGTCGCCGATCTTGCCGTGCTGGCGCGCGGCGGGCTCTGCCCGTGCTTCAGTTGTGGTCATGGTCATGGAGGAAACATGCCTTGAAGTGATTCGGACGCACGGCACGCAGCGCGGGGCGCGACAGGCCGCATTGATCGGTGGCGAGCTTGCACCGCGGCATGAAGGCGCACCCTGGCGGCAGCGCGGTGAGGTCGGGCGGCTGGCCGTCGATGGGCACCAGCGGCTGGCGGGTATCGCCGTCGATGCGCGGCACCGATGCCATCAGCCCGCGCGTGTACGGGTGCGCGGGATGGCCGTAGAGCTCGCGCGCCGTGGCGGTCTCGACCATGCGGCCGCCGTACATCACGGCCACGCGATCGGCATAGCGGGCCACCACGCCCAGGTCATGCGTGATGAGCACCAGCGCCGTACCGGACTGGCTGGCCAGGTCCTTGAGCAAGTCGAGAATCTGCGCTTGCACTGTGACATCAAGCGCGGTGGTGGGCTCGTCCGCAATGATCAGCTGCGGCTTGCAGGCCAGCGCCATGGCGATCATGGCGCGCTGGCGCATGCCTCCCGAGAACTGGTGCGGATAGGCGCCCAGCCGGCTCTGCGGCTCGGGGATCTGCACCTTGCCAAGCAGTTCGCCGGCGATGCCCAGGGCGGTCTTCCACGGCATGCCTTGGTGCAGGTTGATCGGCTCGGCGATCTGCTTGCCCACGGTGAGCGCCGGGTTCATCGACGACATCGGCTCCTGGAAGATCATCGCGATCCGGTTGCCGCGGATCGCACGCATTCTTGCCGGGCTGAGCTGGAGCAGGTCCTGCCCGTCAAAGCGGATCTCGCCCGATTCGATGCGGCCCGCCGGGCTGGGAATCAGGCCCAGGATGGATAGCGCGGTGACGCTTTTTCCCGAGCCGGACTCGCCGACGATGGCCAGTGTCTCGCCGGGGGCGACATCGAACGAGACCTGGTCCACCGCCGTGACCACGCCCCGGTCGGTGCGAAAGCGCGTGGTCAGCTGGTTCACCTGCAGGATGGGCTGCGTCATGCGGGCCTCCTTGAAAGGGACAAGCGTGGAGCAAGGTGGGAGCAAGGAAATCAGAACCCCATCTTCTTCTTCATGTCCTGGTCGACCCACATCCGCGCGTAGATCGGGCCGGGACGGACCGCGCCCGCGCGCAGCTCGGCGTTGTAGTTCTTCACCCAGGGCCACCATGCGGTGTACACGTAAGGGGTCGGCAACCAGATATACGGCGCATCCGCGAGCACATCGCGCGTCAGCGAGCGCAAGGCCTCTTGCCGGCGGCCGAGGTCGCGCATCTGGAAGGCTTCGTTCACGCGCTGCTCGTACTTGGCGTCGCCCCACTGCGCGGCGTTCCAGACCTGGCCCTTCACGAAGCTCTTGCGGATCGTGGTGGTGGGGTTGGTATGTCCATTGCTCATCAGGTAGCCGGGCGCATTGGTCTTGGTGGTCATGGCCGACAGGAACGCGCCGTACTCCATCGGCTGGATCTCTATGCGCACGCCAACCTGCTCCAGGTAGGCGCCGATCAGCGGCAGCAGCTCCAGGTGCTCCGGCTGGCAGGCGCATACCTGCACCTTGAAGGTGAAGCCCTTCGCGTAGCCCGCCTCGGCCAGCAGCTTGCGCGCCTTGTCCGGGTTGTAGGCAAACAGCTCCTTCACCGAATCCGGCATGGCGCTCAGCGGCTCGAAGTAGCCGGCGTAATCCGGATGCTGCGGGTAGGCGAACAGTTCGGCATTGCCGCCATAGAACTGCTTGACGATCTCCTGCTTGTTGACCGCCATGTTCAGCGCGCGCCGCACGCGCAGGTCGTTGAACGGCTTGGTATCGACGCGCAGCGCCACGTACTGGCCGTTGGTCGACAGCCAGCGCGACCACTTGAGCGCCGGCGCATTCTTCTTGAGCTCATCGACCGCGGTCCAGCGGACAGACTCGAGCACATCCAGCTTGCCGGTGCGCAGCATGGTGTTGCGGGTGGACTCGTCCTTGACGGTGCGCAGCACGACCTTGTCGACGAAGGGCAGCTTGTAGTCCTTGCCAGCGATCTTGTCGCTATCCCAGTATTGCTCGTTCTTCGTGTAAGTGCTGGCGGTGCCCTGGACGAAGTTGCTCAGCAGGAACGGCCCGCTGCCGTTCACATTCTTCCAGTTGCCGGCCCCGGCCGCCGCCACTTCCTTGGGCATGATGCCGGAGTAGTAGCCCCAGCCGAAGCGGTAATCCCATTCGGCGTTGAACTCCTTGAAGCGGAAGACCACGGTGTACTTGTCCGTTGCCTCCACCTTGTTGAGGTGGTCGTAATACGTGGGGATTTTCTTGGCGCTGGTGTTCTGGCGGTTGTAGCTGAAGACCACGTCATCGGCCACCAGCTCGCGCTCTTCCATCACGCCCGCCTTGGCGGGGAACTTCACGCCCTTGCGCAGCTTGACTTCGAGCGTCAGCGGGTCGACCCACTTCCAGCTCTCGGCCAGCTCGCCGCGAATCGCGTCCTCCGGCAGCCACGCATCGGCCTGGAACGGATACTTGCCGCCATTGCGCCTGGCCTTGGAAAGGTCGGCGACAAAGAGCTGTTCGTAGACCTGGCCGGTGTCGTAGTTCTGCTTCCAGTTCCAGTCGGCCAGGTCCCACGACAAGGCGGAGATGGTGGGATACATGGAGCCGATCTCGAGATTGCCGCCGTACTTCGGCGCTTCGGCCTGCGCGCAGGCCGCGCCGGCGGCAAGCGCCAGCGCCACGCCCGCCACCACTGAAGATATTGTCCGGTTCAAGCCGCGTCCCTCCATCGTCATCCCTCGTTGTTGGTTATCGCGACCCGCGCATGCGCGGGTCGAGCAGGTCACGTAGCGCGTCGCCGTAGACGTTGATGGCATAGACGACAACGGTGAGGCAGATGCCGGGGGCCAAGGCCAGCCAGGGCCCCTGGAACATGAAGGTGCGGCCGTTGCCCGAGAGCATGCCGCCCCAGGTCGGCGCGGGCGGCGGCACGCCCAGCCCGAGGAAGGACAGGCCGGACTCGGCCAGGATCGCGGTGCCCACGCGCGTGGTGAACAGCACGATGATGGGCGGCAGCACATTGGGCAGGATATGGCGCCAGAGAATGCGGCCGGTGGAGGCACCCATGGACTGCGCGGCATGCACATACATGTTCTCGCGCACCGAGACCACCGCGCTGCGGATGATGCGCGAGCCGCCCACGCCCAGCAGCAAGCCCAGCGTGCCGATGATCTGCCAGCTGCCCGGGCCGAGCACGGACACCACCACGATCAGGATCACCAGGTCAGGAAAGCTCATCCACGCATCCACCATGCGCTGCACGATCAGGTCGAACTTGCCGCCCAGGTAGCCGGTCAGGATGCCGATCAGCACCGAGATGGCGGTAGCCAGCGTGGCGGCCGACAGCCCGATGATGACCGAGAGCTGCGCGCCGTACAGGCAGCGCGAGAGCATGTCGCGCCCGAGGTTGTCGGTGCCGAAGGGGTGCGCCCATGACGGCGGCTGCAGCCGCTTCATCATGCTGATCTCGTTGACGCCATAAGGCGCCAGCCAGTCGGCAAAGACGCCGCAGAACAGGAAGATCATGCAGATCACCGCGCCGGCGGCGCCCAGCGGCTTCTCGCGCAACAGGCGACCCACCAGTGCGAAGGCTGACCCGAGCCGGCCCGGGCCAGACATCGGCGGCGCGGCAGGGACGGCTTGCGCCGTCTTGAGCGCCGGGGCGTTTGCGATTGGACGTGCCATCAGCGATGCCTCACTTTCGGGTCGAACAGCCCGTAGCTCAGGTCCACGAGCAGGTTGATCAGCATGACGGCCACCCCGACCACCAGGAACACGCCGGTGATCACGGGATAGTCCCGCTGGTTCACGGCGTCCAGCAGGAGCAGCCCCATGCCCGGCAGCGCGAAGATCTGCTCGATCACCACGGCCCCGCCGATCAGCAGCGGCGCTTGCAGGCCGATCAGCGTCACCACCGGAATCAGCGCGTTGCGCAGCGCATGGCGCAGGATCACCAGGCGCTCGTTCAAGCCCTTGGCCCAGGCCGTGCGGATGTAGTCCTGGCGCAGCACCTCCAGCATCATGGTGCGCGTCATGCGCATGGTGATGGCCGACAGTGCCATGCCAAGGATGATGGCGGGCACCAGCATGTTGCTGATGTGCTGGAGCGGGTCCTCCAGGAAGGGAACGTAGCGCACCTCGGGCGACCAGCCCCACCACACGGAAGGAAACACCATGATCATCGTGCCCATCCAGAAGCTGGGCACTGCCAGCATCAGGATGGAAAACGAGCGCGCCACGTAGTCGGCCGCGGTGTCCTGCCGGATCGCCGAGAGCACGCCCACGGGCAACGCAACCGACAGCGCCACGAACAGGGCAAGCGCGCCCAGCGAGAAGGTGGCGGGCATGCGCGCCAGCACCATCTTCAGCACCGGCTCACCTTGCCACAGCGACTGGCCGAGATCCCCGTGCAACACGATGTTGCCGATCCAGTGGACGTACTGGAACCACATCGGCTGGTCCAGGCCCAGCGCGCGGATCAGGTCCTCGCGGCTCTTGGTGTCGGCGCTGATGTCGTTCTGGCTCAGCATCAGGTCGACCACATCGCCCGGCACCATGCGCACGATCACAAAGACGATCAGGCTGGCGAACAGCAGCGTGGGCAGCAGCGCCAGCAAGCGGCGCAGGATGTAGGCACTCATGGCGCGCCCGCTTCCGTGACGCCAGTCCGGGCCACGCCGTATGCCCTTAAAAAAGATACCGTGGATACGATAAAAAATGCCGCCCCGACCATGCCGTCTCCTGTTCGGTGCTTCGCGTGGTCGCCAAACACACCATACAAGCATCGCTGAACACGTAAATCAAGCGATATATGGTGCGATCAAGGAAGTATCCCTGGGAGGCTTCCACCGAGCTGCTGTTTGTGCAGATAGCCCATTCAGCATACCCAGAGTTCTAATTCATGACAACCGAACTGACCCTTGAATGTCTAGTGGATTTACCTAGGTCGGCGCCGCCGTGGCGGGCCGCTTGTGCGGCGCAAACGCGCGGCGGAAAACGCGAGGGCGAGCGCAGGCGCCACGCCTGCGCATGGACGGCCTGCAAACACGGTTGACGATGGTGCGTTGCGGCGCTCAGTAGCCGCGCAAGATCGCCCAGCGCTGGGCGTGGAAGTTGGTGTCGCCGAGCAGGATCTGCGCGGCGCAGGCGCGCTTCATGTAGAAGCCGATCTCGAACTCGTCGGTCATGCCAATGCCGCCGTGCATCTGCACGGCCTCCTGCACCGCGAGCATCGCCGTGGACCCGGCGCGGGCTTTGGCCGCGGATACCAGCGCGATTGGCTGTGCCGGGCCGTCGTCTAGCAGTTGCTGGCTGCGCAGCACCGCCGCGCGCGTGATCTCGATCTCGCTGAACAGATGGGCGGCGCGATGCTGCAGCGCCTGGAACTCGCCGATGATCTTGCCGAACTGCTTGCGCTCTTTCAGGTATTGCAGCGTGCGCTCGAAGGCTTCGTCGGCAATGCCGACCAGCTCGGACGCCAGCGCCGCGCGGGCGATATCGAGCGCGTGCTCAAGCACGGCCGCGCCGCTACCGGCCTCACCCAGCACCGCGTCCGCCGCCACGCGCACATCCCGGAACTGCACGCGCGCGGCATTGCGGGCATCCGCCATCACGGTGCGCTCCACGGTAATGCCATCGGCGCCGCGCGGCACCAGGAAGAGCGTGACGCCGTCACGGTCGTCGGCGTTGCCGCTGGTGCGGCCCACCACGATCAGCGTATCGGCAATATGTCCGTCGATGACGAAGACCTTGGCGCCATTGAGCACGAACCCGCCGTCCTGCTGCACGGCGGCGAGCGCCTGGCGCTCCGGACGGTGCGCCGCGCCCTCGTCGATCGCCAGCGCGGTCAGGTGCTTGCCAGCCGCGATGGCGGGCAGGAAATGCGCCTTCTGCGCTGCGCTGCCTTCGCGGGAAATCAACGAAGCGCCCAGCAAGGCGGTGGAGAAAAACGGCGTGGGGGCCAGCGTGCGGCCAAGCGCCTCCATCAGGACGCCCGCCTCCACCACGCCGAGCTCGCTGCCACCATACTGCTCGGGGATCAGCACGCCGGCAAAGCCCAGTTCGGCAAACTCCCGCCAGAGGGCGGGCGAGAAGCCGGTGTTGTCCCGGGTGTCCCGCAGCTTGCGCAGCATCGGGATGGGTGCGCTTTCGCGCAGGAATGCCAGGGCGCTGTCCCGCAGCATCTCCTGGGTCTGATTCAATACGATTGCCATAGTCGGTCCCTGAGCATTCAAGCGTGGAGTTGGGGCTGTCAGACGCCGGGCAGGCCGAGCAGGCGCTTGGCAACAATGTTGAGCTGCACTTCGCTCGTGCCGCCCTCGATCGAGTTGGCCTTGCTGCGCAGCCAGCCGCGCGCGGTGGCACCGTCGTTGCTGCGCTCGCTCTCCCACTCCAGGGCCTCGCTGCCCCCAATCGACATCAGCAACTCATAGCGCCGCTTGTTCAGCTCCGACCCGTAGTACTTGAGCACCGACGAGAACGCGGCGATGCCCTCGCCCTGCCGGGCCAGGTCCAGCGCGCGCTCCCCCGCCAGGGCGAATGCCGCTTCATCGATCTCGAAGGTGGCGATCTGCGCGCGCAGCATGGGCGCGTCGACTTCACCGCGCTCGTTCTGGCCGAGCGTGTCGCGCGCCAGCTTGCCCATCGGCGGGCGCTGGCCGCGCCCGCCGATGCCGCTGATCATCTCGCGCTCATGGGTCAGCAGGTACTTGGCGATGGCCCAGCCGCCGTTTTGCTCGCCCACCAGGTTGGCGCGCGGCACCACTACATCGTCAAAGAAGGTCTCGCAGAACGGCGACTTGCCGGAAATCAGCACGATGGGCCGCGCCGTCACGCCCGGCGTTTCCATGTCGAACAGCAAGAAGCTGATGCCGGTGTGCTTCTGTGCCGAAAAGTCGGTACGCACCAGGCAGAAGATCCAGTCCGCCTTGTCGGCGTACGAGGTCCACACCTTCTGGCCGTTGACGACAAAGTGATCGTCGCGCTCGTCCGCGCGCGTTTGCAGCGAGGCCAGGTCCGACCCGGCATTGGGCTCCGAATATCCCTGGCACCAGCGGATCTCGCCGCGGGCGATCCTGGGCAGATGCTCGCGCTTCTGCGCCTCCGAGCCAAACCGGAGCAAGGCCGGGCCAAGCATCCAGATGCCGAAGCTTTGCAACGGCACGCGGCAGCCAAGCGCTTGCATTTCCTGGCGCAGCACCTTGGCCTGCTCGCGGGAGAGGCCGCCGCCGCCATACTCGCGCGGCCACTCCGGCACCGTCCAGCCCTTCCCCCCCATGCGCGCGAGCCAGAGGCGCTGCGCCTCGGACTGGAAGCGGAACTTGCGCCCGCCCCAGCAGATGTCGTCCTCGTTGCGCACGGGCTGCCGCATTTCGGGCGGGCATTGCGCCTCCAGCCAGGCACGCACCTCCTGCCGGAAGGTTTCCAGGTCATCCACGCTTGTCTCCTGTTTTTTTTGGCTTGTCTTGTTTTGGTTTGGATTCGTTATATAAGCCCGACCCCGCAACGTCAATACTCCATTTCCTAAAATGAAAACGTGGTACGGCCAAACACCCGACCATTGCTGCCAAGCATGCATTTTCTGCCGATGTGATAGCATTCCCGGGAACATACCGTAACCACTAAACCGGCAAGCACACCAAGCCGGTCGGCGCCCGTGGGGCGCAACCAGGAGACAATGTGGAGGCCAAGGCCAGCAGCGCGCCGCGCTGTGCCATCCCTGCCTTTCCGGGTGCCCGGGCGCCGGATCGCTCGCGCACCGTCAGCGCCGACGGCATCCGCATCGCCGTCCATGAGTGGGGCGCGATCGACGCCACGCCGGTCCTGCTGGTGCATGGCGCCATGGATTTCGCGCGGACCTTCGATGTCTTCGCGCCGCTGCTGGCCGATGCCGGCTACCGCGTGGTGTCTTATGACCAGCGTGGCCACGGCGACTCCGAGCATGCCGACCTGTACAGCTGGGTCGCGGACGAGCGGGACCTGCTGGCGGTGGCCGACTCGGTCACGCGCGAGCCGCTGATCGCCATCGGCCACAGCAAGGGCGGCTCGCTGCTGGTGCATGCGATCCAGGCGCTGCCGCACCGGTTCACCCGCTTTGTCGCCATCGATGGCCTGCCCTTTCGCAATCCGCACGCGGACAGCGCCGTGCGCGACAAGAAATCGATGACCGCGCCCATCATCACGCGCTGGCTCGATACGCGCCGGCAAAGCCCGGGCCTCGCACGCAAGCCCGGCACCCTTGAGGAACTCGCCCGGCGGCGCGCCCGCATGAACCCGCGGCTGGCCCATGCGTGGCTGTGCTACCTGGCCGCGCTCGGCGCGCGGCAGGATGCGCACGGCTGGCGCTGGAAGCTCGACCCGGTGATCGGCTCCTCCGGCTTTGGCCCCATGCGCGCGCGCTGGATGACCGACCGCCTGCCGGGCTTTCCCATTCCCATGCTGGCCATCTTCGGCACGGAGCGCGAACCGATGGGGTGGGATGCCACCGCGGCCGACCTCGCGCCGTACTTCCCGCCCTCGACCCAGGTACAGGTGATGGCCGACACCGGGCACTTCATCCATATCGAGCGGCCGCGAGAGACCGCGGAACGCATCCTGCCCTTCCTCCGTTCATGACCCTCTACCTGCGCCACAATCGCCTGCGCCTTGCCCTGCATCCGCTCAAGACCGGCAGCGGGCCCGCGCTGCTGTTGCTGCACGGGCTGGGCGAGCGATCGCCGGACACATTGCCGGCGGAGTACGCCGGCTGGCCCGGCACGGTGCACGCGCTGGATTTCACCGGGCACGGGCTCTCGGACATTCCGCGCGGCGGTGGCTACAGCTGCGAGTTCCTGATGGCGGACGCGGATATCGCACTGGCGCACCTGGGCCCGTCGACCGTGGCGGGGCGCGGGCTGGGCGGCTATATCGCCTTGCTGCTGGCCGGCGCGCGCCCGGAGCAGGTGCGCGGCGCCATCCTGCGCGACGGCCCCGGCCTGGCCGGTGGCGGCACCGCGGCACGCAATCCGTATATCCCGGTGGTGGATACCTCGCGCACCGGCCCGCCCGACCCGTACGCCATCGCCGACCTGGCAACCGACGTGCGCCCGCCGAGCTACGCGGCCAACTACGCGATGCTGGCCGCGCAGCACTCTGACACACCGCAGCCGATCTCCGTGTGCACGCGCGAGCGCCCGGACTGGCTGAAAGCGGTGACAGAGCTGCTCTCGCTGGAGAAGGTCGAGCTGGACCAGGCGCTGCAACACTACGCGGCGCAAGCGGCGATGCGTGGAGACGCTCAGGCATGAAAGCGGAACTCGCCGCGCAAGCCGCCCGTGGCACAAATGCCGGACATGGCGATGCGCACGCACTGGCGGAGGACAGCTTCCGCGCCCACGTACAGCAGCACCTGCCACGCAACGCGCGCGCCTACCTGGTCCACGGCATGCTGGGCATGACCGGCTTCCGGCTGGTGACCGCCCCCACCTTCGTGCCGGCCTACATCTACCTGCTGTCCGGCTCCAAGCTGGTGGTGGGGTGCGTGCTTGGCGCGCAGTACGCCGGCATGGCGATGTCCTCCATCTGGGGCGCAACGCAGATCGAGCATCGCCAGCGCGTGATGCCGCTGATCTACCTGGTGGGCTGGCTGGTGCGCCTGCAGATCCTCGGCCTGGGCTTGTCCGCCTTCCTGCTCTCGGGCGACGGCGCGCTGGCCGCCGCCGCCGGGTTCCTGCTGCTGTTCGGCCTGTTCAACGGCGTGCAGAACGTCACCTTCAACTACCTCACGTCCAAGATCATTCCGCTGGAGCGGCGGGGCGCGCTGAGCGCGTTCCGCAATTTCCTCGGCGGGCTGATCGCGGCGGCGGTGGCCTATCTGGGCGGCCGTTTCCTGGTTGGCGGCAATGTGTTCGGCAATGGCTACGCCACCACCTTCCTCGCCGCCTTTGTCCTTACCAGCCTGGGCATCTCCGCGCTGACCCGCATGCGCGAGCCGGTGCTGCACGATGTACGCGTGCAATCGGGCTTTCGCCAGCGCCTGCGCGAAGTGCCGGCGCTGCTGCGCGCGGACAAGCACTACGTGCGCTTCTTCGTGGCCCGCGCGCTGGTGGCGTTCAGCATGATGGCCGTGCCGTTCTATGCCATCTATGTCGGTAGCCATCTGCCGCTCTCGGGTGCCACGCTGGGCTACCTGAGCATTGCCTACCTGCTGGCGCAGACTACCAGCAACCTGATCTGGGGCCGCCTGGCCGACCGCCACGGCTATCGGCTGGTGTTCCTGTGCAGCATCGGGCTGTGGGTGCTGTCCACCGCCGCGCTGCTGCTCTGCGATAGCCTGGGCGCGTTCCTGCTGGTGTTCTGCGGGCTGGGCGCCAGCTTTGGCGGCTACTTCCTGTCCGCGGACAACTTTGCGCTGGAGTTCGGCAACCGGCGCGATCGCCCGATGCTGCTGGCGGTGTCCGACACAGCCACCTACACGATGATGGCGTGCGGGCCGATCCTCGGCGGCATGCTGGCGCAGGGGGTGCGCTTCTCGCTGGTGTTCGTCGCGGCCATGGTGGTCATGAGCATCGCCTTTGTGCTAGCCCTGCGGGTGGAGGAGCCGCGCCGCCGCCCGCGGCCGCAGCGCGAGGGCAACGCGTAGCGCCAACATCGGGATCATCGGGATCAACAGGATCAGGGATCAACAGGAGACAGGATGACATTCAGGACCTATCCGGAATTCAGCACGCACTACCCGCTTGTGCTCACCACGATCATGAAGCGCCCGGTGCGGATGTATCCCGACGAGATCGGCGTCGTCTACCGCAACCCCGCCACCGGCGAGTATTTCCGCTTTACCTGGATGCAGTGGTACCGGCGCGTCGCCCAGCTGGCCAACGGCCTGCGCGGCGAGCTCAAGGTGCAAGCCGGCACGCCTGGCGAACCTGGCGAGCGCATCGCCACGATGGCGCTCAACACCCACCGCCACCTGGAGCTGTACTACGGCGTGACAGGCATTGGCGCCACGTTGCACCCGATCAATGTCCGCCTGTCCCCGCAGCACATCGTCTACACCATCCGGCACGCGCAGGACAAGATCCTGTTTGTCGACGACACCCTGATGCCCTTGCTGGAAGGCATCTACGACCAGATCAAAGACGTGGTCGAGCTGGTGGTCTATATGTCGGACAAGCCGGGGCTGCCGCAGACCCGCATCCCCAACATCATCGAGTACGAAACGCTGATCGCCCGCCAGGCCGAGACCATCGAGTGGCCCGCCCTGCACGAGGACGTGAACGCCACGCTGTGCTACACCACCGGCACCACGGGCCAGCCGAAGGGCGCCACCTTCACGCATCGCCAGCTCTACCTGCTGACGATCCACATGATGGCGCAGCTCGCTATCGGCAACACGCCGGACCACGATATCGCCGATGGCCTGGGCACGCGGCTGGGCGAAGGCGCGGTGCCGCTGCTGAATACGCCGATGTTCCACATCCACGGCTGGGGGCAGCCTTTCGTCGCGGTCTATAGCGCGCAGAAGATCGTGCTGCACGGGACCTTTACCGTACAGGGCTTTTGCGAGCTGGTGGAGCGCGAGAAGGTGACGTCGGTGGGCATCGTGGCGACCATCGCGGCCATGCTGCTCGAATACCCGGACCTGAAGAAGTACGATCTCAGCAGCCTGGTGCGCGTCAGCGTGGGCGGCGGCGCGCTGCCGCTCGGGCTCAAGCGCAAGCTGGAAGCCCTGATCCCCACCTTCCGCATGAGTTCGGGCTACGGCATGACCGAGACCGCGCCCACCATCGTTGGCTCGTTCATCAAGAAGACCATGGTCCACCTGGACCGGGACGAGACCGATGCGGTGCTGGTCAAATCCGGCCTGCCGATTCTTGGCGTGGAGGTGGAGGTCATCGACGACAAAGGCAAGCCAGTGCCTCAGGACGACCACACGGTCGGCGAGATCGTGGTGCGCGCGCCCTGGACGACCGGGCAGTACTACCGCAACCCCGAGAAAAGCGCGGAGTTGTGGCAAGACGGCTGGCTGCACACCGGCGACATCGCCAAGGTGGATGCCGAGGGCTATATCACCATCGCCGACCGCATGAAGGACGTGATCCGCAGCGGCGCGGAAATGGTGCCCACGGTACTGCTGGAGAACCTGATCGCGATGGCCGATTTCGTGCACGAGGCGACAGTGGTCGGCGTGCCCGATCCGGTATGGGGCGAGAAGCCCTTGGCGCTGGTCAGCGTGCGCAACGGCTTTGCGGCCAGCGAGGACAGCGTCATCGATTTCCTGAAGGTCCACGGCGTCGAGACCGGCAAGATCACCAGGTGGATGCTGCCCAAGCTCGTCGCCATCACGCGGGACATCCCCAAGACCAGCGTAGGCAAGTACAACAAAAAGCAGATCCGCGATGACCTGGAGACATTCCTGGCCATCGCCAAGGACGTTTCGCATCGCCACGGTTAGGCATTCACTCAAAACACAGCAGGAGACTTCCCATGCGTGAAGCAGTTATCGTATCCACCGCACGTACGCCGATCGGCAAGGCCCATCGCGGCGCCTTCAACAACACGCAGGCGCAGGAACTCGGCGCCCACGCCATCTCGCACGCCGTGCAGCGTGCCGGCATCGACCCGGCGGAGATCGCCGACGTGATCCTGGGCTGCGCGGTGCAGCAAGGCTCCACGGGTGGCAACGTCGCGCGCCAGGCGCTGCTGCGCGCCGGGCTGCCCGTCACGGTGTCGGGCATGTCGATGGACCGCCAGTGCGCCTCCGGCCTGATGGCGATCGCCACGGCCGCCAAGCAGATCATCGTCGACGGCATGCAGGTTGCCGTGGGCGGCGGGCTGGAGTCGATCTCGCTGGTCCAGAACGACAAGATCAACCGCTACCGCGCGCAGGACCCGCAGCTGGTGCAAACGCTGCCGCAGATCTACATGACGATGCTGGAGACCGCCGAGATCGTGGCGCAGCGCTATGGCGTGAGCCGCGAAGCCCAGGATGCGTACTCGCTGCAATCGCAGCAGCGCACGGCCGCCGCGCAGCAAGCCGGCCGCTTCGACGCGGAAATCGTGCCAATCACCACCACCATGCTGGTCACCGACAAGGCCAGCGGCGCCGTGAGCGAGAAGCAGGTCACGCTGGCCAAGGATGAGGGCAACCGCCCCAGCACCACGCTGGCCGACCTGCAGGCCCTCAAGCCGGTCTTCAAGAATGGGCAACGCGTGGCCGAGGGCAGCTTCATCACCGCCGGCAATGCCTCGCAACTGTCCGATGGCGCATCCGCCATGGTGCTGATGGAAGCCAAGGAAGCCGAACGCCGCGGCCTGCAGCCGCTGGGCGCGTATCGCGGCATGGCCGTCGCCGGCTGCGATCCGGACGAGATGGGCATTGGCCCGGTGTTCGCCATTCCCAAGCTGCTCAAGCAGCATGGCTTGTCGATGAGCGACATCGGCATCTGGGAGCTGAACGAGGCGTTCGCCAGCCAGGTCCTGCATATCCGCGATACGCTGGGCATTCCGAACGATCGCCTGAACGTCTCCGGTGGGGCGATCTCCATTGGCCATCCGTATGGCATGTCCGGCGCGCGCATGAGCGGCCACCTGCTGCTGGAAGGCAAGCGCCGCGGCGCCAGGTTCGGCGTGGTGACGATGTGCATTGGCGGCGGCATGGGGGCGGCCGGGCTGTTCGAGATTTTCTGAGCCGGGCGCCAGCCCTCGCATCAAGCCACCTGAACCGACACAACGACACACCGACACACTGACACACTGGAGTCCACACCCATGACCGCTATCAACGCAGTCGCCGATCTCGCCGTGGAAGGCGATATCGCCATCCTTACGCTCAACTCGCCGCCGGTGAACGCACTGTCCGCCGCAGTCCGCGCCGGCATCCTCGCTGGCGTCGAGCGCGCCATCGCCGACGGCAACGTCAAGGGCATCGTCCTGACCTGCGCGGGCAAGACCTTTATCGCCGGCGCCGACATCACCGAATTCGGCAAGCCGCCGGTTGGCCCTTCGCTGGCCGACGTGCAAGCCGCAATCGAAGGCTCGCCCAAGCCGGTGGTCGCCGCCATCCACGGCACCGCGCTGGGCGGCGGGCTGGAAGTCGCGCTGGTCTGCCACTATCGCGTGGCAGCCAGGTCCGCCAAATGCGGCCTGCCGGAAGTCAACCTCGGCCTGCTGCCCGGCGCTGGCGGCACACAACGCCTGCCCCGCATCGTCGGCCCCGCCAAGGCGCTCGACATGGTGACCTCGGGCGCCCACATCGGCGCGGCCGCCGCCGCCGAGATGGGCTTGTTCGACCTGGTGACCGAAGACGCCGCGCTGCGCGCCGGCGCCATTGCCTTCGCCAGGCAGGTCAACGCCGAGCAGCGCCCGCTGCGCAAGGTGCGCGACCTCAACGAAAAAGTGGAAGCCGCGCGCGGCAAGCCGGAACTGTTTGCCGACTTCCGCCGCGCCAACGCCCGCAAGTTCCGTGGCTTCGACGCGCCCGAGTACAACATCCGCTGCATCGAGGCCGCGGTCAACCTGCCCTTCGACGAAGGCATGAAGGTCGAGCGCAAGCTCTTCCTGGAGCTGATGAACGGCACGCAATCCGCCGCGCAGCGCTACTACTTCTTCGCCTCGCGCCAGGTCTGGAACCTGCCCGACGTGCCAGCCGACACACCGGTCATCGACGTGAAGAAGGTCGGCATCATCGGCGCGGGCACCATGGGCGGCGGCATCGCCATGAACATGCTCAACGCCGGCATTCCCGTCGTGATCGTGGAAACCGCGCAAGAAGCGCTGGACCGCGGCGTGCGCACCATCCGCGCCAACTACGACAACACCGCCAAAAAGGGCCGCATCACCGCCGCCGAGGTCGACAAGCGCATGGCGCTGCTGACCCCGACGCTGGAACTCGGCAAGCTGGCCGACGCCGACCTGGTCATCGAAGCCGTCTATGAAAACATGGACGTGAAGAAAGACACTTTCGGCAAGCTCGACAAGATCGTGAAGCCCGGTGCCATCCTGGCCACCAACACCTCCGCGCTCGATGTCAACGAGATCGCCCGCGCCACGTCGCGCCCGGAATCCGTGATCGGCCTGCATTTCTTCTCGCCGGCCAACGTCATGAAGCTGCTGGAAGTGGTACGCGGCGACAAGACCTCCAAACCCGTCATCCGCACGTCGATGGAGCTGGCCCGCAAGATTGGCAAGATTGCCGCGCTGGTGGGCGTGTGCCCGGGCTTTGTCGGTAACCGCATGCTCGCCCAGCGCCAGCGCGAAGCGCAAAAACTCGTGCTCGCAGGCGCGCTGCCGTGGGACATCGACCGCGTGCTGTACAACTTCGGCTTCCCGATGGGGCCATTCGCCATGAGCGACCTGGCCGGCCTGGACCTGGGCTGGATCCGCGAGAAATCCGGCAGCTCCACGCTGCGCGAAATATTGTGCGAGATGGACCGCCGCGGCCAGAAAACCGGCGCGGGCTACTACGACTACGACGAGAAGCGCAATGCCATCCCCTCGCCCGTGGTCGAGGGGATCATCCGCGACTTTGCCGCCAGGCAGGGCAAGACCAGCCGCGTGGTCTCCGAGCAGGAGATCCTGGAGCGCTGCATCTACCCGATGATCAACGAAGGCGCGAAGATCCTGGAGGAAGGCAAGGCCATCCGCGCCTCCGACATCGATGTGGTGTGGGTCAACGGCTACGGCTGGCCGGTGTACCGGGGCGGCCCGATGTGCTATGCGGACACGATCGGGCTGGACAAGGTGCTGGCGGCCATGAAGAACTTCGAGGCAACGCTCGGCGCAGACTTCAAGCCGGCCAAGCTGCTCGAGGACCTGGTTGCGCAGGGCAGGAAGTTCAGCGACCTGAAGTAGGCAGTTCCGGCGCTGCGTGCCGATGCGCCCCCTTGGCCGGCCCGGCCTTGGGGGCCATGTAGCGCCGCAGCTCCACCCACTGCCACGACAGCAGCGCCGGGATGCCGAAGAGCACCTCGCGCGCGCGCTTGACCAGTGCCAGCGACAAGGCCACCTGCGGGTCGACGCCAAGCAGGTGGCCCAGCAGCATCATCACCGCCTCCTGCACGCCAAGGCCGGCCGGCACGAAGAAGGCCACATGGCGCACGGCCTGCGTCAGCGACTCGATCGCCAGCGCCTGCCAGAGCGGGACGGGATGGCCCAGCAGCCACAGCGCGAACCAGATCTCCGCCGCGCCCAAGGCCAGGCCGGCGAACTGCCAGCACAGCGCGGCCAGCAATTCGCCGCGGCGCGCATTCAGCGCACGGATCTGCGCGTCGAGCCGGGCGCCGTCGATCAGTGCGACCACCCGGTGGTCCGCGCCGAACAAGCGCCGCGCGGCGCCCTCCAGCCGCTCGAACAGCGCGCTATGGCGCAGCGAGAGCGCAAACAACACTGGCACCGGCAAGGACAGCAGCAAGCCAGCCAGGATCACCCAGGCATGACCATCGCCGCCACCGAGCGCCAACAGCAGCAGCACCACGCCGAGCGCGGAGAACAGGTACTGCGCGAACAGCGTCACCATGACTTCCACCACGATGCTGGCGGTCACTGCCGTGGTATCCGCGATACGCAGGCGGGTCAGCCGGATGCCGACCAGCTCGCCACCCACACCCACGGTAGGCAACAGCCGGTTGACCGCCTCGCGCACGGTGGCCACCCACCACAGGAAGGCGAGGCCGGCGGACTCATCCGGATCGGCTGACGTCAGCAACACCCGCCAGCCTTGCGCGTCCAGCAGCAGCGGCAGGGCGTGGAAGGGCACCAGCAGCAGCAGCGGCCAGCCAGCCTGGCCGACGATGCGGCCAATGTCGGACGCGCCTTCGTGCAGCACCAGTGCCGTCAGGGCCAGCATGCCCAAAAGCCCGGTCAGGTAGATCAGGCGCTTCATGCTGGGGCCAGGGCACCTGGCGCGCCAAAGATGTCGGTAAAGCCGCCGCGACGCACACCGGCGCGCTCCAGCGCCTCGCGCACGCGGGGCGACAGCAGCGCGGCCAGCTCGTCGGCATGGCGATAGCCACGCATGCTGGGCGCGACCTCGGCGCCGGAGACCACGCCGGGATGCAGGTAGATCTCGCCCACGCCCGCCGGCAGCTCCGCCAGCGCGGCCAGCAAGGCGGCTTCGTCCATGCGGCCGCTATTGGCAATGCCAAGCACGTAGTCGTTGTGGGCAATGCCGGCCAGGTCCAGCCGCCTGCGCAACAAAGCCAGCCAGGGCCGCAGCAGCAGCGGCGCCGCAGGCTCGCTGGGCAGGCGCATGGCGTGCAGGCCGAACTCGCGGCCGATCTGCAAGATCAGGGACAGCACGGTGGGATGCAAGTGGAAATGCTTGTGGGTGTTCACGTGGTCCAGCGTCAGTCCGGTGGCGGCGAACGCCTCGAACTGGGCGCGGATCTCCGCGGCCAGCTGGCGCCGCACATGCGGCAGGAAGAAAAAGCGGAAGCCGTCGCGCGCCATGGCCGAGCCGAAGCGGCCATGCGCATCCACCAGCGCCGGAATGGCGGCCGGGGCCAGCACGGCCGGGCCGTCGGCCAGCACCACATGCAGGCCCACGCGCAAGCGCGGCAGGCGCCTGGCGCGCGCCACCGCATCGGCAGCCGCACTCGCGCCCACCATCAGGCTGGCGGCGTTCAGCACGCCATCGCGGTGCGCCAGCTCCACCGCTTCGTTGACACCGCCGTGCAGGCCGAAATCGTCGGCGGTGATGATCAGGGCACGCCGCGCAGGATCAGACGCCACAGGATCGCTAGCCAGGGTCAGGCCTCGTGCGAGCGCAGGAAGCGGAAGAACTCCACCCCTTCGCGCAGGCGGCGCTTCATCATTTCCCAGCTGCCCAGCATCTCGCGCACGATCTCCCAGATCTTGCTCGGGCGGAAGTAGAAGCGCTTATAGAACGTTTCCACGCCGTGGTAGATCTCTTCCTTGCTCAGGTGCGGATAGCTGATCGCGGCCAGCTGCACGCCCTTGTCGTTGACCAGGTTGATGACCTTGTTGTCTTCCAGCCAGCCGTTTTCCACCGCCTGCCGGTATAGCGTGGTGCCCGGATAGGGCGCTGCCAGCGAGACCTGGATCGTGTGCGGGTTGATGTCCTTGGCGTAGGCGATGGTCTTCTCGATCGTCTCGCGCGTCTCGCCGGGCAGGCCGAGGATGAAGGTGCCGTGGATGATGATGCCGAGCTTGCGGCAGTCCTCGGTGAAGCGGCGCGCGATATCGGTGCGCAGGCCTTTCTTGATATTGAGCAGGATCTGGTCGTCGCCGGACTCGTAGCCCACCAGCAGCAGGCGCAGGCCGTTTTCCTTCATGATCTTGAGCGTGCTGTAGGGCACGTTGGCCTTGGCATTGCAGGACCACGTCACGCCCAGCTTGCCCAGCCCGCGCGCGATCTCCTCCACGCGCGGCTTGAAATCCGTGAAGGTGTCGTCGTCGAACATGATCTCCTTGACCTCGGGCATGTTCTCCTTGATCCATTTGACCTCGGCGATCACGTTCTCCGGGGAGCGCGTGCGATAGCGGTGCCCGCCCACGGTCTGCGGCCACAGGCAGAAGGTGCACTTGGAGCGGCAGCCGCGCCCGGTATAGATCGAGACGTAGGGGTGCTTCAGGTAGCCGATGAAGTAGTTGTCGATCTTCAGGTCGCGCTGGTAGATGGGTGCCACGAAGGGCAGCTCGTCCATGTTCTCGATCATCGGGCGCGGGCCGTTATGCTCCTGCGAGCCATCGGGCAGTTTGTAGCTCAGGCCGAGCACGTCCTTGAGCGGCTTGCCGGCGGCCACCTCCTGGCAGGTGTAGTCGAATTCCTCGCGGCACACGAAATCGATGGCGGAGCTCGCGCCGAGCGTGCCGCCGGGGTCGACGGCGGGCTTGGCGCCTACCATGCCGATCATCACCCCTGGGTGGCGTGCCTTGAGTTCTTCCGCGAACTTGGCATCGGTGGGAAAGGACGGCGTGCTGGTGTGGATGATGACCAGTTCATAGCCGGCGGCGATATCCAGCGTTTCCTGCACACCCAGGCCGTCGGCGGGCGCGTCGAGCACGCGGCTATCCGGCACCAGCGCGGCGGGCTGCGCCAGCCACGTCGGGTACCAGAACGATTTGATCTCGCGCTTGGCTTGATAGCGCGAGCCGGCGCCGCCGTCAAAGCCATCGAAGGAAGGCACCTGGAGGAACAAGGTTTTCATAGCAGCCTCGGGGGATTCAAGCCGTTTGTCGAACGGGACGACTGGCGTTCCGGCACGCCATTGTCCGTCCCCTCCGTCATCAAGGGAAGGGGGCGAAGCGTTACGCCAGCACCCTGGTAAGGTTCCATGCCCGCGCGCGCCGCCGGCGCGCGCGGCTGCAGCGGCGCCTCGGCTGTGGGAGGGTCTCGCACCGGCAATATCCGATCACGCCAACGCACCTGCGATCCGGCCAGGGCAACCGCCCACTCCACGAGCAGCAAGGTATCACGCAGCGGCGCCATCAGCGCGGCGCCGAGGCCGCCAGCCAGGAAACTGCGTGCCAGCCCGCCCAACACCACCGCGGCCAGCACCAGCGGCTGCGGCGAAATCCAGGCGGCCAGCGCCAGCATTGGCCAGGTGAACGTGATGAAGGTGAAGGCGAAGCCAGCCGGATTGAGCGAGCGGATGGTGCGCATCCACCGCAATTCATGCGCCCAGAGATCGAAAAGAGTTGACTCAGTCACATCTGTGGTGACCATCTCATCCGACAGCACCGTCTCCAGCCCCTGGCGCCGAACCAGCTCGCCCAGCCAGAAATCGTCGGCAAGGCGGTTGGAGAGCGCTTCGAACCCGCCAATTGCGGCCAGTGCGTCACGCCGCAGGGCAATGGTAGCGCCAAAGGAAAAACTGCGGGAGCCGCCCGCGTGGGCGATCCGCACCGAAGGCGCGAACCAGTGGTCGATAAATCCCGCCCCCAGGCGCGACCAGAAGCCGCCGACCGGATGGCCGCGATACAGGCAAGTCACCACACCGACCCGGGCATCGGCCAGGGGGGCCGTAACGCGTGCCAGATAATCCGGCGCCACGGCAATGTCGCTATCGGCGACCACCAGCCATGCGTGGCGCGCGCTGGCGCAGAGGTTGATCAGGTTGCTGGCCTTGAGATTGCTGCCATGCACCCGGGGATCGATGACCAGGTCGATCTCGCAGGCGGGGAAATCGGCGCGCAAGCGCTCCACGACGCCTATGGCGGGATCGTCGACAGCGCGTACACCAAACACGATCTGGTAGGCGGGGTGCTGCTGTCTGCACAAGGTGGCCAGGTTTTCGTAGAGACGAGGCTCGGCGCCGCAGAGTGGCTTGAGCACGCTCACGGGCCGAATACTCGCGCTATCCGGGGCTACGCAGGCGGGCGCCGGGCCGGGCGAGGACCGTCGGCTGATCCACGCCGCCGCCACGGCATATCCTGCCGCGAGCCATGCAACTGCCGGACCAGCGAGCCCTCCCAACGTCATTTCGGCCAGCCCTCAAATTAAGGTTTTGACTAAAGTTGTACGGTATAGCGTGAATACTTAAGGAAGTATTAAGGGGAAATATGACGCACAGAAGTTATTTCGTCCACTAGTAAGATCGCGGATGGCATGGGGACAACGTGGGGTACCTAAATTAGACAAGAAAGATATTGATAACAATTCTTGTTACTTTTATTTATATCGGAAGGGCCAGAGCCAGAGACAGGCCCGGATTGCCAGCTACGCTCAGAGCGCCTCGCCCGCCTTGAGCACGCCCGCCGCGCGCAAGGACGCGTCGAGCCACGCCGGGCGCAACGCCTGGCCGGACCGGATACCATCGATCCGCTTTCGCTCCGCCACCACCTTCTCGGCCGCCCGCCCGATCAGCTCGGCCACCTTTTCGCGCTCGACCACCACCACGCCATCGGCGTCGCCGATCACAAGATCACCGGCCCTGACCGTAACGCCGCCGCATTGAATCGGATGGTTGACGCGGCCGGGCACAAGCTTGGTGGGACCATTGGGATTCGTGCCCACGGAGTACATCGGAAAGCCCAGCTCTCGGATCTCGTCGGCGTCGCGCGATGCCGCGTCCAGCACCACCGCCGCCACGCCAAGCGCCTTGCACTGGTTCGTCATGATGGCCCCCATCAGCGCGCAAGACTGGTCGCCCTTGCCGTCCACCACGATCACATCACCTGGCTTTGCGAGCGCCATGGCGGCGTGAATCATCAGGTTGTCTCCCGGCCGGACTTCGACCGTGAGCGCGGTCCCGCAGAAGCGGCTCGCGCGGTCGAGCGGTGCGATGCGCCCGTGCATGCCGCCCCGGCGCCCCGCCACATCCGCGAAGATCGAGGCGGCGAACTGAGATGCTTGCTCGACCAGGTCCGGGCGAACACGCTCGAAATCCCGGACCATATCCGGCAGGTTGCTCTCGATGTCGATGTCGATGTCGATGTCCATGTCGTGTCCCTTTAATTCAGCGTGACGTTGGCTTCTTTGATCACGCTGACCCACTTGCGCTTGTCGGTGGCCAGGAACTCGCGGAATTTATCCGACGTGCTGCCAACCACTTCCATGCCGTCCTGGCTCAGGCGCTGCGCAATCTCCGGCTGGCGCAGCACCTGCGCCACGTCGTGCTGCAAGCGCGCCACCACGCTGGCCGGCGTGCCCTTGGCCGCGCAAAGCCCGGTCCACGCCACGGGGTCAAACCCGGGCACGCCCGACTCCGCAAAAGTCGGCACGTCGGGCAGCGACTGCAAGCGCTGCAGCGACGCCACGCCAAGCACGCGCAGCTTTCCGGATTTGGCGTAAGGCAGGGAGCTGATGGGCTGGTCGAAGATCATGGAGACCTGGCCGCCAAGCAGGTCCGTCATGGCCTGCCCCGTGCCCTTGTAAGGCACATGGACAATGTTGATGCCGGCGCGCAGCTTGAGCATTTCGCCCGCGAGGTGGCCCGCCGTGCCATTGCCAGACGAAGCGAAGTTCAGCTTGCCTGGATTGGCCTTGGCATACGCGATCAGCTCCCTGACGTTGTGGATAGGCAGCGCCGCGTTGACCAGCGCGATATACGGCGTGTTGGCGATCAGGGACACCGGAATGATGTCGGTCTGCGGATCGTAGCTGACCTTCTGCAAGGACGGCTGGATGGACAGCATCCCCGTGGTGCAGATCATCAGGGTGTGGCCATCGGCGGGCGCTTTCAGCATGGTGTCGGCAGCGATGTTGCCGCCGGCGCCGGGGCGGTTGTCGATGAGCACCTGCTGGCCCAGGGCCTCGGACAGCTTGGGCGCCAGCAGACGGGCGACGATATCGTTCGAGCCACCAGGAGAAAAACCCACAAGGATGCGGATCGGCCTCGAGGGATACGCGGGCTCGCCATGGGCAGCCGTGGCAAGCAGCGGCAAGCCCGCCGCGACGAGGCGAAGACACTTCAGCAGATAGTTCATGGTGCGCCCTGGTGGATGAAATGAATGAAGGAAGGTCGTGCGATGCCTAGCGAATCAATGCGGCCGCCGCGGCTTCGATCCGGCGGCAGCCCTCGTCCAGCTGCGCCATGCTGGCGGCAAACGAAAGCCGGAAGTGCGTATCGACGCCGTAGGCGGAACCCTGCAGTACCGCGAGATCCTGCGAGTCCAGCAACCAGTTGACCCAGTCGTCGCTGGACCGGATCACCGAGCCGTGCGGCGTGCGTGCGCCGATCAGCGCTTCGCACGACGCAAAGACATAAAATGCGCCGGCTGGCGCCTGGCAATGAATGCCGTCGACCTGCCCGAGCGCGGCAACCACCCTGTCCCGGCGCGCCTGGAACGCCGCCTTGTTGGCCGTGATGAAATCCTGCGGGCCATCCAGCGCCGCGATCGCCGCGGCCTGCGCCACCGAATTGGCGCCAGACGTGCTTTGCGATTGCAGCTTCACCATCGCCTTGATGAGCGGCGCCGGCGCGCCGGCGTAGCCGATGCGCCAGCCCGTCATCGCGTACGCCTTCGAGACGCCGTTGATGGTCAGCGTGCGCGCCTTCAGTGACGGGGCGGCTTGCGCCAGCGTGACAAAGGCGGCGTCGTCGTAGGTAAGGTGCTCGTAGATGTCATCCGTCATCACCCAGACGTGCGGGTGACGCTCCAGTACCTCGGCGATGGCAACCAGCTCCGCGCGGGTATAGGCGGCGCCGCTGGGGTTGTTCGGCGAATTGAGGATCAGCCAGCGGGTCCGCGCGGAGATGGCCCGCTCGAGATCCTCGGGCGTGAGCTTGAACCCATTCTCCTGCCGGCATGCCACGAACACCGGCACGCCACCGGCAAACAGCGTGATATCCGGGTATGACACCCAGTATGGCGCGGGCACGATGACCTCGTCGCCCTGTTGCACCGTGCACATGAGCGCATTGAAGATGACCTGCTTGGCACCGGTGCTGACGATGATCTCGCTGGCCGCATAGTCGAGACCGTTCTCCCGCTTGAATTTCTGCGCGGCGGCGTGGCGCAGCTCGGCCGTGCCCCCCACATCGGTGTAGCGCGTCTTGCCGGCTTGCATTGCGCTCCAGGCGGCTTCCCGGATGTGGGCCGGCGTCTCGAAGTCCGGCTCCCCGGCGGTGAGGCCGATCACATCGCGCCCCGCGGCGCGGAGCTCCCGCACGCGTTGCCCCGCCATGGAACTGGGAGAGGGCTTGATTCGGTTGAGTCGGTCGGTGAGCGAAAGCATGAGGCGTGGCCATGGAAGGGATCTTGCGAGAAAGTATCCGCCACCGCGCCGGCCCGGCAAAACGAGAAATCGGATTGCGCCGGTATTCCATTTTTTCGTGATGAGGGCATTGTTGGTGCGAGAATATGTCGCCGCACAGAATCGGGAAATCAAATGTCTGTCACGTTCAAGCAACTCGAAGCCTTCTACTTCTGTGTGACGCATGCATCCTTCAGCTCGGCGGCCACCAAGCTCCACGCGACGCAATCGGCCATGTCCAAGCGTGTCGGCGAACTGGAGGCGGTCCTGGGCGTGCAACTCGTCCACCGCACGCCAAAGGGCCTCGTGCCCACCCATGCCGGCAGCCGGCTCCTGACCCTCGCCGCAGAAGCCATGCGACTGCGCGAGCGGATCGATGCCGAGGTCGGGCAGGTCGACAAGCTCACCGGCACCTACCGGATCGGCGTCACCGAGCTCATCGCACTGACCTGGCTGACCAAGCTGCTCAAGGAACTCAAGAACCGGCATCCAGAGCTTCAACTGGAACCGGTGGTTGATGCGGGCATGAACCTGTTCGAAGGCCTGGAGGCAAACAAGATCGACCTGGCGATCCTGCCGGGCACGTTCTGGGGCGAAGCCTACAAGACGGTGGAGGTCGGCCGCGTGGAAGACCTGTGGATGGCGAGCCCCACCCTCGCGTTACCCGACAGGCCGCTGCGCCCCGAAGAATTTGCCCAGTATCCCGTGCTGGAGCAATCCATCGGGTCCGCGAAGAACACCTTCTACGGCGCCTGGCGCCGGGAGCATGGATTCAGGTTCAAGAAGGTATTTGCCACCAACAGCCTGACCGTATTGAGAGCACTGACCATCGAAGGACTCGGCATCAGCCAGCTTGCCCTGGACTACTTCGCCACGGATATCGAGCAAGGGCTCTTGCGCGTGGTAAAGAGCGACCCCATGCCACCGCCGCTGGTTTACTCCGCCGTGTACCGGGACGATGCCTTCAGTGCGGCGCTGGATGTCATTGCCGAGGTCAGCCGGCTTGTGTGCGACTTCTCGCGTGGCCCGCATGATCTTGCGGTTGCACGGTGAGCGCATTATTGCGCGCCCAACTGGGAGATGCTGCCGCAATGAAACCGGAAAGAGTGTCGTAACGCACATTCGTTATATTCAATGATATATTTCGGCAATCAAGCGGGAGCTGGGACACGATAGGTTGCCAGCGGCAACATCCGGCCCCAACGAGCCCTTCCGACGCGAGGTACGCCTGCTGTGGCGACCAAGGCAGCAAGGCCTTCCAGGCAGCGATTCTCCGGCCCCACACACGATGGGCCCGGCAATCCTCCCCGGAGGGGTCCGCTGATTCCGCCGGCACCGCAGCCCGCCTCAACTCGGCAGAATCATGACGACATCTGGATTTTTCATGGAAAGCACACCAAGCCTTGACCGGGAAGCCGTTGGGGCCAAATTCTCATTGCCCGCCATGCAATACGCGCGGGACAAGACCTCCGAAGGGGTCCGGCGCATTGCCGCGGGCATTCGTCCAGGCATGACCGAAAAGCAGGCCTGTGATTTTGCGCGCATCACGCTCGAGGAGATGGGCATGCAGCGCATCTGGCATCAGATCATCGTGCGCTTTGGCCGGAACACCCTGAAGACGTTCAAGGAGCGCATAGACCCGGATCATGTTCTCGGTGAGCAAGACATCTTCTTCATAGACCTCGGCATTGTCTGGAACGATCATGAAGGCGATGCGGGTGATACCTTCGTCGTCGGGGAGGACCCGGAGATGCATGCCTGCGCCGAGGCCGCGCGCATCCTCTGGCAAGAAGTCAGCGCGCGCTGGCGTGAAGATGGTCTTGGCGGACCGGCGCTATACCAATATGCAGCGCAGAGGGCTGAGGCTGCGGGCTGGAAGCTCAACCTCGAAATCAAGGGGCACCGCGTATCCGATTTCCCTCATGCGATCTATCGGGCGGGGGACTTGGGAGACTATGAACGGTGCCCCAAGACTGGACTGTGGATACTGGAGATCCAGATCGCCCATCCCACCAAGTCATTCGGCGCCTTCTATGAAGACATCCTGATAGCCAGCTAACCAACCCAGCGCAGGGAGCGCTTCTCGCATGCCGCACGTGCGCTACCTGCCAACCAGAGCCTGACCACGAGAGCCGACCGCATTCTTGTTCTGGACATCGACGGCACGCTGACGGACTCTGTCGCGCTTCATCGGCAGGCGTTCCTGGCCGCGATGTCCGCGCTTGCGCTGCCGCAGCGCAATACTGACTGGGGCAGCTACCCCTAGCATACCGACACCGGCATCCTTGCGCACGCACTGGCGAATGGCGGCCGCGCAGCCATGCAGGCCCATGAGCAATCGTTATTCGAAAACGATCTCGATCGATACTTCGCGAAAGCACTTGCCAAACACTGACTCCGTGAGATACCCGGTGCCTGCGTTTTTGTGCAGGCAGCACGAGAAGCAGTCCAGGTGAGGATGCCCTCCTCCAGACTTGCGTCGAACACTTCATTCCACTGCTAGGACGCGACCTTCAGGTTCTTGACATCCAGGCAAGCCAACGGCACGCGCGTCGTGTTCATCGTATCGGCCCACGTCGCACCGATGTAGCAGGCACCCAGGCAATGGGCGCGTTGCAACGAGCCCTGCGATCTCAAACCCCTCTTTCCGGGGGTAAATTGTTTAAAACCTTTTTATGTGAATATTAATTAACTCTGAATTCAAAATATTAAATCACGGAGCATGCGAATTTTGATCTAAAGTATCTGATCTTTGGTTTCCAGCCAATAGAGGTTATTTTGGGTGTGAACTCGGAAGGCGCTTCTGGAGCATGAACCAATAGCGCTCGACCGGCCTGTGCCGGGCTTTCGCCGACCTCAGCTAACAATCCAGGGCTACGCCTTGCTCAGAGCCTTCAGGCGTGTCCTCCACAGAGCGGATCTGACACGCCCCGCCTCACGAAAAGGGCGCAGCGCGCCCGTCTGAGATGCCTGCAGGTGCCTGGCATGTACTCGGCTCTTGCGCACCGGAACCTCCGCCGCGGTTACGCCGCCGCCCGATTCACGCGACTCCGCCGCGAACGTGCTGTCATGGGATGGCACGGGGCGTGGGTCACACCAAGGAGCTGCAAGATGAATCAGCTGTCCCCCGAGCAAGTCCTGGCTGCGCAGAAGGCGATTATTGACGCCACGGCAGGTCTGACGGCCAAAGCTGTCGAAGGTTTTGAGAAGCTGCTCGCATTGAATATCGAGACGACGAAAGCCGCACTATCCGATACTTGCGAAGGCGCGCGCAAAGCCCTGTCGGTCAAGCACCCCCAGGATTTTTTTGCATTGCAGATCGAGTTGCTCAAGCAAGCGACGGAAAAGACACTCTCGTATCGCCTGCAATTTTTTGAAATTGCGTCCGCGACGCGGGTCGAATTCGACAAGGCTGCGGAAACGCACTACGAGGCAAACAAGCGCGGGGTGCAGCGTCTCCTTGACAACGCGGTGAGCGCTGCGCCAGCAGGTTCCAGCGCGGCTGTCGCCGCCTGGCAGTCGGCAATCGATGCAACCCACACGCTATACGAGACCATGCAGTCGACGGCAAAGCAGGCGGCGCACGTTGCGCAGAGCAGTTTCAATACGGCTGCCGAAGCGGCCTCAAGGTCGGTGAAGCAACCGCCTGCCCGAGCCGTCCGGCAGTAAGCCGCGCAATGGCTGCCGCGGCCCCTACGCTTCGCGGGGCCGCGGCGAGCGCGAGCCATGTCCAGCGGCAGGCTGGGCTTCGGCCACCTGCTCCTACGGCCGTGTCACCGACCTGGCCTTCAACGCAGTATATGGAGGATTCAATCATGACGACGAGGATAGCCCTGGTAACGGGGGGTATGGGGGGATTGGGCGAAGCCATCAGCACCAGGCTGCTGGAAGCAGATTGCGAGGTGGTTGTGACCCACTCCCCGGCGAACACGGGTGTTGCCAGCTGGCTGTCGCGGATGAGGGAAAGCGGACACCGATTCCATGCCTTCCCGGTCGACGTGGCCGATTACGATTCGTGCCAGCTGGGTGTGGCGAGGATTCGGGCGGAGATTGGTCCTGTCGACATTCTGATCAACAACGCCGGAATCACGCGGGACACCAGCTTCAGGAAGATGGAAAAAGCGGACTGGGACTCGGTCATGCGGACGAATCTCGATTCGGTGTTCAATATGACCAAGCCGGTGTGCGACGAGATGGTCAAGCGCGGCTGGGGGCGGATCGTGAATGTGTCGTCCATCATCGGCTCGAAAGGCGGCTTTGGCCAAACCAACTATGCAGCGGCCAAGGCAGGCATGCATGGCTTCACGAAGTCGCTGGCGCTCGAGGTAGCCAGGAGCGGCGTGACGGTCAACACCGTGTCCCCTGGTTTCATTGCGACCAAGATGGTGACAGCGGTGCCGCAGGAGATCCTGGACACCAGGATCATCCCGCAAATCCCGGTTGGCCGCCTGGGGGAGCCGGAGGAAGTAGCGGCCTTGATTGTCTACCTATGTTCGCGTGAAGCGGCTTTCCTGACTGGCGCAAACATTGCGATCAATGGGGGCCAGCATCTGCAGTGACACTGGTGGAAGCATAGCGAAGCTGCACAGCGGGTCTCGGCCCGCTCCTTCGACCCAGTAGGGGGATAACAGGGGGCCGCGTCATTGCCAGGCGCGCCAGCCGCGGGTCATTGCTACCAGCGCAGGCCTGTCCCCAGGGATCCGGTTTCGAAGATCACGTATTGCGTTCGCTGCTTGTAGGTGGCCTCCACCCGATAGTCGGCGGGCGGCACCTTGAACAGGCAGCGCGGACCGGTGGCCTGAAACGCGGCCAGCACCTTGCCATGGCGCCGCAGCTGGACATCGACCCCCGCCAGCAAATCGCCTTGCGGCCCCTTCGTGAAGATGACGCCGAGGTTGTATTGCTGTTCGAGACTGGTCAGCTGGTCCTGCTCCTCGACGCCCGTGCCGCCGCAGATATAGGTGACATTGCCAATAGTCCGCGGCGTCATCAACTGCGGTCCCGAGGCCTGCTGGCGCATGACTGCCGGCTGCGCCGGCGAGGCTGCGGCCTCGGGCTGCGCGATGACAAGCGGCGGTTCCTGATTTTCCGCTTGCGCCTGTGTCGTTGAGGCCTGCGGGTCTGCGGCTTGTGGCATTGCCGCCGCCGGAATTGCCATCTCCGGCGGTGTAGGCACGGCTTGCGCTTGCTGGGTCGGCGCCTCGCGCAACGATTGGGCTTGCGTGCCAAACGCGAGCGCCGCCGACATGCCGATGAGTACAAAACGCGCAACAGCCGCAGCGCGGGCAGTATGTGAGATTGACATGGCGCTCCCCCTCTGAATTGGTGCGACAAGACTAGACACAAGCGGCATACGCAGCTATCCGCCAGAAGTCCCACCGATTTGCGGCGTGGCGCACATTACGCCCTCCTCGTCTACCGCACCCGGGCCAGACCCGGTGAGGTAACCCGCGAGGGCGGGCCAATCCGGCGCAGATTCGCTTGAACGTTCAGTTCGACGCGCTGTGCCTCAGTGTAGGTCTCCCCATCCGACATCCGACCTCAAGCATGCGCTCGTGGCAGTGCTCGCTTGCTGGACGGCGCGTTTTCCTTAGCGGCGCATTCCTGCGCACGCTTTCGTTTCATCCTTGTAACAGCGGGGCTGGTCTCCCGGTTTAGGTCGACTCCATCTTTCAGCTGGTCGCTCTAGTGCTTTTGGCGACTGTCGCAATAGCACCCGATCACCAAATAATGGCGCACAAGCACTAAGAAGGGCATCAAGGCAGGCGCAAAGAGCAAGCCTGGAGACGTGGTTGGCAGGGAGCAGCCGTTTTTTGCGGCAGACGAAAGCAGAACGAGAAGACAGTGGAATAGGCCGCATCGCCGCAGCACAAATCGCTGCCGGGCGCGACAGGCATTGGATGGGAATAACAGGGCGCAACCGGAGAAGATCCGGGGTCGCTTTGATTTCTGGTCGGATTCAGCAAGGTCATGTCTCGGCGGACCGGATTGGCGCGTTGCGTTGCAACAGGGCCAGCAGGTTAGCCGTGTGATGTCCGTCTCTCCGGTTACACGCATTGGCGCCGGCAAGGATATGCCGCACGCCAAGGGAGACGTTTTGTTTGCAGCAGCGCATTCCGGGGGATCAAAACGTGAACGCATCCCAGCAGTGCCGCAGGCGATTGCGGACCACGCTCAAGACCACAGCCGTGCTGTTAGCGCTGTTCGCTCGCGAGCATTGCGCGGCAGAAACCGCAAAGCCGGCAGCACCGCGCGCGCAGCCGCCGGCCAGGCTGGAGCAACCCGCATCGGCGGGCGAGAACGACGGGCTCAGGGAGCGCATTTTCGCCCTGGCCGAAGCAGGGTCTCCAAAACTAGCGCTGGAACAGGCCGCCGCACGCCCCGATGTCTTCGCGCGCCGGGATCTGCTGCTGCTGGAGCATCTTGTCGTTGCCCAGCAAATCCGGTGGGCACGGCAGCAAGCCAGCGCTTCCAATGACCAGGATCGCCTGGTTCCCGCCGACGGCGCGCTTGCTGCTGCCGAGGCACTGCAAGGCAGGATTCCCGCCGATGACGAATACAACGGGGTGCGGCGCGCGGTCCAGTCCGATCGCCTCACGGCGTTGTCCGTGCGCGGGCGCATGAAGGAAGCCGCCGCGCTATACGAGCAGCTCTCGCTGGCCAACGAGCCGCTACCGGGCTCCGCTTATGCCGCCGCGGGCGACGCCTACGCCTATCTCGACAAGCCCGACCTTGCCTCGCGCGCCTACGAACTGGCCTTGCAGGCGGTCATCGAGCCGATCAAGGAGACTACCGAGCCCTATGCGCTATCGCGTCCTAGCGTGCAGGAAAGCCTGTTCTTTGCCTACCTGGACCAGGGACACTACGAGGCGGCGCGCGAACTGGTCTCGATGATGGCCCGCAACACGCCGGCGCAAACCGAGTTGTCCGAAGACGTGGACAAGACCAATCCCGAGTACGGCCGCGTCAAGAAGCTGCAGGCGCAATACCTCCTCTATACCAATCACGTCAATGAGGGCGTCCAGGCACTGGATGCCTTGCGCAAGGACGCCCCCTTCGATCCCTCCCTGCTGACCGCCCGCGCGGACGGTTCGCTGGTGCTGGAACGCCCGTACGCCTCGCAAAGCATCTACCGGCAGGCGCAGGCCGACCACCCCGGCGATATCGAAAGCCTGGTGGGGCTCGGCAAGACCGCCCTCCAGCTCCATCAGTACGATCAGGCGAAGGCGGTCGCCGCGGCCTTCGACGGCAATTTCCCCGACAACAACAGCGTCAAGAACTTCCAGCGCGAGTACCGCGTCTACGAGCGCCCGCAACTGATCATCGACGCCATTGGCGAGCGCGGCAACGCCGTGCTGGCGGATCATGCCTGGGGGGTTGACACCCGTCTCTACTCGTCGCCGATGGCCGACTACTGGCGTGTCTTCGCGCACCAATACACGGCGCGTGGCGACACCGGCGATGGCCAGAGCGTCAGCCGCATACGCAACGGCCTCGGCGGCGACTTCCGGCGCGACGGCTGGGAAGCCGCCGCCGAGCTGCATCAGTCCACCGGAGGTCAGGGCAAGACCGGCGGCACCGGCACGGTCGCCTTCCAGCCCAATGACTCCTGGCGCTTTGGCGCGGGCGTCGACTCCGACGACAACGCGTTGCCGTTGAAAGCCTACCAGGCCGGCGTGACAGGCCGCACTGCCACGGCATCGGCGCGCTACTCGCAGGACGATGCGCGCTACTTCAATGTGATGTACGGCGCGTCGCGCTACAGCGACACCAACTTTCACCAGATGTGGCAGGGCACCGCTTACCAGCGGCTGCTGAACCAACCACGCCACCAGGTGGCGATCTGGCTCGACGTGGGCACCACCAGCAATACGCTGGACAGCACCGCCTACTTCAATCCGCGGCGCGACTACACCGCGCAACTGCGCACCATGTACCAATGGACGCCGTGGCGCTATGCCGAAAAATCCTTCAGCCAGCGCGTGTATGTCACCGCAGGTGGCTACCGGCAGGACGGCTTCGGCGACAGCATGTTGTGGGAAGCGCGCCTCGAACAGTTCTGGCAGCTTGGCCGCAAGGCTTCGCTCACCTACGGCATCGGCATCGGTAGCAGGCGCTTCGACGCCAACCGCGAGACAACCAAGCTGATCTACCTCAACCTCAACGTCCCTCTATAGGTCATCATGCAAAAGCTCAATCGCCGAACATTCATCGGGCTCGCCGGCGCGCTGTCGGTGACCAATAGCGTCCACGCTGGCTATGCGCTGTCCTTGCTGCCGCCGCAGGATCGCGACGACGGGCTGACCTTCCGCGTACTCGCGTTTCACGACATCCGGGACGACCTGCGTGCGGATGTGGGAACGGTGGCAGATACCTGTGCGATCAGCACCGCCACGCTCAACAATATCTTCGCCTGGCTCAAGGGCAACGACTTCCACCCTGTCAGCGTCGACCAGATCATTGCCTCGCGCAACGGCGGCCCGCGCCTGCCGCCGCGTGCAGTGCTGCTGACCTTCGACGATGCCTACAAGAGCCAGTACACCAAGGTCTTTCCGCTCTTGCAAGAGTACAACTACCCAGGCCTGGTCGCGGTGGTGTCGCGCTGGACCGGTACTCCCCGGGACGAGCCGGTGCGCATCAGCCATAAGTCGGTGATGGCGCCAGGCTATTTCATGAGCTGGGACAACCTGCGCGAGATGGCTGAGTCAGGCCTGGTGGAGATCGCCTCGCACACGCACGACATGCACCACGGCGCAGTGGCCAATCCGCAAGGCAACGAACTACCAGCGGCCAGCGCGCACCTCTACCATGCCGACCTGAAACGCTACGAAACCGACCAGGAATACGAAAGCCGGGTCGGTGGCGACCTGAAGACGTGCTCGGACATGATCCAGGCGAAAACCGGGGCTCGGGTGCGCTCGATGGTCTGGCCCTACGGCATGTACAACGCGGCGCTGATCGGTGCTTCGCACAAACTGGGCATGAATGTCCACTTCACCCTCGACGACGGACCCAATACGCCCGAGGTGCCGTTGACCAAGATCAGGCGCCTGCTGGTTTCCTACGACTGGGATGCCGGTGTCATGATGGGCCAGTTCCGCCAGCAGTCGGCCTATCGCGGCGACAACCAGCCGGTCGAACGGGTTGTTAACGTCTCTCTCGACGACGTGTACGATCCGAACCCCGATCGCCAGGAGGCCAGGCTATCGCGGCTGATAGACCGGATCAAGGATCTTGAGCCCAAATCGGTCTACCTGCAGGCGTTTCACGATCCCGACGGCAGCGGCACCGCCCAGGCGCTCTACTTTCCCAACCGCCACATGCCGGTGCGCGGCGACCTTTTCTCGCGCGCGGCCTGGCAGCTGATCACCCGCGCTGGCGTACAGGTCTACGCGGCATTGCCGGTGCTTGCCTACAAGCTGCCCGCGGGCCATCCGGCTTCGTCCCGGCTGGTAGCGGTGATGCCGGCCGCGCCGGCCACGCCCCCGGACCCGCGCCAGCGGCAACGGCTCAGCCCCTTCGACCCGCTCGCCCGCAGCGTGATCCGCGATATCTACTACGACCTGGGCAGATACACCAGTCTTAACGGCGTCGTGTTTGGCGATGACGCGAGCCTGAGCGATGTCGAAGATGCGAGCGATGCGGCGCTTGCCGCCTACGCGGACTGGGGGTTGCCGCGCGAACTGGCTGCGATCCGCGCCAACCCCGATCTGCTGCAACGATGGTCGGACGCCAAGCTCCGGTACCTGATCGACTTTACGCGGCAACTGGGCGACCTGGTCAAGGACTATCAGGGCGGCGGCAATGTGCTGACCGTGCGCAGCCTGCCTGCCAATGCGGTGCTGCGTCCCGACGCGAGCATGCGCCTGGCTCAGGACATCGATGCATTCGCCGCGCAATACGACTTCGTCAACCTGATGGCCTACGCGGATGCCGGAGGCGGCCCGCCTTCGACGCCCTGGCTGGAGGGCCTGGTCCGCGCCGTAGCGGCGCATCCGGGCGCGCTGCCGAAGACCATCTTCGCGTTGCAGACACTCGATGGCCGAACCCAGGCACCGGTCGCCAGCACCGCGCTACGTGATCAGATGCAGCGCCTGCGCATGGCTGGCGTGAAGCACCTCGGCTACTGCCCCGACCAGTTCATGGTGAACCAGCCAGACCTGGCGGTGCTGCGGGATGTCATGTCCATGCAGAACCTGGTGCGACCGCGCAATGGCATGAAGGTTTAGACCAAGAGCCGGATCAAGAGCCAGACCAAGAGCCGATAGCAACAAGGTAGGGGAAGATTATGAAGAATACGGCAAGCCTGCTTTCGAATTTTGTCTTCTACTACCCACTGTTCATGTCCTACTTATGGATGACCGGTGGCCTGCTTCACTACTTCCTGATCGAGAGAAAAGAGAGCAAGAAAACGCGGGCGGACGTGTTGCTCGAGTGCCCGAAGGTCTCGGTGATCGTGCCCTGCTTCAACGAGGAAGCCAATGTGCGCGAGGTCATCGCGAACCTGGCGGAGTTGCGCTATCCGAACTACAACATCATCGCCGTCAATGACGGCAGCAGCGACGCCACCGGCGATATCCTGAATGCGCTGATCGATCAGTATCCGCAATTGCTGGTGATCCACCAGCACAGTAACGAGGGCAAGGCCATTGGCCTGACCACTGCGGCAATGCTGACCGATGCCGAGTACCTGCTGTGCATCGACGGCGACTCGCTGCTCGACCGCGAGGTGATCGGCTGGATGCTGCGGCACTTCCTGCGGGATGCGGGGGTTGGCGCAGTCACCGGCAATCCGCGCATCCGCACCCGGACCTCGCTGTTGGGGCGCATGCAGGTCGGCGAGTTCTCGTCGATCGTGGGCCTGATCAAACGGACCCAGGAACTGTATGGCCGCCTGCTGACCGTGTCTGGCGTGATCTGCATGTTCCGCAAGAGCGCGCTGCGCGGCGTGGGCTACTGGAGCCCCGACATGCTGACCGAAGACATCGATATCAGCTGGAAACTGCAGGTCAATGGCTGGCGGCTGCATTTCGAGCCACACGCGCTCAGCTGGATCCTGATGCCGGAGACATTCAAGGGCCTGTTCAGGCAACGCCTGCGCTGGGCGCGGGGCGGCATCCAGGTGCTGCAGAAGTATGCGGCGCCCATCGTCACAAAGAACAAGCCGATGATGTGGCCGATCTTCCTCGAGTATACGGTCAGCGTGATCTGGGCCTATTGCATGCTGTTCACCCTGGTGATGACGGCCGCGACCGCGCTGTTCGAGCTGCCCGAAGCCTGGCGCTTCGCCGGCATGCCGCGCGGGGCAGGCGTCTTTCTCTTTCTGACCTGCTGCGTGCAGATCCTGGTCGGCTGCGTGATCGATCGCTGCTACGACACCAAGCTGCTGCGCTACTTTCTTGACACGATCTGGTACCCGATCGCGTTTTGGACCATCAGCATGGTCGCATCGGTGATCGCCCTGCCCAGCGTGCTGTTGCACCAGCGCCGCACCCGGGCAAGGTGGGTCAGCCCCGACCGCGGCATCCGCGAGGACGCCCCCGCGTCCACGCCGCCAAGGTCACCTGCGCCCGCATCTCCAGTTGTCGGGCAGCTTGAAGAGCATTCTTGAGGAGGAGTGAGACATGAAAGAACCCATCATTGACGCGTCCAGCACGACATTGCAGCAGTATCTGCAGCACCTTGCGCGGGGAAAGGCGGTCCGACGATATCTCTGGTATCGGCTGGCGCGGCCGCTGCTGGTGGCCAGCATCTGGGTAGCTGCGGCGTTCTACATCCACTGGTGCGTGGCCTCCGCGGGAAGCGGCGAGTTCTCGCTTGGGGAGATCATCCCCGATGCGTTGACCGTCCTCGGGATAGGGCTGGCGTTCACGGCGTGGACGTTGGCGCGCCGCTTCGGGACAAGCGTTTCCAACCTGAAACAGCCTGCCCGGGTGGCGCCGATCTCGACGCTCGACCTGGCCAAGGATGTGGTGCTCTCGGTTGGCACCGGTCGTCGCCTGGTGGCTTTTCACGACGAAGACGGCCTGATCTCGCACGTTGCGCCACTACAGCAGGAACTGGCCTGAGCAGCTCCGCGGTTTGGCCTCGCGCGGCAGCCGGCGGTGCCGCCCGCTGTCGCGCGAGGTCCTCATTGAATGGTCTTGGCATTGTCCATTGTCACGAGGAAATGTGGAGTAGCCATGCGTCCGCTCGTCATGATGTGTGGCGCTTCTCTAGTGCTTGCCGGTGCGCTGCTGTGCTCGCCGTCGGGTGCGCGTAACGAAGCCCGGAACCATAGCCGCGCTGATACCCGGCCGCCCGCCAAGGTCCGCCCGGCGATCGATCAGCGCGCCTTTATGCATGGCATTGGCGCAGCCACCGGGCCTGGGCAGACCACCTACGTCTTCTTCAGCAGCTCCGGGCTGCCGCCGCGCGGCCCGGATCGCAATCGCAACTGGACGCACGACATCTACGTCGCCGAATGGAACCCGGCCCAGGCCAGTCTTGGCAAGCCCCGGCTACTGGTCGCCGAGAAGGAAGCGCAGGAGCCGGTGTCAGTAGCGCAGAACGCCGCGGGCCGCATCATGCTGACCTTTGAGGATGGCTCGAATACCACCAACAGCGTCAGCCAGCGCTATCGTGTGTACGGCACGGACCTTCAATCGCAAGAGGCGAAATCGACTGACGTCTGGTCTGGCGGGCACTCTGGCCACGTGACGGCGGTAGGGGACAATTTCGTGGTGTTTTACTCGGACGACTGGATCGATGGTGGCGGCGTGGACAACCTGGGCACCGGGAACGGCGTCTACCTCAAGACGTATGACGGTAACGGCCGGCTGCTGCAAAGCACTGAGGTGGCGCCGAACAAGCGCGAGTGGTGGCCATTGATTGCAGGCTCGAAGGAGACGGCCTTGCTTGCCTGGCAGGAGTTCGTACCCGGCGAGACGCACGCCAGGCTGAAGACGGCCGTCTATCGGCCCGTCGACGGAGCGCTGACTGGCATGCAAGCACTGAATGGCCGCCTGAAGTACTACACCTACAGTGTCGCCTATGTCCCGGCCCTGGACAGCTTCCTGCTGGTCGGCACCAACGACTTGGGCAAGGGCTTCGCGCATCTGCTGGATAAGGCCGGCAGGGTGAGTGCCTCGCTGGCCTGCATGCCGGAAAGCGTGCGCGAGGCCAGCATCACCGTGGTCGGCGACATGGCGTACACGCCTGCGGCGGACGGCCGCCTGCTGCACCTGAAGCTGTCCGCCGGCACGATTGAGTTGCGCGGTAGCCAGCCATCGCCGATTCCATGGACTTATGCGGGCAGCCTTGGGCTGGTGCGCTCGTCATCCATACTGCACTGGGTGTCGCTTACGCCAGCGGGCTTGCGAGAGAGCGATTTTGATTTGAGCCGGGCGACGCCGCCTTCGGCCGCGGATCTGTGCCGGTAGGCAAGTATCCGCCGCGCAATGTGACCCGTTTGGCGCTGCATCGATCACCGATGCGTGCTACACAGGGTTACTTGTTGAGCGGTGTGTTTTCCTCCAGTTTTGAGTAACCATGCGCTTCAATGACGGCGGGGTCCACAACAATGTACCCCAGCGATCTCAGTAGCGTCACTGCCTCAATTTCAGCGTCAGTGTGAGGCGGGTGTTTTGAAGGCGGCACGAAGGACGCGTCTGATCTCGCAGGCGTATCGTGCGCGAGCGGCCGAGCATGGTCGACCTGACTGCTAGCGATGAACTCGCAACGCTGCGCGTTGGGTTTCCAGGTAACCTCCACCGCGGTACAGAACTTGCCGGTAAAGATCTTGAGTTGCATGCTTGCTTTCAGCCACGCGACAAAGGACTCGCGAGACGCAGGCTGGTAGCCTTGCAACAGAGTTTCAAGATTCTTCTGTGGCAAGCCTTCCGTTTGGGAGGAGGGCTCTTCTAGCAGTGATAGCTGCAGCGCCACGCGCTCGCGGTCAGCTTCCTCGTAGATGAGGTATTCGTTGTCAACGACGCCTTCGCGTAGCAGTTCGCACAGCAACGCCCAAGCCCTGGGATTCTTCTCGATGCAACCTTCCAGGCCAGGGTCCAGGCTCGTTAGAATCGCTGGCATCGATTGGTGCCTGCCGGACACGACTTCAAGTGCAAAGGAAGCGGCATTGCGTGATGGGCTAGCCCGGCGCTGCAGCATTTGCATGGACTCGTCCTTGTACTCCTGGATCTCGGCAAGGGTCTCGGCAGCTTGGCTCCAGGCGTACTTCTCGAGATTTTCAGCTAGTTTTCGCGTAGCCCTGGCCATGTCATAGGCGAGAACGCCAACATAGCTCTTGCACGCAGCGCATTGGCACTGGAGACGCCCGTAATGCAGAAATCCAGCATACACCCGCTCCTGATGCCCACAGTGATCACACTCAAGCGCAAAGCCGCCCTGGCGCGCCGGGCGCTGATTGGCAAGTAGCCCATCGACCTGGTATCGCGCTGGATGATCGCAACACGGACAGCCCCATATGATCTTGTGGGAGCCATCGCGTGCCGCCACCCTGCCAAATTGACGTTCCAGCGCACTGCGCGGAATGCCCTGCGCCCGTCCGAGCACGTCGGCTGAATAGCGCCAGTAGAAGTAAGAGTGAGCGGCAGCCGCCACCTCCGGACCGTACTCGCGCAACTCCTGTAGCACCCGTGGCGTGTGCCGAATCCGATCGGCGAGGCTATCGACCATGAAGGACCGGCCCGGAACAAGCGCCTCCAGGGCTTGGCGGCTCTGCTCGACAAAGGCAGGAACATGATCGCGGCGAATGGCGTTTTCCTCCTTAAGCCAGCGCGAATGTCCCGGCAACGTGTTAAGCGCATCGATGGCTTCTTTGAGTTCTGCAATCGGCGGGCAAGCCAGGAAGGTAAACGGCTTGCTAAACAGCAATGAATCCATCATCGCATCGTCTCCCACAGAATGGCACCCCTCCCGGACGTGGTCGGGGTGCCGTGAATGCGCCTACGGCCAGTTGGCACGGCACTTCGCAACGCATCAGTGACGCGGCAGCCCCACAGGGCAAGGCGCGTCCCGACCGCAGGACGAAACGACTCCGGAGGTGATCGCGCAGTACGCCGCTTGCGTCCCATTGGTGATTGCGCAGTACGCTGCCTTGGCGTCCGCGGGCTCGGCTCCCAGCGTGGGCTTGCCCTCGCTCGTGACCGCACAGTAGGCCGCCGTCGCCGGTCTCAACCCAAACTCGCGCGCGCTAAGCCGGGCACTTGCCTCGGCCAACGCGCGCAGGCGGGCTTCATCCTGTGGGCCATCGATACCGACGTAGGGGTCATGATGCAGGACATGGCCAAAAATGTGCTCACAGTCGTTCGCATAGCGCCTGGTATCGACGATATGGGCGTGCCAGAACGCGTCTACCTGTTCGCTGGGCACGACTGGTGTGTCGGGGTACTTTGCCGCTAGCTTGAGAAACCTGCGGTAGCCGGCCTCGGCATCGGCCAGGCTTTCGGGGCTCCAATGGGCGGACTTGCCATGTAGAAGCTTGGCTTTGATCCTCGAGAAATCGAGCGCATCGATGGCTTGCCATGACCGTTCAATCCACTGTTTCTGCACTGTCATGATGTGTTCCCTCCTGTTGTTGACGCTGGGGCGCGCGCCGGAACTCAGAATCAGGCGCGCATCGGCTGCGGTCCCTGTTCAGGCAGCAGACCGTGCACGGTATGGCCAGCGAGGAACGCGGTGACGTCCTCGGCCGGAATAGGGCGGCTAAAGTAGTAGCCCTGGACTTCGTCACAGCCCTCGCGGCGAAGAAAGTCCAGCTGAGCCTCGTTCTCGACGCCTTCGGCCACGACCTCCAGCGCCATCTGATGTCCTAGCCCGATGATTGCGCTCGTGATTTGCGCATCGCTCCTGCTATCGGGCAGATAGCGTATGAACGAACGGTCGATCTTCACGGTGTCAATCGGGAAACGGCTCAGGTAGGCGAGCGAGGAGTAGCCGGTGCCGAAATCGTCAATGGCCAGCCGTACCCCGGTTCGCTTCAGGCGCGACAGCCAGCGCGCCGCTTGCTCGGCATCGCGCATGACCATGCTTTCGGTTAGTTCGAGTTCGAGCAGATACCCTGGCAAGCCGGCTTGCTTCAGGGCATCGAGCACGACCTGCCTCAGGTCCTTGTCGGCAAATTGCCTTGCGCTAAGGTTGACCGAGACGCGTATCGGGGCATTGCCGTCGGCAAGCCATTGCGCATTCTGGCGACAGGCCTCACGCAGTACCCACGCGCCAATCTGCACGATGGCCCCGCACTCCTCCGCAACCGGAATGAAGTCAGCGGGCATCACCATGCCGAGCTTCGGGTGGCGCCATCGGATCAGGGCTTCGACGCCGGTACAGGCATTGGTGTCCAGCGAGATGCGTGGCTGGTAGTGCAGCACGAACTCATTGTGATCGAGTGCGCTGCGCAGATGCGATTCCATGTCGATGCGATTCTGCAGGGTCACACTCATCTCGCGCACATAGTATTGGAAGCCGTTCTTGCCGAGCTGCTTGGCGGCATACATGGCGAGATCGGCATGCTTTAGTAGCGTCTGCGCGTCATTGCCATCTTCGGGGAAGGAGCTGACGCCAATGCTTGCCGTCACCTGCAGCTCCTTGCCATTGACGACAAAGCCGGATGCGAGCGCGGCCTGGATACGCTTGATGATGCGGTGCAAAAGGGAGAAGTCGTCGATTGGCTCGACCAGTACGACGAACTCGTCGCCACCGAGCCGGGCAATCAGGTTGGCTTCGCCAAGCGTGGCGCTAAAGCGATCTGCCACGGCGCGTAACAAGACGTCGCCCGCGTTGTGGCCCATTGTGTCGTTGACCCTCTTGAACTGGTCCAGGTCAACAAAGAGGATATCGAGACGGTGTTGACGGGAGCGGGAACGAGCGAGGCTGCTCTCGAGATGGTTCTTGAACATCAACCTGTTGGGCAGACCTGTGAGCGCATCGTGATTGGCAAAAAAGCGTAGGGTCTCCTCGGCCTGGCGACGCAGCAGGAAGTGGCCAGTGTGACTAGCTATCGCGCTAGCCATCGCAAGCGCATGTGGATCGCGTGGACGCTTGGTGCGCGAATACATCTCCACCAGTCCGAGCGTGGTCGTGCCCTTGCGCAGTGGGAAAGCGAATACAGTGCGCACGCTCCCGTCGGCCAGCCAGCGATGCTGAGGCAAGCGCGCGATGGCACCGCGGCCCGCATACCAACGCGGTTCCGTCAGTACGTCTGCCTGATCTGCCTGCGGATCGGCCGGGCGCCGTGCCAGCCAAGCTTCCAGTTCTTGCTCTCTGGCCCGGCAAACCGGCGCAAGCGCCAAGCCACGTCCTGCATCCGAAGGCCAGAATGCACCCGCCTCCCATTCCATTCCCGCAACCAAGGTACGGATGATTTTTTCCAGGACTTCGGCTTCGCTAGACACGGTGGCGAGATGCAAGGCAACCAGATGCTCCTGTGCGCGAGCCTGCTCGATGAGCTTTCGCTGGGTGATGTCTTGCGCGGTGCCGCGCAGGACGGCCGTGCCCGGTGGGCCATGCGCATGGCCGATCAGGTGAAGCCAACCCATGCGTCCACGTAACGAGCGGTAGGGGCATTCGAGCTCGAAAGCGACGCGCTCCCGCAAGGCGGTTTGCATCCTCTGCCGCAACACGCCGCGGAAGCGAGGATCGGCTGCGCCTAGCAGTGTGTCGGGCGTGGGATCCAGCGCTCGCACACCCAGCAGCCGGGCCATCTCGCTGGAGAAATAGGCCGCATTGCGCTCCAGGTCAAGACGCCAATCCCCCAGGTGCGCGATCCGCTGCGCCTGGGCAAGGCCCTCTCGACTCTCGCGCAGGCTGTGCGTCATGCCATCGGCCACCGCCAGGGCTCGTGACCGGGAACTGGATAGCGCGTAGGCCAGCCCGGCCAGCAGCGCGGTAATGATCAGCCCGGCCCCAAGCACCACACTCTTCAGGTAGCGTTGCGGGCCCACCATGGCCTGGGCGTCGGCGGAGAAGACAATGAGCCAGCGCCGTCCTCCAAACGGCTGTGTCATCTCCTTGCGCTGGAAGGAACGATCGTCCGATACGCTTGCCCGCTGGGGCGCGGATGGCTCGTTGCTGGCGGCAAGCCGTGCGGCGCTGGCCTGGCTAGCCGCCTTGGCACTGGCGGGGGCGGTGGCCGTCATGCCGCCGGCGCTGTTGTACAGCAGAGTCGCCGGGGACGGCGGTACTGGTTCGCCATCGAGTTTCCCGGCGTCGTACAGTTCGAAACGAGTCCCATACACGCGCTCGCTGCCGGCAATCTCCCCAAGCAGCCCGCTGATTCGTATGCCAGCACCAACGGAGCCGATATAGGCACGGCGGCGCTGCTCCACTGAATCGAGCGGCTGGCCTTTTCTGTAGACCGGAAGGCGCAAGGCAATGCCGACGTGGGGACCTTTGGCTTCGCTGAAGATCAGGCGCCCGCTGCTCACTGCCTGCCCGCTGTCACGGGCTCTTTCGAGAGCGGCCAGGCGCCCCGGCTCCGCACCCATGTCGATGCCGATCGACGGCAGGTTGCTCTGGAACAGCTCGACATAAGTCAACACGAAATAGGCTGGCCGCTTCCCTGCAGGGTGGACGGAGAACGCCACGCCGGCCTCGCGCAGGACTGGGTCCTTGCGCTGGCTGGCGACAAAGCTGGCCAGCTCGGAGGCCGGCACATAGGGCGCGTAGTTCAGCGTCTGGAACCCGGGATAGCGCTGTTCCAGGTTGAGGCCATTGACGAAGTCGCGGAATTCCTCGCGCGAAACATCATCACTAGCGCCGAAGAGCGCCTGCATGGTTACCAGGACGTCGGTGTAGAGCCGGATACGCGTATCGATCTGCTGGACGATATCGTCGGTATCGCTCTTGAATCGCAGGCGCGCATCCCTCTCCAGCAGCTCTGTGTACAGCGAATGCACGACGATCGTGCTAAGCAGGCCGAGCAGCAGCGCGCCGAGCGTGATGACGGTCGTACTGACGCGTCCGATCGGACGCAACAATTGCGTCAGTAGCTTGCGCACACGATATCCCCCAGGAACGTGACGTGTGGACTGCAGACCTAAGCGATCAAGCGGCGATGGTGTCAGCCGGCTACTGCTGGGCCGCCGCCACCGGGGCGCGCGGATTTGCGCAGCGTTCTTTTACCTGTCTCTACAACGTTATCTCAAATTGGAGCGGGGGCAAGGCCGAATACGATTGTCGACTCCCCACTTAAGTGGGGGGTACGCCCTATGTGCTTAGTCAAGCATGAGGGGCGCAAAGGTTGCCACCGCTCGGCATGGGCGACGGGCGCCGCGGCAAGCAACAGCGACAGGGAGGCGAGGGGCGGAGGAACATAGCGGATGCGAGGCGAGGGAGTTTGAAGGTCCCGCGTAAAGAATCGGTACCCTCCCGTACTAGAAACTACCTCACGGCGCCGTGCGGTCGATCTGGCAGGTGGGCGAGGCGCAGGCGCAGCGCAACCAGCGCGGGCCGCGATGATAGCAGCCGAGCGGGAGAAGGCCGGCGCCGGGCTCGACTAAGCCAGGCGAGCGCGCGCGACGCCACAAGAAGAATGGGGCTCACTTGGAATCCATCGATCCGTTGCATTGACCGGTTGCATCCACAGTCAATATGGGATGGACCGAGTCTCAGAGCAACGAGAGCTTTGTTTGCTGCAGTCCCGCCGTGACTGAAGGCGAGCCATTTCAGGCTGTGGAGGGGATGGTGGGAAGCAAGTTCGCAACGTCAAAGCAGGCCGGCAATCGCGATGGGCCAAAGGTTGGTTCTCTGGCAGCAGCCCGCAGACAGCGGCACCGACATGAACGCGCGGACTCGCCATGCGGACATTGGAATGTGCATCCCCACCTGTCGAACAACATGTCAATCAGCTTGCAGTCCGGGAGGCGTGCCGACCTCCAGATCTGAATCCTTGGAGGCGGACTGCCGCTATCGACCGAGGTACAACATCGTGTTATGCCTCGTGCAATTGAAATCGTGCCACTGTTCGCGCGAGCTCCCGTGCCCGATCATTAAGCATCGATGATGCTGCCGCAGACTCCTCCACCAGCGCAGCGTTCTGTTGCGTGGCTTGATCCATTTCTGACACGCTCTGGTCGAGCTGTCCAATACCTGTGTTCTGCTCGCTCACCGCACCGTGTATCTCAGTAATGATCCGTCGAACGTGCTCGATGTCCTTGACAATTTCGGTCATGGTCGAGCCCGCTGCCTGGACGCGCTCGGTGCCGCTGCTTACGCTGGCTACGGAGCTTTCGATGAGTCCCTTGATCTCCTGGGCGGCTGTGGCACTGCGCTGAGCCAGGGTTCGCACCTCGCCAGCCACCACGGCAAAGCCGCGGCCCTGTTCCCCGGCACGCGCCGCCTCGACTGCCGCGTTAAGCGCTAGGATATTGGTCTGGAAGGCGATGCTGTCGATCACGCCTATGATTTCCGTGATCCGTCCCGACGATTTGGCAATCTCGTCCATGATGCGCACAGCGCCAGAGACAACTTCGCCGCCGCGCGCCGCGGTGGCGCTGGCGTCAGTCGCCAACTGCGTTGCCTGTTCGGCCGCTTCCGCAGTCTGCTTTACGCTCGATGCCAGTTGGGTCAAGGCTGCCGAGGTCTGCTGCAGATTGCTGGCTGAGGCTTCCGTGCGGTGGGATAGGTCGCGATTACCTGCCTCGATCTCGCCAGTTGCCGAGGTCATACCCTGCACACTGGCACGCACGTCGACCAACACGGCGCCGATCTTCTCTACGAAGGCGTTGAACGACGCGGATATCTGTGCCACCTCATCATTGCCCACGACATCCAGCCGGCGGGTCAAGTCGCCCCCGCCAGTCCCGATGGTATCCATCGCGTCACGTACCCCGGAGAGCCTGCGGAGTGCTTTTGCGGTAAAGAAGGTGGCAATGCCGAGCGCCGCCAGGGTAAGCAGGACCAAGGCTATGCCCATGGCGCTTACGACGTGGCGCAGGCCTACGGTGGCTTCGGCCTTATCGAGCGCGATCACCAGATACCAATCGGTGCCGGCGACAGCCTGGGCCTTTAGCAGCTTCGGCACGCCCTGGATTTCCACTTCTAGCGGCGCACTAGCCCGAACCAGGTTCTCGAGCGTGGCCGGCGTCAGTGCGGCTGTCACTTCGCTGACCGGCTTTAGCATCTGATTCGCATCGGCGTGGGCGATTACCTGGCCATCCCTGGCTACGACGAAGGCCAAGCTCGAAGGCGTTGGATGTATCGCCTTCACGACCTCTCGCACGCCTTCCAGTGGCACTGCGCCGCTAACGGCACCGATTGCCGCACCGTCACGGATGAGTGGCGCCGCAAAGGAAACGTATGGCACTCGAGTCGAGACATCTCCATACGGCTTGGTCACAGTCGGCTTGCCCGCGGCCAGCGCCGCTTTGTACCAAGGGCGCGCGGTGGGGTCGTAGTCCTTCGGCGTCGTGCTGCTGCTCGAGTAGTATGACTTGTCGCTCCACCCGATGGTGGTCACGGGAAAGCCGTTGGCATCACCCATGAACTTGACCAAGCCAGCGGGGTCGCCTTTCTCCACGACCTCCGCTGCAGTCTTGACGGCCAAAGCCTTGGCGGCGACCCATTGTTCGATCGCCAGCGTGTTGCCACTGGCGATGGCGCTAAGGTCGCTCTCCATTGTTGCCGTCATATTTGCGCGGACGATGCCATAGGTGGCGGCACCCGAGAGTGCGAGAGCGCCGACAACCGTGGCGGACATGATCAGAGCGATGCGGGTGCGGAGCGAGGATGCGGTCATACCGAAGAGAGTGATGTTACCTGGGTGAGTCGGTCTGAGTACGGCATTATCGCGGTGCCTGAGACCACGGCATCGGCCGGTCTTAGGCGCCACAGAGCTAACTACGGCAACCGAGCGGGCAACTTTAGGCCGGCGGCAAGAACCGGCGCAAGTGGCGTACGCCGAGCCCGAGGGTGGGCTGGAACATGTTCTTCGCTCGGGTAGAGCGATCTATGTAGGCGGCGGAAAGGATTGGTGGGGAACTACCGTCTCTTCGTCAGTCTCCCAGGGGAATTCCACATCCCAGGTTGGCGTGTTGCCAGCCGCGTTTCGGGACGTCTATCGCGTGGCTCAAATGGGTGGCCTTGCCAGCGGTTTCCAGCGCTTCACAGACGGGGAGGTCGGGGCAACTCTGACGTTGCCATGGGTGCCGGAGCTTGTGCGCCAATGCGGATCACGCGCAACACAAGGGTATCCGTTTTGTCGCGGCATGGAAGCAGGTGCCCGTCGCCGCAATCGAAATATTGCTCGATGCCATCAAAACTACGGTGCTTGATCTCGCCATCAACATCGATCGCGAGAAGCTAGTCGCGAGCGTCCGCCAGCGAACTCCCGACGACTATTCAAACCTGAACTGAATTAGGCCGGCCGGCAGAATATCCAAGTGCGTTCAGGACACCAGCGCCCTGCCAGATTATCCGGCAGGGCCTATAGCGTGCAACTCACACAAGATGACCTATATCCATTCTCTCGGGACAAGCGAGCTATTTCTTGCCGGACGCAAAACCTCGCGCTTACCCCAGGTACTTGAACAGATTCATCCCCTGGATCTGCATGAATGACTGTTGTGCCGCCTGCAGCGAAGTCTGGCGCTGGTAGTACTCGGTCATGGCCGAGTAGTAATCCAGGTCCTGCAGGCCCGAGAGCGTCTCGGTGTAGTTCAACCCACGGTTGGTGCCGATGGTGTTGAGCGCATCGAGCTCATTCATGCGCGAGCCGACCGAGGTCTGCACCGTGCTGACGTTGTCCAGCGAGTTGGCCATCTGGCGGTTTGCCGTGGACAGCGCGTTGGCCAGCGTGGCGCGGTCGGTGCTGGTGACGATCGGCTGCTTCAGGGCATTGATGACGCTCTGCAGGTTAGCAAAGATGTCGGTGCCGGCTTGCTTCGCGGGTTGCAGGTTGACGACATCGCCATCCTTGGGCGTGCCCTTGATCGACAGCGAGAGCCCGCCGGCCGAGATGCCGGCGCCGTCCACATAGTCCACCGGGGCGCCAACGGCGGCCGGCGGCGCGGCGCTCTGGTCCATTACCTGGTACTGCATCTTGCCCGTGACGGCATTGGTGGCGAAATTGAGCGAGAGGCTGTGGCCGTACAGCGCATTGGTTGGATCCGTCACCGAGATCGCGCTGAACTCGCCGGTGCCCGTATTGGTGGTTGGCGAGGAGGCAACGTAGGTGGCGGTGGACTGCACGCTCATGAAGATCGCGTTGCCGTTGTCGTTGGTGGGCATCTGACGGGCAACGTCGACCTGCAGCAGTTGCTGGCCGGTATCGCCGCCATAGACCACCGCGCCGCTGCCGTTCTTCGCGAACGGCGGCGTGGACGACTGGTAACCGGCGAACAGGAACTGGCCGTTGCCATCGTCGGCGTTGGACAGGCCGAGCAGCTGGTTGTATGAGTCCTGCAGCGAGGAGGCGACCGAGGCGCGGTCGGCATCGCTCATGGTGCCGTTGCCGGCTTGCACCACCAGCGTCTGGATATTCTGGACGGTGGTGACGACGCTGTTGAGCGAGCTCAGTTCCATCGACAGGTTGGTGTTAGCCTGTTTGCGGGACGTGGCGTACTGGCCGTTGACCGCGCTGGACTGCGAGACCACCAGCGCCCGGGTGGCACCCACCGGGTCGTCGGACGGCGTCAGGATACGGCGGCCGGTGCCGAGCTGTTGCTGCACATGCAGCAATGAGCCTTGCTGGCTGTTCATCGAGGCCAGGCCGAGTTGGTAGAGCGTGGAGCTTGCAACGCGCATGTCTGTTCCTTTAGGAGATCCGGGTCTTCAGCAGCGATCAGCGGCCGATACCGATGATGGTGTCGAACAGCGTGGTGGCAGTCTGGATGACCTTGGCGTTGGCCTGGTAGAGCTGCTGGAAACGCAGCATGGAGACCGTTTCCTCATCCATGTTCACGCCCGAGATGCCTTGCTGCGCCGTCTGCACCTGGGTCGTGACGCTGTCCTGCGAAGTCGACGCGATCTGCACTGATTTGGCGCGGCTGCCGACGTCGTTGACCAGCTGCGCGAAGGCGTCGTTGTAGCTCGACACGCCGCCGATGGTCTTGGTGGTTTGCAGCTTGGCCAGCGCGAGCGCATTGCCGTTATCGGATACGCCGCTCAGGTTGGGCGCCAGCGTGAAGCTGTCACCAGTCTTGGGCGTGCCGTCGAAGCTGACCGTGACACCGTTGAACGAGTATTGCGTCGCGGTGCCGCTGGGGGTCGGGCCGCTGGTGGGCACGACAGGCGCGCCCGTCGCATCGGTGAAGACGTAATTGGCGCCGTTGTACTTGGCCGTGATCGTGGTAGCGGGCAGGCTGAAGCCTTGCGCGACATTGCTGACCTTGACCGTGCCGGTACCGGTGTTGGTGGTACCTGCGCTGGCGCGCAGCGGGCCTGCGGCAGCAATCTTGGCGGGATCGGTAATGGCCATGTCCATGCTCGCGGCCACATTGCGGGTCGGCTGGATCTGGTAGGAATCATTGGCCGACATCGCCGTCGGGATCTTGACGTCCACGCCATCCGCCGACAGCGTCAGCGGATAGGTGGCGGTAGCGCCCGCCTGGGTGGCCACGACCGTGTTGTCCGACATGCGCGTGAGCGAGTAGTTGGTGCCGTCGTAGGTCAGCGTGTAGTCGCTAGTGGTCAATTGCGACGTGTTGCTGATGCTGGCCGATACCAGCGAGGTGCCGGTATTCGAGCTCTTGGGCAGCGTGACGGGCGTGCCGAGCTTGAACAGGTTGCCGCCGATCTGGCCGGTCAGGTCCACGCCCAGCTTATGCTGGTCGTTGAAGGTCTGGGCGAGCGTCACCGACAGCCGCCCGATGGCGTTCTGCGCGGGATCCAGCGACTCGGTGCGGAACTTGAGCAAGCCGCCGACGGAGCCGCCGGTAAGGGTGCTTTCGTCCATCTCGGTCACGTTGCCGTTGGCCTGCGTGTAGGCGATCGTGGTACGCGACGGATCGGCCGACGATTGCACCGCCTTCAGATCATAGGAGTTCGATCCCATCACCAGGGGCTGGCCGTTGCCGACGAACACGTTGTATGTATTGTCCTGCGGCACCACCTTGACGCCCACCAGCTGGGTCAGCTGCGAGACCATCTGGTCGCGCTGGTCGAGCAGGTCGTTGGGCGGCTGGCCGCCGCCGGCAGCGGTAGCCCGCGTGATCTGGTCGTTGAGCTTGGCAAGCTGCTGGGAGTAGGCGTTGATCTGCGTCACCGAGCTCTGCAGCTGGGTATTGACACCGTCACGCAACTGCTGGAAGTAGGAGTTGGCGGCGCGCACCTGCCCAGTGAGCGATTGCCCGGCATTGATCATGTTCTGGCGCGCGGCCGGATCCGCCGGCGTGTCGGATACCCCTTGCACGGCGGCGAAGAACTTCTGCATCAGCGGTGCGATACCGCCCGTCTGGTCGGCCAACAGGTTGTCGATCTGGCCGATCTGGCTGGAGTACGTCGAGAGCTGGGCACTGGCGGACTGGGCGTTGCGCAGCTGGCCGGTCAGGAACTCGTCATAGACGCGGACCACCGAGGTCGTGTTGGACCCTTGGCCGTAGAAGCCGCTGCTGGTGTACTGGCCACCTGCGGACGCAATAATGGTGTTCTGCCGCGTATAGCCTGCCGTGGCGGCATTGCTGATATTGTGGCCAACCGTCGTCAACGCGTTCTGCGCCGTGTTCAGGCCGGAAAGTCCGATATTGAAGAGAGACATGCTCTAACCCCGCGTCTGGTGGCTGCCGTGTGCCTGACCTGGCGATCCGTGCACCGTGGCCGCTTGTCGAGGAGCCTTCGATGCCGGTTCGCCGCTGCCGGACATGAACGGCGGTGAATGATGTAAGTAACGGCAGAAGTACAAGGAGACTTTAGTGCGCGGCGCCCACAATTTGCGTCCGCTCGGCCTGTGCCCTGCCAGGGCTCGGCATGCGCTCAGACGGGCACTTTCCGCATGATCCGGACCAGCTTTTCGCCGTAAGCCGGATCCGTGGCATAACCGGCACGCTGCAGGCCCCGCGCCGCGTCGTCCGGTGTGGCCGCCGCCAGTACCTCGGCGTAGCGCGGGTTGTTGCTCAGCAAGCGCCCGTAGTCGGCAAAGGCTTCGTCGTACGAACCGTAGGCACGGAAGCGCGCGCGCACCTTTTGCGGCTGGCCGTCGACATATTCGGTGGTGGTGATTTCCGCGACCTGGCCCTTCCAGTTGGCGCCCGCCTTGATGCCGAAGACATTGAAGGTGGTGCTGCCGTCCGGGTAGGCAATCTCGCGCCGGCCCCAGCCGGATTCGAGCGCGGCCTGGCCCAGGATCAGCTTGGCCGGCACGCCGGTAGCGCGCGCTGCGGATTGCGCCGGCCCCGCCATGCGGGAGACGAAGGCGCTGATGTGGGCCGGCGTGTCTTCCGGCAACACGGCATTGCCGCCCTGCCACGCACCGGTGTCCTGCGACTGATACTGGCGCAGGCCCGCAGTGGGGTTCCAGCTGGTGCCGGCCACCACGCTGCCTGCACGCGGCGCGTCCGCGTCGCCGTTGCGCATGTCCAGCGTGCGCGCAAGGCCGGGGGCCGCGTCGTCCATGCCCGCCTGCACGGCGGCCTGCTTGGCGGCCGCGCCAGCGAGCTCGGGCGGCAGGCCCGCGCCGCTGGCGCGCGCGAGCTGGCGCACCATGACGTCGGCCAGGCCGATGCCGCGCGTGGACATCTGCTGGGACAGCTGCTGGTCCATCATCGACATGTACAGCTTGGTCTGCTCGTTGTCGAACAGGCCATCCTGCGGCGTGGCGTCGCGCATGCTCTTGAGCACCATCTGCGTGAACACCGCCTCGAACTGGCGCGCGGCGGTGCGCAGCGTCTCCGGGGTGGCCCCGGTACGGGCACTTTGCTTGAGGCCTTCGAAGCCTTGCGTATCCAGGGCGAAGCGTTGCGAGAGTTCGGCCTGTGCGGCCACGCGGCTGGCTGACATGATCAGATGATCTCGAGGTCGGCGCGCAGCGCACCTGCAGCACGCATGGCCTCAAGGATGGTCTGCAGGTCGGCCGGCGTCGCGCCCAGCGCGTTCAGGCCCTTGACCACCGCGGCCAGCGATGCGCCTGCCTTGACCATCTGCAGCGCGCCGCCTTCTTGCTTCATGTTGATCTGCGAAACCGGCGCCACCACCGTCTGGCCGCCACTGAACGGCGCCGGCTGGCTGATCACCGGCTGGGTATTGATCACCACCGACAGATTGCCATGCGCCACCGCGCAGTCGTCCACCGTCACGGCCTGGTTCATCACGATCGAGCCGGTGCGCGCATTGAGGATGACCTTGGCGGCGGCCTTGGCGCGCGTGACCTCGATGTTCTCGATGCGGGCCATGAAGCCCACCCGCGCGCTCGGGGCCGCGGGCGTGCGCACCAGCACCACCCTGCCGTCCAGCGCGCTGGCTACGCCGCCGCCCATCGCGCGATTGATCGCCTCGACAACGCGTTCGGCCGTGCCGTAGTCGGTTTCGCGCAGCTCCAGGTTCAGGATGCCGCCTTCGGGCTGGAACGCGGGGACGGCGCGCTCCACGATGCCGCCATTGGCAATGCGGCCCACCGCCAGCTGATTGACCTGCACCTTGCTGCCGTTGGCCGACGCGCCCGCGCCGCCCACCAGCATATTGCCCTGCGCGATCGCGTAGACCTGGCCGTCGGCGCCCTTGAGGGGCGTCATCAGCAAGGTGCCGCCACGCAGGCTCTTGGCATTGCCCATCGACGACACCACCACGTCGAGCTGGCTGCCGGGCCGTGCGAACGGCGGCAGCGTGGCGGTGACCATCACCGCCGCCACGTTCTTGAGCTGCATGTTCTTGCCGGCCGGCAGGGTGATGCCGAGCTGCGAGAGCATGTTGGTCAGGCTCTGCGTGGTGAACGGCGTCTGCATGGTCTGGTCGCCGGTGTTATCCAGCCCCACCACGAGCCCATAGCCCACCAGCGGGTTGTCGCGCACGCCCTGGAAGTTGGCCAGGTTCTTCAGCCGTTCCGCGTGCGCCGCGCCTGCTAGCAGGCCCAGCGTCAGCGCCAGGAAGAGAGCGCGGACGAAGCGGCTGCGCGAGGCGGGGAGCGAAGACAGGGACATGACGCGGTCAGTGATCAATACGGTGAAACATTGAGGAAGAAACGCTGCAGCCAGCCCATGTTCTGCGTCTCGTCGATATAACCCTTGGCGGTGTACTCGATGCGCGCATCGGCCACCTGCGTGGACGGCACCGCGTTGTCGCCGGTGATCGTGCGCGGATTGACCACCCCGGAGAAGCGGATGTATTCCGCGCCCTGGTTGATGGCCATCTGCTTTTCACCGGAGACGATGAGGTTGCCGTTGGCCAGCACTTCCAGCACGGTCACGGTGATGGTGCCGTTGAACGTGTTGGTGGCGCTGGCGCCGCCGCTAGCCTTAAGCGCATTGGCGCCGCTCATGGTTGCGTTCTGGGCGCTGCTGAACAGCCCGCCAAGCGCCCTGGGCACGGCATCGAAGGCCAGCGCGCTGTTGGACGTGCGGCTGGCGTTGGTGCCGGAGTTCTTGCTGGCGTTGACGTTCTCGCTGATCACGATGGTGAGGATGTCGCCCACGTTGCGCGGCCGGCGATCCTCGAACAACGGATTGCCCGCGTACGACGACTGGTAGATCGATCCGCTCGCCGGCGCCAGCGCGCGCGGCTCTGCCCGCGCGGAGGTGGGCAGCTGGACCAGCGGCTCGCGCGGCATCATCGCGCAACCCGTCGCGAAGCAGCAAAGGGCAAGCGCGCCCAGGCGAGTCAGCGAGGCAATCATGATCATCCCAGCTGGGTGAGGCGCTGCAGCATCTGGTCGGAGGTCTGCACGGCCTTGCTGTTGATTTCGTAGGCGCGCTGGGTCTGGATCATGCTCACCAGTTCTTCGACCACGTTCACGTTGGACGCTTCGACGTAGTTCTGCTGCAGCGTGCCGGAGCCGTTCAGGCCAGGCACCGTGGTGTTCGGCGCGCCCGACGCATCGGTCTGCACATACAGGTTCTCGCCAAGGCTCTCCAGGCCTGCCGGGTTCGCGAAGGTAGCCAGTTGCAGCTGGCCGACCTGCACGTTGGCGCTCGAGCCGGGCTGGGTCACCGAGACCACGCCGTCGCGCGCAACGGTCAGCGCCGTGTAGTTGGCCGGCAAGGTGATGGCGGGCTGGATCACGAAACCGCTGGACGTCACCAGTTGGCCGTTCTGGTCGGTCTGGAACGAGCCATCGCGCGTGTAGGCGGTGGTGCCGTCGGGCATCGTGACCTGGAAGAAGCCCTGGCCGATCACTGCCACGTCCTTGCTGTTGCCGGTCTGCTGCGGATTGCCCTGGGTATGGATCCGCTCGGTAGCCACGGGACGCACGCCGGTGCCCAGTTGCAGGCCGGACGGCAGCGTGGTCTGGTCCGAAGACAATGCGCCGGGCTGGCGCACGGTCTGGTACATCAATTCCTCGAACACGGCACGCCCACGCTTGAAGCCGTTGGTGGAGACGTTGGCCAGGTTGTTCGAGATCACGTCCATCTGCGTCTGCTGCGCATCGAGGCCGGTCTTGGCAATCCAGAGAGAGCGGATCATGTTTGTCCTCACAAGGCTGCCGCGAGCCGCGGCAGCACATCAATTCAAAGTTCAGTTATTCGAGAGCAGTTGATTAGCGCGCTGATCGTTGGTGTCAGCGCCCTGGATCATCTTCATCTGCATCTCGAAGCGGCGGGCGTTGGCGATCATGTCGACCATCGCTTCGACCGGGTTGACGTTGCTGCCTTCGATCGCACCGGAAATCACGCGGATGTTGGCGTCAACCTGCAGCGGCTGCGCGCCGGGGCGCAGCCGGAACAGGCCATCATCGCCTCGGGCGATCGAATCGGGTGGTGGATTCACCAGCCGCAGCTTGCCCACCTGGGCCAGGCCCGCGGAGGTCTCCCCGGGGCCGCGCGCGGTGATGGTGCCATCGCTGCCGATGGTGACCTGCGCGCCCGGCGGCACCGCGATCGGGCCGCCATCGCCCATCACCTGCAGGCCGGTGCTGGTAACCAGTTGCCCGTCCGCCGACACCTGCAGCGAACCGGCGCGGGTGTAGGCTTCCGTGCCGTCCGGCGCCTGCACCGTCAGCCAGCCGTTGCCCTGCAGCGCCACATCCAGCGGACGCTCGGTGTAGGTCAGCGGGCCGGCCTTGAAGTCGGCGCCAGGCGTGGACGCCAGCGTGAATGCGCGCGTTGGCGAGGCTTGCCCCACCACCGGCACCGCGCGGAACATGTTGACCTGCGCGCGGAAGCCCGGCGTGGAAGTATTGGCCAGGTTGTTGGACACCGCGGCCTGCTGGTCGAGCGTCTGCTTGGCCCCCGACAGGGCGGTATAGATCATGCGGTCCATGGCGTCCCTTTAGTTCCTGTCCGTGCGGCTCGTCTTGCCAACGCTGCGCATTACAGGTTGACCAGTGTCTGCATGACGGTGTCCTGCGCCTTGATGGTCTGCGCGTTGGCCTGGTAGTTGCGCTGCGCCACGATCAGGCTGACCAGCTGGCCGGACAGGTCCACGTTGGATGCCTCCACCGCATTGGACTTGAGCGTGCCAAGGCTGCCGCCGGCCGCGCCGACCACGGCCTGGCCCGATGCGCCGGTCGCGGACCACACGTTGTTGCCCTCCGGCTTCAGGCCCTGCACGTTGCCAAAGCCGGCCATCACGACCTGGCCGAGCGACTGCGTCTGCTGGTTCGAGTAGCTGCCAAGGATGGTGCCATCCGGCTGGATCGCAAAGCCGAGCAGGCTGCCCGCGGTATAGCCGTTCTGCACAGGCGGCTTGGTGTCGTTGGCGCCGGCGAACTGCGTCGTGCCGGTCAGGTCCATCGCGATGGCCAGGGGTGCCGCACCGTTGGCAGCGGCGATGTTGATGGCGGTGGTAGCACCTGCGGCCGGCGACTGCAGCGTGCCCTTCGAGTCGAACTTGAGCGTGATCGGCGCGCCAACCACGTTGCCCGCCGCATCGGTCAGGTTCATCGTCCAGTCGGTGCCGCCGCCGCCCGCCGCCGGGAACGTGCCCGCCCCGGGCGTGCCCGTGGAGAAGTACGCGGTGAGCTGCTTGGCGTTGCCCAGCGAGTCATAGACGGTGACGCCGGAGCTGTAGTTGAACATGCTCGACGTCGGCAGTGCGGCCGGGGTGCTGGCGAACGGCGTGGTCGGTACGGTGCTGCCGGAGTTCAGGTTGAAGGAGATGCCGAGGGTGGTGGTCGCCTTGGCGGCCATCGTGGTGTTCGGCACCACCAGCGGCTGCGGCTGCACAGCGCCGCCGCCCACCGTGCCAGCCGGGTAGCCAGTCAGTTTCAGGCCTTGCGCGTTGGTGATGCTACCGTCCTGCTGGCGCTGGAACTGGCCGTTGCGCGAGTAGAAGACCGAGCCCGAGGAATCGGTCAGGCGGAAGAAACCATTGCCATTGGTGATGGCCACATCGAGCGCATTGCCGCTCGACTCGATATTGCCCTGGTTGAACGACTGCACCACCGAATTCACGGTCGTGCCCAAGCCAATCTTGGTGCCGGCGTACACGTCGGCGAACTGCGCGGTCGATTGCTTGTAGCCGACCGTGTTGGCGTTGGCGATGTTGTTGCCGATGACGTCCAGATTCGATGCGGCGGCATTGATGCCGCTTACCCCTTGACCGAAACCCATGATTTTCTCCTAGTTACCTGACATCCTGCCGGCGCGTCTCGCGCGTGGCCACGTGATTAAAGAATGCGGCGAACACCGTCGACCGGCGCGGTGCGGCCGCCGCCGATGTCGACCAGCACGCCCGTGGAGTCGCCACTGATGCTGTTGACCTTGCCGTAGACCAGCGCGACCGGCGCGACATCCTTGCCGTTGGCGGTAGCGGTGACCTTGAAGCTGTAGTCGCCATCGGCAACGGCGACGCCTGCATCGTTCTTGCCGTCCCAGGCGATGTCGTGCACGCCGGCGGTCTGGCCGTTCATGTTGATGTTGCGCACCACGTTGCCGTTCGCGTCGACCACCTGGACCGTGACCGCATCGGCGGTGGACGGCAGGTCCACACCGATCTGGCCCGGCACGCCGCTGGCCACCGTGGTGGCATTGCCCGGCACCATCACGGTGTGGCCAATCAGCGCTGCCGAATCCATCGCGCGGCTCGCGCTGACTTGCGACAGCAGCGAGTTCAGCGTGGTGTTCAAGGTCTGCATGCCGCTCACCTGGCTGATCTGCGCGAGCTGCGAGGTCAGCTGCGAGTTGTCCATCGGGTTGAGCGGATCCTGGTTGTTCATCTGCGTGACCAGCATCGTCAGGAAGTTGTTCTGCAGGTCGGCGGCGGATGCGCTGCCGCTTTGCAGGGTATTGGCGATGCCGGCGGCGCTGGTGCTGCTGCCTGTGGAGGAGGTCGTGGTCATTGCGTATCCCGGTTTTACTGACCGATGGTCAGTGTCTTGAGCATCATGTTCTTGGCGGTGTTGAGGACTTCCACGTTGGCCTGGTAGGAACGCGAGGCCGAGATCATGTTGACCATCTCCTCCACCGGGTTAACGTTTGGCATCGTGACGTAGCCGTCGGCATTGGCCAGCGGATGCGTGGGGTTATGCACCATGCGCGGGGGCGACGGATCTTCCATCACACCCTCCACCTGCACGCCGCCCACGTCGTTCTGGCCTGGTGTGGCGGCAAGGCCGAACACCACTTGCTTGGCGCGGTAGGGCTGGCCGTTGGGGCCGACCGCACTGTCGGCATTGGCCAGGTTGGACGCGGTCACGTTCATGCGCTGCGACTGCGCAGCCATGGCCGAGCCGGCGACTTCGAAGATGTTCATTGCGGGCATGGCGTGCTCACTGCTGGATGGCCGACAGCATGGTCTTGATCTTGGCGCTCATCACGGTCAGCCCGGACTCGAAGTGCACCGCGTTGTCGGCAAAGGCGACGCGCTCGGTGTCCATCTCGACGGTATTGCCATCGATGCTCGACTGCATCGGGATGCGGTAGTCGAGTTGCATCTTGTCGGCGAACGCAGACGTCACGCCCGGCAAGTGGCGCACCGAGGTGGTGGACAGCGACACGCCTTCGGCTTGCTTTCCGCGCTCGACGCTTTGCGCCAGCGTGCTGGAGAAATCGAAGTCGCGCGCCTTGTAGCCAGGTGTGTCGGCATGGGCGATATTGGAGGCAATCACCGATTGCCGCTGGGTCCGCAAGCTCAGCGCTTCTTGTTGGAAGCGCAACGCCGCATCGAGTCTGTCAATCATGTCTGTGTCTCGCTGGAGGGGGAGAGCAACGAAGGTCGACCTTCTTCAGGTGTGCCATCTTAGGGGCGGCCCCGTCATGCCAATCGCACGAATAGGGCAAAGAAAACCGCGCATTTCGACTCGAGCAAGAACGCGGGGCTGCCTACAATAGGACCCGTTGACACGCACGCAGCACCCGCTTTCGCGGTGCGGCCCGCGTCGTTTCCTTGCCTGGATGTACACATGACCCCTCGTTTCCGGGCCGCCGCGGCGCGCGCCCTGCTCTGCGTGCTGGCCGCCGGCGGCACGCTGCCCGGCAGCGCCGGCGCGGCGCCGCCCTCGCCGTTTCTCGAAGACCCGGTGCGCGCCGCGGTCGAACAATTCCTTGAGCGCCAGACTGCCGGCCTGCCCGGCAAGGCCACCATCCAGGTGGTACCGCCCTCGGGCGGGCGCGCGCCGGATTGCCCGCTGCCCGAGCCGTTCCTGCCGCCGGGCGCGTCCCCCTGGGGCCGGGTCTCGGTCGGCGTGCGCTGCGCCGGCGAACGTCCCTGGACCCGCTACGTGCAAGCGCGCGTGTCGGTGGTGGCCGACTACTATGTGGCCGGGCGCAACCTGATGCCCGGCGAGGCCATCGATGCAGCCGATATGGAAGTCCGCCAAGGCGACCTGGCGTCGCTGCCGCGCGCGGTGGTGACGGATCCCGCACAGGTGACCGGCGCGGTGGCGGCCAACCGCATCGCCGCGGGTTCGCCGATGCGGATGGATCTACTGAAGAAGGCCATTGCCGTACGCCAGGGCCAGAACGTGACGGTGCTGGTGGAAGGCGAGTCGTTCCAGCTCAGCAGCGAGGGCAAGGTCATGGCCGAGGCCGCGGTGGGCAACAACGTCCAGGTGCGGCTCAAGAGCGGTCAGGTGGTCAATGCGCTGGTGCGCAACGGCGACACGGTGGTGCTACAGCAATAGGGAATCGGGACGGCGACACCTGGAGTTGCGCATGCGTCTCATGGGCCGGCTCATGAGACAATAACGCGCGCTCCGCGGCCGGAAAGACGGCGCCGCGGCGTCGCAATTCGACCTAAAGTTTCGCCCTAAGCATCCGATAAGCCAAAGGTACCCAGCAAGGAATCATCGTGAAGATCAATCAGACCACCTCGTCGAGGCCGAGCGACGCCATCGACGGCGCCGTGCGCAGCGTGGCCGGCGCCCCCGGATCGACGGCTGCCCCGGAGACGTCCAGCGTGCGCGTCAGCAGCCCCCTGTCGGCCCAGGTGCGCGAGATCGGCGCGCGCATGGTGGAAGACCATGACGACGATATCGACACCGCCAAGGTCGAAGAGATCCGCCAGGCGATCTCCGAAGGCCGCATCAAGATCGACCCAAGCAAGATCGCCGACGGGCTGCTCGCGTCCCTGCGCGAACTCAGCGGCGGCGCCTGACACCGCGGCTTGCTACGGGCCGCATCGCCAACCCCACCCTAAGATAGGCAAGCCATGAGCCAGTCCCTGATCCAGAACCTGCACCGCGAAACCGAGCTCGCGCAGGAGTTCGCCACCGTACTAGGCGAAGAAAGAAGCCTGATCAAGGCCGGCGATTACCAGGCCCTTGCCGGGCTGCTGGAACGCAAGGTCGAACTGGCCGGATTGCTGGGCGCCCTGACGCGCACGCGCGAGGCGCAGATGGGTGCCATGGGAATTCGCACCGGCGCGGGCGGCCAGCTGTTCGGGCGCCAGATCGATTCGTCGGTGGAGGCCGCATGGCGGAGGCTGGTGTTTGCGGCACGCACGGCAAGCCACGCCAATGCGCTGAATGCCGCGGTTGTGGATGCGCATCTCGAGTTCACCGAGGAAGCGATCCTGGCGTTGCGGCAACGGGGTGACAACACGACGCTCTATGGGCGCGACGGGCGCACGCAGAACGGGCCGCAAGGGGTCAGTCTGGCGACTGGTTGAATTGGGTGGTTTGTGGCATCTCGTTCTTGCGAGTGCCCGCCCTCTCCCCCGGCCCCTCTCCCACAAGTGGGAGAGGGGAGCAAGCCAGCGGGAACAGAAGACGATTCGATGTAGCCGTGATTGCCGCCCCGCAGCGGTAGTGGGACTGCAGTTGCGGTTAAGCAGTTGCGGTTAGGTTAGGCTACCCTGCCCCCTCACCGAAACCCAACCGTCACCTCGTTAGCCTGCCCGATCAAAACCGGCGTCAACGCGCCCTTCCCCGGCACCTGAAAGGCAAACACAAAGCCCTTGGCAGCGTCATCCCCGCTAAACGCCTCGGTCAGCCCCTCAGCCCCCGAAAGCAATACACACCGTTGCGCATTGCATAGGTAAGCCTGCAGTGCATTCGGCGGCGTACGCGAGAAGCTATAGCGCCACCGCACCGTCGTGATTGCGCCCTGCGCCTGCGGCAAATAGCCGGTCGGTGAAATCGGGACGGAAACGGTGCGCAAGCCTTTGCTGTACAGCGCAGGCCCGTTCACCGAAGCCGACCAGCTATGCAGCGCCTGCCCGCCAGGCGCGGCCAGTGCCGGGCAGCACGCCACGGCTAGCGCCAACGCAGCGAAGTGCTTGGGCCCGTTGCTCACAGCAGCCCGCGCAACTGCGAACGCAGCCGTGTAATCGCCTGGCTGCGGATCTGGCACACGCGCGACTCGGTGACTTCCAGCACCGCGCCGATTTCCCGCAGGTTCAGCTCCTGGTCATAGCACAGCGACAGCACCAGCTTCTCCCGCTCGGGCAGGCGCTCGATGGCGCGGATCAGCGCTTCGCGCATGCCACTCTCCATCAGCACCGTGAGGGGGTTGCCGTCATCGCTCACGCTCAGGTGCCGGTCCAGGAAGTCCTCTTCGCCGGAGCGCTCGAAGTCTTCATAGTGCAGCAACTGGCAGCCATAGACCTCGTTGAGCAGCGTCTGGTATTCGTCGAGCGGCAGCTCCAGTTCCTGCGCCACTTCGGAATCGAGCGGCGCACGGCCCAGCGTTTGCTCCAGGCCACGCACGGTGCGCTCGATCCGCCGCGTGAACTGGCGCAGGCTGCGCGACTGCCAGTCGTTGGCGCGCACCTCGTCGAGCATGGCGCCGCGAATGCGCTGGCTGGCGTAGGTCTCGAAACGCGCACCGTGGGTGTCTTCATAGCGCTTGGCGGCGTCGAGCAGGCCGATCATGCCGGCCTGGATCAAGTCATCGAGCTGCACGCTGGCAGGCAGCTTGGCCGCCAGTTGCAAGGCGATGCGACGCACCAGCGACGCATGCGCCGTCACGGTATCAGTCTGTTCGAGCTTTCCCTGAATCGTATACATGGTGGAATTCTCGTGAGTCCTAGCTTGCAGGTCCCGGCCCTTAAGCCAGGGCCGTGGCCGTCGGCGCCATCGGTGCCGACAGGGTTGAACGGGGATCGGCGGACATTGGCCAGCTGGCAATGCCCGTGGCAATTCGGCGTAATGCGGCGGTGGCGGGCGCGGCCGGGAAGGCCTCGACCACGCAACGGCCCAATGCGGTACTGCGCTCAACCAGCGGATCGTGCGGCAGGCTGCCCGCGGGGCTGGCCTCGACGCCAAGGTACTGGCTGGCGGTACGGGCCAGGTTGCCCAGCACCGCACTGGCGGCGGCGTCCCCGGCGGCGGCATTGATCACCAGGTGGAAACGCCGGCAGGCGTACAGGTGATTGAGCTGCTTGATGCAGGCGTATGCGGCTTTGATCGAGGCCGGCTCCGCGCGCAGCACCACGATGAGGTTGTGCGCCGCGCCTGCCATTTGCGACAAGCCGCCATCCGCATCGCTGCGGGCGTCGCTGAGCACGGTGCGAAACGACTTGAGCAGCTGCAGGTCGCCATTGGCCTGGGGGCTGCCCGGCAGCACGGCGATGGTGCCGGCGGGACGCTTGCCGAGCGCAGCGTCGAGCGTCACCGCGCCACCCAGCACCGCGGCCAGGGTGCCTTCCGGCATGGCGCCGGCAAGCCGGGTGGCGCGGGCGCCGAAGCGGTCCTCATCGACGAGCAGTACACGTTCGCCTTGCAGGGCAAGAGCGTTGGCCAACCCCAGTGCCACCGTGGTGGCGCCGGCACCGGCATCGCTTGCGACCACGGCAATGCGGCGCGTGGCGCGTGGCGCCAGCATGCGCCGCAGGCTTTCCGCCTGGTCGGATGCGAGTGAATTCACGGCTTATTCTCCATGCGCCAGTGTCTCGAACACGCGGCTTCCGCTCATGCGCGCCTCGAGCTGGCCCCCGGCGCCGCCCAGTTGGAACGTCTCCGGCGGCGCTTCCTGAACGGCGGACTGCGTGGCGCGGCCGCTGCGGGCGGGATAGTTTTCCAGCACGTCGAGCAAGGCCAGCAAACGGCCGATGCCTTCGACCAGTACCGCTGCGCCGCAAGCCTGGCGAGCCGGCGCGCGGCCGGTCAGCCGCGCCAGGAATGCAGTGACCGAATCATCGCAGGCCTGCTCGAGGCGCAGCGCGGCAACGCCCATCTGCAGCGCGAGCAAGCGGGCGCAGGCCTGCGCTTCGGCCTGTGCGGGTTCATTGCCGCCGTCGCCTTGGCCCAGGTGGTCCAGCGCATGGCGCAGCGTGCGCAGTTGCGCTTCGCCGGCTTCGGCCCAGCGGGCCCAGCGGGCCAGTTGTGCGCCCTCGGCCGACAGCGCCGGGTCGCACAGCAGGTAATGCACGGCGAGCGTCTGGCCGTTCTCGCGGTCGACCACGCGCGACACCAGCAAGCCTGCCTCGGTACCGCCTTCGGCGGCAGAGCGGGCGCCGCGTGCCTGGCCTTCGAGCACGCGCACCGGGCTTTGCGCGATCCACTGCACAGCATCGCGGCCGCGATAATCCATGTCTTGCACGGCGTGGAAGGTCAGCGTCTCGGCCAACGCATCGAGCTTGACGGCACCGCCGCCGCTGGCCACGCGAGTGGTCTTGCGTGCGGTGGCCAGCCAGCGCTCGCCAGCTTGCTGCCAGCGTGCCAGCACGGGGGCGGCAGGCATGGCGTCGAGTACGTTGACCACGGTACGGGCGGCGGCGATGGCGGCGCACAGCGTGGCGGCATCGGCTTCCCATCCGCCCTGGCCGCCTTGCAGCGCCGGGCCGGTGCGGCCGGCGGGCGCGGCGGCGGCCGCCAGCGGCAGGCCGTCGCGGTCCGCCAGGAACAGCGTGTGTTGCCATGGGCGCGGCGCGCGCCGTCCCGCCACCGGCGCGGCCACCGTGGCACTCAGCGACAGCACGAAGCGGTCGCAATGGCGGGCGAGGTCGCGGCAGGCGGCCTCACGCACTTGCTGCGCCATCAGGCGCGGCGAGGGTGCGCTCTCATTGCGTTGCTGCCACAGCGAGCGGACCAGCTCAAAGCTATAGCTGCCAGCGTTCAGTTGCTCCACGCAATCGCCCACCGCGTTGGCGCTGTCGGTCAGCGAGCGCAGCATGCCGTCGGCGCCGCCGGGGCTGGCTGCGCGCGCGGCTTCGCTGTCGTCCTGCGCGGGCATGGCGCGGCGCGCGGCTTCCGCGTCGGCAAACACCGAGCCGCGGCGCGGCGTCTGGAAGGCACGCTCGACAAGGGCCGCGCCGTTGGCGAGTTCAAGGTGCTCGGGCACGCGCTGGCCGGTGGAGGCGTAGTACACCGGCAAGCGGTGGCGGATCACCACGTCGAGCACGGAGCCCAGGTGCGTGGCCTCATCCAGCTTGCTGACGATGCAGCCGTCGATGCCGCCGTCGGGCGTGGCATCGTGACGGTAAGCGTGGACGACTTCGTTGAGCGTGTCGCCGTGGCTGGCGCCGTTGAGCAGCAGGATGCGCTGCACCGGCGCCTGCACGCCGGCCAGCATGGCGATCTGCTCGGACAGGTTGCGGTCTCGCTGGCTCATGCCCACGGTGTCGATGATCACCAGGTGCTTCTCGGTCAGTGCCGCCAGCGCAAAGCGCAGGTCGGCCGCGTCCTTGACCGCGTGCACGGGCACACCAAGGATGTCGCCGTAGATGCGCAATTGCTCGTGCGCGCCAATCCGGAACGTGTCGGTGGTCAGGAGCGCCAGGCGTTCCGGGCCGTGCTTGAGCACGAAGCGCGCGGCCAGCTTGGCGGTGGTGGTGGTCTTGCCCACGCCGGTGGGGCCCACCAGCGCCAGCACGCCGCCCTGGGCAAAGAGCGCATCTTCGTCGTTCAGCACCGGCACCTTGCGCGCGAGCTCCTGGCGGATCCAGGTCATGGCGGCAGGCCGGTCATGGCCCAGCGGCAAGTGACCCAGCAGCGAACGGGCAAGCTGCCCGGAGAAGCCAGCGGTCACTAACCAGGTAAACAGCGAATCGCGCAACGGGTCGCCGCCGATCGACGGCAGACTGTGCGTGCCCACGCCGGAGAACTGGCGCTCCATCATGGCGCGCATGGTCTGCAGCTCGCCGCGCAGGTCGCCAAGGGCACCGTCGACGGCGACCGCGGCAGCCGGCGGCGGCGTGAATACCGGCGCGTTGCTGGAGATGGCGCCGAGATCGGTGTCGCGCATCGCGACGATCTCCACACCCCCTTCGACGGTGCGGTTGGACAGCACCACGGCATCCGGCCCCATCGCCTCGCGCACCTGGCGCAAGGCCTCGCGGCCATTGGCCGCCACGAATTTAGCTACGCTCATTTTGCGAAACCCCTCACGCTGTGCCACCGATCATGGCGGTGATCCTGATATTTCGGTTGTCCGGCACCTCGGCATGCGAGAGCACCTTGAGTTGCGGCATGGTCCGGCGCAGGAAGCGCGCCAGCAACGGGCGCAGCGGATGCGGCACCAGAAGCACCGGATCCAGTCCCAGCTGTTCTTGCCTGGTCACCGCGCCGTGCGTCTGCTGCAACAGCGCATCTGCCAGGCCCGGCTCGATGCCGCCGCCGTTAGTGAGCGCTTGCGAAAGCACGCGTTCCAAGCCAGCGTCAAGGCCGATGACCTGGAGGTCGGCGCCGTTGGGGAACCACTGCTGGGTGATGGCGCGGCCCAGCGCCATGCGCACCAGCGAGGTGAGTTCGTTGGGATCGCTGACCTTCGGCGCGTGCTCGGCCACCACGTCCAGCACGGTGCGCATGTCGCGGATCGGCACGCTTTCGTCCAGCAGGTTCTGCAGGATCTTTTGCAGCGCGGTGAGCGTGATGACCTTGGGAACCAGGTCTTCGGTGAGCTTGGGAGATTCCTTGGCGATGCGGTCGAGCAGCGCCTGCACTTCCTGGCGGCCAAGCAGCTCGGCCGCGTGCATGTGGATCAGGTGGTTGAGGTGAGTCGCCACTACCGTGCTTGCGTCCACCACGGTGTAGCCGTAGGTCTGCGCCTGCTCCTTGAGGCCGCTCTCGATCCACACCGCGGGCAGGCCGAAGGCCGGGTCCTGGCTGGGCGTGCCCGGCAGCGCGCCGGACACCTGGCCGGGGTTGATCGCCATCCACTGCCCGGGCGCGGCTTCGCCGCGGCCGATCTCCACGCCCTTGAGGGTGATGCGGTAGGCGTTGGGCTTGAGTTCCAGGTTGTCGCGGATATGCACCACCGGCACCAGGAAGCCGATCTCCTGCGCCACCTTCTTGCGGATGCTCTTGATGCGCCCGAGGAGCTCGCCGTTCTGCGCGCGGTCCACCAGCGGGATCAGGCGATAGCCCACTTCCATGCCGAGCGGATCAACCAGGGTGACATCGTCCCAGCTGGCTTCGGTCGATTCCGGCGCCACCGCGGGGGCGCGTTCCTCGCGCTTCTTTTCCTGCGCCTGCGCCATGTCGCGGCGTGCCACATAGCGGCCGAACCACACCAGCGCCCCGGCAAAGGCCAGGAAGGCGAAGTGCGGCATGCCCGGGATGATGCCCATCATGCCAATGATGGCGCCGGTCAGGTAGAGCACGCGCGGATTGGAGAACAGCTGTCCGGTCAGCTGCTGGCCCACGTCCTGCTCGTTGGAGACGCGCGAGACGATCACACCCGCGGCGGTGGAAATCACCAGCGCCGGGATCTGCGCGACCAAGCCATCGCCAATGGTCAGCAGCGTGTAGTTGCGCACCGCGGTGGCAAAGTCCAGGTCATGCTGCACCATGCCCACCACCATGCCAGCGCCGACGTTGATGAACATGATCATCAGGCCCGCCACGGCATCGCCGCGCACGAACTTGCTGGCACCATCCATCGCGCCGTAGAAGTCCGATTCCTGCGAGACCTCGGCGCGGCGCTTCTTGGCGCCGTCTTCATTGATCAGGCCAGCGTTGAGGTCGGCGTCGATCGCCATCTGCTTGCCGGGCATGGCGTCGAGCATGAAGCGCGCGCCAACTTCGGCGATACGCCCCGCGCCCTTGGTGATGACCATGAAGTTGATCACCACCAGGATCGCGAACACCACGATGCCCACTGCAAAGTTGCCGCCCACCAGGAAGTGGCCGAAGGCCTCGATCACCTTGCCCGCGGCATCCGGCCCGGTGTGCCCTTCCATCAGCACGACCCGGGTCGAGGCCACGTTGAGCGACAGGCGCAGCAGCGTGGTGAACAGCAGCACCGCCGGGAAGGCTGCGAAGTCCAGCGCCTTCTGGGTGTACATGCCCACCAGCAGCACCATGATCGACAGGGCGATGTTGAACGTGAACAGCAGATCCAGGACAAAGGGCGGCAGCGGCAGGATCATCATGCCGAGGATCATGATGATCAGCAGCGGGCCGGCCAGGGCCTTCATCTGCCCGCCTGTCTGGCCCCCCGGCAGTTTGAACAGCGAGGTCAATGCGTTCATGCTTGGCTTTCCGGTACGGCTAACTCGTCAGGCACCAGCAGATCGGAGGGTGCCGCCGGATGCGGGCCGCTGCTGTGGTGCCAGTGCTTCAGTTGATAGACCCAGGCCAGGACTTCGGCCACGGAGGTGTACAGGCCGGCAGGGATTTCCCTGCCCAGCTCTACGTGACGATGCAGCGCGCGCGCCAGCGGCGGCGCGCACAGCAACGGCACGCCGTTCTCGACGGCAATCTCGCGAATGCGCGCGGCAATCGCGTCACTGCCCTTGGCGACCACACGCGGCGCGCTCATGCGGCCTTCTTCGTAGCGCAGCGCCACGGCGAAGTGGGTGGGGTTGGTTACCACCACATCCGCCTTCGGCACTTCGGACATCATGCGGCGCTTGGCCATGGCACGCTGCTGCTGGCGGATGCGCGCCTTGATGTGCGGGTCGCCATCGCTGTCCTTGTGCTCCTGCTTGACCTCTTCCTTGGTCATGCGCAGCTTCTTGTAGAAGGTCCAGTACTGCCAGGGCACGTCGAGCGCGGCCACTAGCACCAGCGAACCCGCCACCATCGCGGTGCAACTCAGCACCATCTCCAGCATGTGCAGCAGCGCTTCGTGGATCGGCGCGCTCATCAGCGCGATGGCCTCGGGCAGCCGCCGCCACAGCACCCAGCCGGCCACGCTGCCAACCAGCAGCGCCTTGGCAATGGCCTTGGTCAGCTCCACCAGCGACTGCGAGGAGAACAACCGGCCCAGCCCCTTGAGTGGCGAGAGGCGGGAGAAATCCGGGGCGAAAGACTTGGCGGAGAACATCCAGCCGCCCAGCAGCATGGGGCCGGCCAGCGCTGCCGCGCCAAAGAACAGCAGCAGCGGCAGGAAGGCCAGCAGGCCCTCCCAGACCGCGATGCCAAAGCGCGACATCATGCGCGTCGTGTCGAAGGCAATCGCCGGCTCGAAGGCCAGGCTGGCATGCAGCACGGCATCGAGCTTGTTGGCAAGCGTGCCGCCCAGCGTCGACAGGCCCACTACGCCGCTCATCAGCATGATCAGCGTGGCGAGCTCGCGCGAACGCACGACCTGCCCCTCTTCGCGCGCCTTTTCCAGGCGCCGCGCTGAGGCAGGTTCGGTTTTCTCGAGATCGCTTTCTTCGGACATGGCCGCTCCGTTACGAAGCGGCATGCGGCCGTTCGTCAGGATCGATTATCGGAGCGGAAACCGGTGGGCATTAGCTGGAATAGGACCGGGATTCTGGCGCTGTTTGCGCGATGGCGCCGCTTGGGCGGGGCGCGCGGCGCGCGAGGGAGGGCCGGCATGCGCGATGCGCAGCCCTCGCCTTGGCGGCGGGGGCGCTCCGGCAGCGCACCCCGGGGAAGGGGCGCACGCGGGACGGCGCGGCGCCGCTAGCAGCGCCGCGGTCCGTGCCTGGCGATCAGAAGCCCAGGCTGGCGAGCAGGTCGTCGACCTGTGACTGGTCGGAGACCACGTCGGCCTTGCCTTCGGGGTTCACCTGCGGCCCGTTCATCAACGTCGGCGGCGCTTCCACGCGGCGATCGGCCGGGACATTGTCGATCAGCACCTGCAGCAGTTCCTGCTCCAGGGAGTGGATCATGTCCATCATCTTCTTGATGACCTGGCCGGTCAGGTCCTGGAAATCCTGCGCCATCATGATGTCGAGCAGGTGACTGCCAGTGGCGCGGGCCTGCTGCGGCACATCCGTCAGGAAGGCGCGGGTATCGAGCACGAGCTCGCGCGCGTCGCCCAGCTCCACCGGCTTTTCGAACCAGGCTTCCCAGCGCTTGTCGAGCGCCTCGGCCTGTTTCTCCATGCCGGACTGGATCGGCTGCGCCAGCTCCACCGCGGTCAGCGTGCGCTCGGCAGCCTGCTCGGTCATGGAGGCGATATAGCTCAGGCGGTCACGCGCGTCGGGGATGGCCTGCGCGGCGCGCTCGATTTCCTTGTCGAGCCCCAATTCGCGCATGTTGTCGCGCAGCATCCGTGTCAGGGCGCCAATGCGCTGGAACAGCTGCTCGGCAGATTCGTTGCTTAGAGTCGGAGTCGTCGACATGTCGCCCACCTTATGCCCCTTCCTTCGCCAGCTTCTCGAAGATCTTGGTGATCTTCTCATCGAGCGTCGCAGCCGTGAACGGCTTGACCACATAGCCGTTCGCGCCGGCCTGTGCCGCAGCGATGATGTTTTCCTTCTTGGCCTCGGCCGTCACCATCAGTACCGGCAACTTGGCAAGCGCCCCTTCGGCGCGAATCGCCTGCAGCATGCTCAGGCCGTCCATGTTCGGCATGTTCCAGTCGGAAATGACGAACTGGAAGCTGCCGTCCTTGACTTTCTCCAGGCCCGCGGCGCCGTCTTCGGCTTCCTCGACGTTGGCAAAGCCCAGTTCCTTAAGCAGGTTGCGGATGATGCGACGCATGGTGGGGAAGTCATCGACCACCAGGATCTTCATGTTCTTGTCCACTCTAACGGCTCCAATACAGTTGTGGAAAGTTGCTGCAATACTTGCGCTGGCCCCGCCGGTATGCGGCCGGGCCGGCGCTTGTGCCCTGTCAAACTCGCTGCGCGCGTGTCCCGAAGGTGGCCAGGCGTGCCATCACGCGCTGGCTCATCGCGTGCAGCGGTACTACCTCATGCACCCCACCGGCGGCAATCGCCTCCTTGGGCATGCCGAATACAATGCAACTGCTCTCGTCCTGCGCCAGGTTATAAGCACCGGCCTCGCGCATGCGCAGCATGCCTTGCGCCCCGTCCTTGCCCATGCCCGTCAGCATCACGCCGATGGCGTTCTTGCCGGCATGCTTGGCCGCGGAGTCGAACAGCACTTCCACCGACGGCCGGTGGCGGTTGACCGCCGGCTCCTGCGACAGGTGGGCCACATAGTTGGCCCCGCTGCGCGCAAGCAGCAGGTGCGAGTCGCCCGGGGCGATATAGGCGTAGCCGGGCAGCACGCGCTCGCCGTGCTCCGCTTCCTTGACCGTGATCCGGCACAGGCCGTCCAGGCGCTGCGCGAACGAACGCGTGAAGCCCGCCGGCATATGCTGGACGATCAGCACGGCGGGGCAATCGGGCGGCATCGGCATCAGGAAGTCCTTGATGGCTTCGGTGCCGCCGGTGGACGCCCCGACGATAATCAGCTTTTCCGTGGACAGCAACGGGCTGCGCAGCATCGGGGTAGCCGGCGCTGCCCCTTCCCCGCTGGCGGGTGCGTTGCTGCGGATGCGTGCGCGCGACGCGGCACGGATCTTGTCGGCGATGGTGTCGGTGTAATCCATCAGGCCGTCGCGGATGCCGAGCTTGGGCTTGGTGACGAAATCCACCGCGCCGAGTTCCAGCGCGCGCATCGTGATTTCCGAGCCGCGCTCGGTCAGCGATGACACCATCAGCACCGGCATCGGGCGCAGGCGCATCAGCCGCTCAAGGAAATCCAGCCCGTCCATGCGCGGCATTTCCACGTCCAGCGTCAGTACATCCGGATTCAGGCGCTTGATCAGGTCGCGCGCCACCAGCGGATCGGGGGCGGTACCCACCACCTCCATATCGCTCTGGCTGTTGATGATCTCCGTCATCAGGCTGCGTATCAGCGCGGAGTCGTCCACGCACAATACCTTGATCTTGGCCGCAGTCATGTCTGGAAAAAGTCCTTGTCGTATCAGGAAACGGCAGCCGATGGCGCACGCCGTGAAAACAATTCCGCGCCGCCCTTTCCAGGCGTCGTCGCGGAGCTGGCGATGGCGCGTGCCAGCGCGCGTTCGTTACGCTCGACCACCACCTGGTCGTCCTGGCGCGTGAGCCGGCGCACCAGCGCCAGCCCGGTAAGCGGGAAATAGCTGACCCGGCGCGCATGCGGGCCGCGCAGGTCCTGCGCGGCCAGCCGGATCCCTTCGGTCTTCAGGTAACGGATCACGAACTCTGCATTGCGGTCGCCGATGTTGAGCGTGGTCATGTTGGCCAGCACCGCGCCGCCGCCAAACACCTTGGCTTCGAGCCGCTCGCGGCGCGCGCCCATCTTCAGCAGTTCGTTGACCAGCACCTCCAACGCGTAGCAGCCGTAGCGCATCGACGCGGACAGCAGCCGGTCGGCACCCACGCCATCGTCATCCGGCAGCATGAAGTGGTTCATGCCCCCTACCCCGGCCGTCTCATCGCGGATGCATGCCGCTACGCACGAGCCGAGCACCGTGGTCAGCACCACGTCTTCGCGGGTCACGTAGTACTCGTTAGGCAGCAGCTTGATGGCTTGCTTGCCGAATTCACGGTCAAAGTAGCTGCGGGTGGCGATTGCCTCCGGCAATTGGGGCGTGCGCATCACGATCCTCCCAGCCGGGCCGACTGCGGCGCCAGTTCATAGACAGTCTGCCCGCGCAGCTGGAAGGCGCGCGTCACGTAGGAGAAATTCTCGGAGTGGCCCGCGAACAGCAGCCCGTGCGGCTTGAGCAGCGGCACGAAGCGCTCCAGGATCTTGCCCTGCGTAGGCTTGTCGAAATAGATCATCACGTTGCGGCAGAAGATCGCGTCGAACTTCTCGCGAATCCCCCAGTCCGGCGCCAGCAGGTTGAGCGGCTCGAAACTGATGGTGCCCGCCAGTTCCGGCTTGACCTTGACCGCGCCGGCGCGCTGGCCGGTGCCCTTGAGGAAGAAGCGCTTGAGCCGCTCCGGCGAGAGCTTGTTCACCTGCTCAGCCGTATAGACACCGGAGCGGGCCTTGGCCAGCACCTGGGTATCGATATCGGTGGCCAGCACGGTGGCGGCGCGATCGCCGAGCGCTTCGGCCAGCGTGATGGCGATCGAGTAAGGTTCCTCGCCGGTGGACGCGGCCGAGCACCATACCGAGTAGGGCCGGCCGGTCTTCTTGGCATGCTCCGCCAGCAAGGGGAAGTGATGGGCTTCGCGGAAGAACGACGTCAGGTTGGTGGTGAGCGCGTTGGTAAAGAACTCCCACTCGTCCGAGCCGGCATCGGCGTCCAGCATCGCCAGGTAAGTGCCGAAATCGACCAGCTGCAGCGTGCGCAGCCGTCGCGCCAGCCGGCTGTACACCATCTCTCGCTTGTGGCTGCCAAGCGAGATGCCCGCGCGGCGATGAATCATCGCGCGGATCTTCTCGAAGTCCCGCTCGGTCAGCAGGAAGTCACGCGGCTCGTCGCGCCGCAGGGAAGCGGGCTGCGCTGATTGCGGGCCGGCGGCAAAGGCGGTTGGGCGAGGCTGCGTCATGTGTTGCGGGGCTTTTGGCCGTGGTCTTGCTGGGGCTTGCTTTGGTGAACTCAGGCGGATCCGCTCGGGATCAGGCGAGCTCGGCTTCGACCAGTTCCATTTCGGCACTGGTCATCAGCTTCTCGATGTCGATCAGGATCAGCATGCGGCCGTCGACAGTGCCAAGGCCGGTCAGGTGATCGTTGGAGACCGAGACGCCGAACTCCGGCGCCGGCTTGATGGCTTCGCCGGTCAGGGTCAGCACGTCCGATACGCCATCCACCACGATGCCAACCACGCGGCCGGCGATATTGAGGATGATGACCACGGTCTGGTGGTCGTAGCGCACGTTGCCCAAGCGGAACTTCAGGCGCAGGTCCACGATCGGCACGATCACGCCGCGCAGATTGGTCACGCCCTTGATGAAGTCAGGCGCATTCGCCAGGCGGGTCACCGCGTCGTAGCCGCGGATCTCCTGCACCTTGAGAATGTCGATGCCATACTCTTCGCTTCCCAGCGTGAAAACCAGGAACTCCTGCCCGGAAGCTTCGCTCCCGGGGGTATCGATGTGTCCGATGCCGGCCATGATGTCTTGTTCTCCTGAGCGTTAAGCAAGCGCCGGGTCTTGGCGGCGCACTCCGGTGCGCTGCAGCGCGCCGACGTCCACGATCAGTGCCACGCTGCCGTCGCCAAGGATGGTGGCAGCGGAAATGCAAGGCACCTTGCGGTAGTTGGTTTCGAGATTCTTCAGCACGACCTGGTGCTGGCCGATCAGTTGGTCCACCAGCAGCGCGAAGCGCTTGCCTTCGGCCTGCAGGATCACGGCGATGCCCTGGGTCGGCTCGTGCACGGCTTCGGCCACGTTGAACACGCGGTGCAGTTCCAGCAGCGGGAGGTATTCGCCGCGCACATGCATCACGCGGTCGTTGTTGGCGGCCGTGTGCACGTCTTCCGGCTTGGGCTGCAGCGACTCCATCACGCAGTTCAGCGGCAGGATGAAGGTCTCGGCGCCCACCTTGACGGACATGCCGTCCAGGATCGCCAGCGTCAGCGGCAGCACGATGCGGGTGGTCGTGCCCTGGCCGGGACGCGAGGTAACCTCGACGTGGCCGCCCATTTCCTGGATGTTCCGCTTGACCACGTCCATGCCCACGCCGCGGCCGGACAGGTCGGTCACCGCTTCGGCGGTGGAGAAGCCCGGCGCGAAGATCAGTTGCCAGACTTCATCGTCGCTGATGTTCTCCGACACCGGCAGGCCATTCTGCAGTGCCTTGGCGAGGATCTTGTCGCGGCGCAGGCCACCGCCGTCGTCGCTCACTTCAATGACGATGTTGCCGCCGTGGTGCTGGGCCGACAGGATCAGCTGCCCGGTGGGTTCCTTGCCTGCGGCAACGCGCAAGTCCGGTGTCTCGATGCCGTGGTCCAGGCTGTTGCGCACCAGGTGGGTCAGCGGGTCGATGATGCGTTCGATCAGGCTCTTGTCGAGCTCGGTGGCCTTGCCGAAAGTGACCAGGTCGATCTGCTTGCCCAGCTTGCCGGCCAGGTCGCGCACCAGGCGCGGGAAGCGCGAGAAGACGTAGTCCATCGGCATCATGCGGATCGACATCACCGCTTCCTGCAGGTCGCGCGCATTGCGCTCGAGCTGGCCCATGCCGGAGAACAAGCGGTCGAACAGCACCGGATCGAGCGCGGATGCGGTCTGCGCCAGCATCGACTGCGTGATGACCAGTTCGCCCACCAGGTTGATGATCTGGTCCACCTTTTCGGTGGGCACGCGGATGGAGCCGTTCTCCTGCGCGTGCGCGGCCGCGGCGGGCTGTGCCTTGGCTTTTTCCTTGGCGGGAGCGGGCGCGGCCGGGGCTTGCGCCGGTGCGGCGGCGGCCGGCGCAGCTACCGGCTCGGCCGCTGCCGGCGCTGCGGCCGGAGCCGGCGCATCCGCCGCTTCCACGATGATCTGGTCGCCGTCGACGACGAAGCAGCACACCGCGATGATGTCATCGGCGCTGCACTGGCTCGACAGCCACACGGTGAGATCGCCGCCCTCTTCCTTCTGGCCAGTGATCTCGCCCAGGTTGGCGAGTTCCTCGCGCAACAGCGCCTGATCCGAGGGCGACACCTTGACCAGGGTCACCTTCAGGCCGCCGCCGGCGCTCGCAGGTGCCGCAGCTGCCACGGTTGCCGCCGCGGCGACAGGCGCCGGGGCGGGCGCCGCTGCCGGCGTGCCGCCCGCAGCCTCGAGCGCCAGTTGCTGAAGAACGGCGCAGATACGCGCCAGCGTTTCCGGATCGGGTTCCGTACCGTTACGGTAGGCGTTGAGCTGATCTTGCAACACGTCCTTGGTTTCCAGAAAAGTGTCGATGATGGTCCGGGACAACGCCAGTTCCCGCCGCCGCGTACGGTCAAGCAGGTTTTCCAGCAGGTGCGTGGTTTCGGTCAGGGCAGCGAAGCCGAACGTGGCCGCGCCACCCTTGATAGAGTGCGCCGCGCGAAAAATCGCGTTGAGCTCTTCCGCATCGGGGGATTCGAGATCCAGCCCGAGCAGCAGTTGCTCCATTTCCACGAGGAGCTCTTCCGCCTCCTCGAAAAAGGTCTGGTAGAACTGCGTGATATCGATATCGACAGACATAACCGTCCTGGCTCACTGAATTTTGCTGCGAAGCCCGCTGCCGGCATGGCAGGCGGTCTTCATTGAACACTGCCCGGCTTGGCCGGGGCCGCGGCGGCGTTGCCCGGCGCAGCCGCAGCCGGGGCGGCCGAAGCGGCCGGCGCGACTGCGGTTGCGGGGGCGGAGGCGGCCGCCAGGCCTGCCTGCACTTCCTGGCCGGCTTCACCGGCCTTTGCTGCGATCGAAACCTCGGCGGCGCTGGCATTCTCAGCCTCGATCCGAGACTGCGCGCGCTGGTTCAGCACCACGATGCTGATGCGGCGATTCACCGGCGCGAGATCGTCCTTCTTGTCGAGCGGCATGGTCGCGGCCAGGCCGATCACGCGCAGCACCTTGCCCTCGTTCATGCCGCCGGCAATCAGCTCGCGCCGGGAGGCATTGGAGCGGTCGGAGGACAGCTCCCAGTTGCTATATGTGCGCTCGCCATTGGAATAGTTGGCGGAGTCGGTATGGCCGGACAGGCTGACCTTGTTGGGCATCTCGTTGAGCACCGGGCCGATCTCGCGCAGGATGCTGCGCATATACGGCTCGACCGCGGCGCTGCCGGTACGGAACATCGGCCGGTTCTGCGTATCCAGGATCTGGATGCGCAAACCTTCGCTGGTGATATCGAGCAACAACTGGGGGCGGAACTGGCGCAGCACCGGGTTGTTCTCGATGATCTGCTCAAGACGTTTCTTGAGCGAGCGCAGGCGCTCGGCTTCCTGGCGTTCCTTGGCCTTTTCCGTGGCGTCTTCGGGCGTCTTCCTGACCTCCGCGTCCTGGCGGGTCACGTCCGTGCCGCCGCCCGGGATCACGCTGGAAGACAAGCTGCTCTTGTTGCCGCCCGCAATGGCCACTTTCAGCGGCGTGCGGAAATACTCTGCCAATTGCACCAGGTCCTTGGGCTGGGCAGCCTTCAGCAGCCAAAGCACAAGGAACAGCGCCATCATTGCCGTCATGAAGTCGGCGTAGGCGATCTTCCACGATCCGCCATGATGCCCGGCGCTGCTCTTCTTGATGCGTTTGACGACAATGGGGTGCGCACCGTGCTCACTGCTCATCGCTGTCGCTCCTCTTCGTCAGGTGATGCTCTTGACTTCGCGGACGTGGTCGTCCAGTTCGAGGAAGGATGGCCGCTCGGTCGAGTACAGCACCTTGCGGCCGAACTCGACCGCCACCAGAGGTGCATACCCATTGAGCGAAGCCAGCAGCGTGACCTTGATGCACTCGTACATCTTCACGGTTTCGTCCACCTGGTGCTCGACCCGCGCCGCCAGCGGCGAGACAAAGCCGTAGGCGAGCAAGATGCCGAGGAAGGTGCCGACCATGGCGTGGGCAATCAGCGCGCCCAGTTCGGCCGGCGGCAGGTCTGCCGAGGCCAGCGCGTGCACCACGCCCATCACCGCGGCGACAATGCCGAAGGCGGGCAATCCGTCGCCGACGCGGGTCAGCGCATGCGCTGGCACCTCGGCCTCGTGGCGGAAGGTCTCGATCTCGTGATCCATCAGGGTCTCGATCTCGAAGGCGTTCATATTGCCGTTGACCATCATGCGCAGGTAGTCCGTCAGGAACTCCATCATTCCCGGGTCGGCAAGGATGCGCGGATACTGGCTGAACACGCTGCTGGCCGCCGGATCCGCGATTTCCTTCTCGAGGAACAGGATGCCTTCGCGGCGGGCCTTGGACAGCAGGACATAGAGCAGCGCCATGACTTCCATGTACAGCGCCTTGCTGTACTTGCTGCTGCGAAACAGTGTCGGCAGCACGCGAATGGTGGCCTTGATAGCCTTGCCATTATTGGAGCTGATGAACGCGCCGACCGCGGCGCCCCCAATGATGACAAGCTCTGCCGGTTGATAAAGCGCGCCCATATGGCCGCCGGTCATGGCGTATCCGCCAAGCACCGCCGCTATCACGACAACAAAGCCAATTACAACTAGCACGATTGATTCCCCGTCAGAAAAACACGCGTCAGGCACGCACAAGGGTCACCCCTCCAGCCAGGCGGATATACCGCCTGCCTTGGCAGGGCTCACCTGTCACGCAGGCTGCCATCGGATCTGAGACCTTGGGACTATCGGGCCTTGAAGCCTTGGGTCCTGAAGTCTGTCCGTCTTAAGACTTAACGACTGAAGACGGCAAGACTTGAAGACTTAGTGCCCTATCGACCCAAGGATTTCAGTCAGGCGACAGCTTGCGCTGGTGCGATGTCCTTCGAGAGCTTCTTGGCTTTGCCAGCACGCGAGGGCGGACGGCACAGGCTGCATACGAAATTCGCATGCGGCTCGTACGCGTGCGCAACGAAACGCCCGCCGCAGCAGGTGCAGCTGGAAAGCTGCAGCATGTTGCTCTCGAAAAACCGTACTAACGTCCAGGCACGGGTGAAACTTAAGACAATTTCGCTTTCGAGCAGCGATACGTGCTCAAGATAGAGCCGATAGGCTGCCACCACGCCGCGGATGCCAACCGTCTCGCCCTGCTGGACCATGAACTGATAGGCCGAGAAGAACAGCGAGGAATGGATGTTTGGCAACCAGGTGGTGAACCAGTCGGTCGAGAAGGGCAGCATGCCCTTGGGCGGCGAGGCGCCGCGCAGCTCCTTGTAGAGGCGGATCAGGCGATCGCGCGAGAGCGTGGTCTCGGCTTCGAGGACTTGCAGGCGCGCACCCAGGCCGATCAGCTCAATGGCGAGCTGGGTCTGGTTGGCATCCTGCAGGACGCTCTTGCGATTGGGGACGGGAGTGGCCGTGGTACTCCGGGCTGACGGGGCCTGCAGGAGCGCGGTCAATTGAGCGACTCCACGGGCTGCCGTGCGAGCAGGATCGCAGCATGGATCTGCTGCATATCATGGCTCTTGGCCGTATGGGTGAGTGTCGACAGCAAGGCATGGTCGTCGAACCGAAAACGGCATAGGACCATGTTTGATGCTGCCAGTTTGACAAGCTGGGCCGGTGTCAACTTGGCGAGAATGTCGGCAATTTCCTTGCTGACGCCAAGCCTGAACATGGCTTCCAGATGATTTTCGCGCACCAGGCGTTGCGCGAGCAGCAGATAGGCGAGATTGACCTCCCTGATCTCCTGGAGAACTTCACTGCTTTCCAATTTTTCCCCGCTACCAAAAGCCCTTCGACCGCTTGTCCGGCGCTTACCCGCAGCCGAAGGCTGAAGGCGACCAGATCGTTTGAGTGCGTGTTCGACGGGTACTGCGTACGACTACGGAACTGCGCTTGGTCAGACCTATCTGAAACGTTACAAATGTTACAGAGTGTAAGTGCGACTGACAGTGTTATATCGGCAATTTGAGCAGACTGCCAATCCCCTCTTACGTTGGGGTACAGCAATGTCGCATGAAACATACATGGGATTCAAAGTTTGTAACAGACATCTCCTTGTCATGTGATTTGCATCAAAACTGTTACGCGTATGTAACAGAGGAAAAGCTCTAAAATGGCGCGTTAGGTCATCCCGCCCGAGGGTGTACTAGTCGCATTCCTCTATTGACGGGTCGGTCTCACTGCACTAGGACCCTGCGCAGCCATGCCGCCACCCGTGCGAACAGGTCGTCGGGCTCTTCGCGGAACAGATGCGGGCAGGTTTGCTCCACCTGCTCCATCACGCGTGCAGCCTCTTCGGCACTCACAGTGCCATAGTCCATCGATAGCCCCAGCAACGCACGCAACTCGCCCAGCCGCGAGCGTGCCGTGCCTGCGGTGCGCTCAGTCTGCACCATGTACATGAGGTCGTAGACCCGGCGGCGCAGGCTTTCCGCGACGCGCCATGCCGGTGTCTGCATCTGCTCCTCAAGCGTGCGGATATCCACCGCCGAGGTGGCCAGCTGGGATGCCAGGGGATCGGTAAAGGCCAGGTCGGCCCCGGCGTCCTCCAGAATCTGCCGGGACCAGTCACGGGCGTGCGCAAGGCGTTCCTGGGGCGTCCACTCGTAGCGCACCGCCAGGCCATAGCCATAGCGCTGCGCGTCGCGCATCAGGGTCGCCATGGCATTGGGCAACTGCTTGTTGAACACGCGCTTGGCCCAGGCGTATTCCCCACCCGAGAGCAGCCGCGTGACGGCACGCTCGGTCAGCGGGCCGTCATGGTGAAGCAGGCGCGCCCGCAGGAAATCATCGAAGCCGGGCGGCGTGAACTCGTTGTCCAGCCCGGTCGAGAGCTTGACGAAGTGCTCGAACTCGGCACGCAGCTTGGCCGCGGCTTCTTCGGGCAGCGCCAGGGTGATTTCAGTAGTCATGATATGCAGATCCGGCTATGCCGCTGACGGTGGGAGCACCTTGTTCGCCGTCAGAAAGCGCTCCAGTCGCCGCTTTCCGAGGCAACCAGGGCTGCGGGACGCGCGGCGCGCGCCGTAACCGGCGCAGGCATATCACGTCCGCCCTCGCGCTCATCCTTGTCCACCGGCGCGGGCTCGGCATGACCGGACTCTTCGTGGCGGGAGGCCGGTGCCGACGGCTCCATGCGCTTGGGCTTGGCCTTGGGCGCAGCGATCACCTTGGGCTGCGGCGCTTGCACGCGCGAGCCGGCAAAGGCATCCGTTTCGGCCAGGCGGAAACTGGCTACCGAGGATTGCAGGCGCGTGGCCTGGTCTTCCAGGGAACCGGCGGCAGCCGCGGCCTGCTCGACCAGCGCCGCGTTTTGCTGCGTCACCTCGTCCATTTGCGCCACGGCCTTGTTGACCTGCTCGATGCCCGAGCTCTGCTCGGCGGACGCCGCGCTGATCTCGCCCATGATGTCTGTCACGCGCTTGACCGCCTGCACGATCTCACCCATGGTGTGCCCGGCCTGGCCCACCAGCGTCGAGCCGTTGTCCACCCGCGCCACCGTGTCGCCGATCAGGCCCTTGATTTCCTTGGCCGCGTTCGCGCTGCGCTGCGCCAGGCTGCGCACCTCGCCTGCCACCACCGCAAAGCCCCGGCCTTGCTCGCCGGCACGCGCGGCTTCCACTGCCGCGTTCAGCGCCAGGATGTTGGTCTGGAAGGCAATGCCTTCGATCACACCGATAATGTCGACGATCTTCTTGGAGGCATCGTTGATCTCATCCATGGTCTTCACCACGCGGCCCACCACTTCGCCACCCTTGACCGCGGTCTCGGAGGCGTTTGCCGCCAGGCCGCTGGCCTGGCGCGCGTTGTCCGCGTTCTGGCGCACCGTGCTGGTCAGCTCTTCCATGCTCGATGCGGTTTCTTCCAGCGAGGCCGCCTGCTGTTCGGTGCGCTGCGACAGGTCGCTGTTGCCCGCGGCAATCTCACGCGAGGCGGATGCGATCGATTCCGCGGAATCCTTGAAGTCGCGCACCATGGCCGAGAGTTGCTGCTGCATCTGCCGCATGGCGTGCAGCAGGCTGTCCTTGTCGCCCGCACGCAGCTTCACGTCGGCCGAAAAGTCACCCTCGGCGATACGCGAGGCAATATCCACCGCATAGGCCGGCTCGCCGCCCAGCTGGCGCGACAGCGTACGGGCCAGGAAGGCGCCCAGCAGCACGGAGACGGCCAGGCCGCCCAGCACCAGGCCCAGCATCCACAGGCGGGAGCTTTCGTAGACGCCACGTGCTTCGTCCATATTGGCCAGCGCGCGATCGTCGCGTCGCTTGACCATCCTTGCCATCACGTCTTCGAGCGCGCGGCTATCCTTGATCAGGTCGGCGCTTTCGCTAAAGACCTGGCTTTCAAACTGCGAGGTATCGAGCGGCTGCTTGCTGACGAGCGCCACATACTTGCCCAGGCGCTCACGGTAGGCCGGCAGCAGGGTGTCGAATTGCTTGACGAGGGCGATCCCCTCGGGCTGGCCGAACGCCGGGCGCGCACGCTTCATGCTCTCGTCCAGCAGGACCAGCGACTTTTCGATCTGCTCCTTCTCGGCGGCGCGCTCGCCCATGGTCGAAGCCGACAGCAGCGCAATCTGCGCGCGGCTGGAATAGAGCAGGTCGATGTTGCCGCTCTGCACCGCCTTGAGCGCCTGCAGGTCGCCGTGATAAATCCGGCTGGTCCAGTCCGTCATGCGTCCCATATTGATGACGCCCAGCAGACCCATCACCGCGCCGATAAGCGACACGACCAGAAAGCCAACGACCAGCTTGGTCGTGACGCGGAGCTGATTGAACCATTGCATGCAGACTACCTCTTTTTTCTGAATGACTTGACCGGGGCCTCATCTGTCCGCTGCCGGCGGGTTGCCGGCAGTGCGCACGACAGGCGCTACTTCTTTTTCTAGAACACGCTTTCAGGCCGATTGCCTCGACACTGCTTGATCTCTTTCTCTTTTCAGGCTTGCGCCAGATGCAGCGCATCGCCCTGACGGGCGCGCACCGGCCGTGCTTCAGGGCGCAAGCTGACGCGGAAGGTGGCTACCGCATCGCGCAAGCGCCCGGCCTGGTCTTCCAGTGCGCCGGCCGCGGCCGCGGCCTGCTCCACCAGTGCCGCGTTCTGCTGTGTCACCTCGTCCATCTGGGCCACGGCCTTGTTCACCTGCTCGATGCCCGAGCTCTGCTCGGCGGACGCCGCGCTGATCTCGCCCATGATGTCCGTCACGCGCTTGACCGCCTGCACGATCTCGCCCATGGTCAGCCCGGCCTGGCCCACCAGTGCCGAGCCGTTGTCCACCCGTGCCACCGTGTCGCCGATCAGGCCCTTGATTTCCTTGGCCGCGTTCGCGCTGCGCTGTGCCAGCCCGCGCACCTCTCCCGCCACCACCGCGAAGCCCCGGCCCTGTTCGCCGGCCCGCGCGGCTTCCACCGCCGCGTTCAGCGCCAGGATATTGGTCTGGAAGGCAATGCCTTCGATCACGCCGATAATGTCGACGATCTTCTTCGATGCACCGTTGATGTCGTCCATGGTCTGCACCACGCGGCCCACCACTTCGCCGCCCTTGACGGCAATCTCGGAGGCGTTGGCTGCCAGGCCGCTGGCCTGCCGTGCGTTGTCCGCGTTCTGGCGCACCGTGCTGGTCAGCTCTTCCATGCTCGATGCGGTTTCTTCCAGCGAGGCTGCCTGCTGTTCGGTGCGCTGCGACAGGTCGCTGTTGCCCGCGGCCACCTGGCGCGTGGCCGTGGAAATGCTCGCCATGCCCTCCTGGATCTCGCCCACCACCGACAGCAAGCTGCGCTGCATCGTGCGCATGGCACGCGCCAGCGCCCCCACCTCGTCGCTCGCGCGGTAGTCCAGGCGCGTGGTGAGATCGCCCGCGCCCATGCGCAAGGCAAAGTCGAGCATGTCCTGCACCGGCCGGTTCACGCGTGCCAGCAGCAGCGTGCCGCCGATAAAGGATGACGCGACCGCCAGCCCGAAACCGCCCCACAACCAGGGCCGAAACTGGCTCGTGGCTTCTGCCCCGGCCAGCGCCTCGAAGGCCAGCAGCGCCGCGAGGAACCACACCAGGCCCGCCGCCTGCGACAGCAGGATGCGCCGCTTGAGCGTGATCTTGCCCAGGCGTGCCGGCAGCCCCGCCAGGCCCCTGCGTACCACGGCACCATCGCGCACGGCCAGGCCCGAGCCGCCGCCCTCGCGCAGGCGTGCGTAAGCGGCGCCTGCTGCCTCGACCTGCTCGCGCTGCGGCATCGAACGCACCGAGGTATAGCCCACCAGCTGGCCGTCGACGACCGTGGGTGTCACCGTGGCACTGACCCAGTAGAAATCACCGTCCTTGCGGCGGTTCTTGACGATGCCGACCCACGAGCGTCCGGCCTGAATGGTCTTCCACAGGTCGGCGAATGCCTCCGGCGGCATGTCCGGATGGCGGACCAGGTTGTGCGCGGCGCCGAGCAATTCCTCGGCCGCGAATCCGCTGGCCTCGATAAAGGCGCGGTTGGCGAACGTGATGCGACCCTTCAGGTCGGTCCTGGAGATCAGGTAATCGTCTGCGGAGAGCTTGTACTCTCGGGAGGTAACGGGTTGATTATTTCGCATGAATGGAAGACTGCATGGATCGGGCTCTCGCTACGTGCGGCCGCCTCAGCTGGCCGCGGCTGCCTCGATGGCCGCGAGTTCTTCGGTGTCTAGCAATTTCTCGATGTCGACGAGGATCAGCATGCGGCTTTCGACCGAGCCGATGCCGCGGATGTAATCCGTCTCGCCGGAGAGCTGGGGTGCCTGCCGGATCTGGCCCGGCGCCAGCGTCAGCACGTCGGACACACCGTCGACCACGATGCCGGTGGTGCGATCGTGCAGGTCGGCGATGATCACGACCGTGTACTGGTCGTAGTTGACCTTGTCCTGGCGAAACTTGATGCGCAGGTCGATGATCGGGACGATGATCCCGCGCAGGTTGACCACGCCCTTGAGATAGGCGGGCGCATTGGCAATCTGCGTGACGTTCTCATAGCCACGGATCTCCTGCACCTTGAGGATGTCGACGCCGTACTCCTCGCCGCCCAACCTGAACGCGAGGAACTCTTCCCCCGCGCCCTCTGTCTTGTTCCCGGCTTTCATTTGCTGGCTCCCGCTGCAATGACCGGCCATGCGGCGCTGCCAAAGCCGCAGCCGGCCGGCCCGCGGGCGGGCAGCCAGGCCGAGACTCAGCCTGCGACGAGGCACGAATATCGTTTACCTCTTAACGGCAGTCCTGGACGTGACTGAAGGGCAACAATGCCAAGGCATTTACCCTACCTTGGAGGGGTCTAGCAGCGCATTCACGGCTTCCATCAACTGATCCGGATCGAACGGCTTGGCCAGGAAGCCGGACGCGCCGGCCACGCGAGCCTGCTCGCGCACCTGGCTGTCGGCCTCGGTGCTCAGCATCAGCATCGGGATGGCGGCATAGGCAGGTTTCGCACGCAGCGTGCGGATCAGGGTCAGGCCGTCCGTTCCCGGCATCACCTGGTCGGTCACCAGCATGCCGAAGTCAGCGTCGAGGGCCAGCGCCAGCGCCTCGTCGCCGTCGGCGGCTTCGGACACGGCGTAGCCCCCCGCGCGCAGGCAGGCGCCGATCATGCGGCGCAAGGAGGGAGAATCATCGACGACTAGAATATGAGGCAAAGACATAGCGGCTCCGTTGACAGCACGATGGTGAGTCCACAAGCCGGGGTTCTGGCACGGTGGACCGATGTTCCTGCGGACGGGGCTGCGGTGTGCGGCGATGCGCGACTGGCGTGGCCGGTGCAAACAACGCCCCTTTGGGGCATATCGGCAGCGGCGGCCGAATCCGTAGCACGGTTGCGTCGATCGGCGGGATTTGTGGCATTTGTTACCCCACGAGCATGGGGTGCATCTGGCGGCGGCGGGTGGGCATACTACGGCCTCGCCGTAAAATGGCCCGCGCACCGGCGGGCCATGGCACGCCTGCGCTACCCGCGACTGAGGCACTGCAATACCATCGGAACGTGATCATGTCGAACTTGCCAGGCCCGCAGTGGAGCAAACGGGATACCCCTGACCCGCGCCAACCCGACAAGCTCACCGTCTTCGTCCAGGGCGCCCCGGACGCATTGCTGGCGTCGCTGCCGGATTTTGGTGGATGCCTGCACTGGGTATCGCGGCGCCCGCGCCAGCCGGCCGATGCGCAGCTTGTGATCGTGGAGCGGCAGATCAACGCTACCACCGCCCAACGCCTGCGCTCCCTGCGCCATCCCGATCGCCTTGTGCTCACATTGCTGGTCGACGGCCTGCCACATGCCGCCAGCGGCTGCGGGCCCATCGTGCCGACCACCGCCGAGGCGCTGCCGCATACCCTGCAGCTGCTGGCTTCAGTGCTGTTCGCGCCGGTGCTCAGCGACGGGCCCATGCCTCTGAACTGGCGGGACGTGCAGACCGTGGCCAATCGCGACGCCATTGGCCTGCCCTTGCACCTGGACACCAGCAGCGAGGCCGGCATGTCGGATGAGCTGCTGATGCAGCTGGCGCGCTTTCATGGCCGCACGCGGATCGAGCCGGAGGCGCTGCTGGCGAGCATCTACCTGCCGCGCGGGCTGCCGTCGCTGGTTAGTTGCAGCCAGCAGTTGCGCCGGCTTGGGGCCGTTACAGGGCATCATTGCGAGACCCGGTTTGCCTTGCTGGTGCCTGAGAGCGGGCGGTTTACCCGGCTTTTGGCGTTGTTTCCGCCTGGAGGCGCGTTACCGGAGCCGTTCACGCCCAGAAAGTGAGGTTTGACGGCGAGGCGTCATTCGCCCGAATCGCCCAAATCGGCCGATTCTCCTCACGCTCCCGATAACAAATTGGCAAACGTGACCGGGTCCAAGGGATGCGACAGCAAGTACCCCTGCGCCTCGTCACACCCCATCCCCGCCAGGATATCCAGTTGCGAATGCGACTCCACGCCTTCGGCCACCACCCGCATCTTCAGCTCGTGCGCCAGCGCCACCATCGACCCGACAATGGCCCTGCCCTGCGCATCGACATCCAGCCCGCCAATCAAGGTCCGATCGATCTTCAGCGTCCCGACCCGCAAGCGCTTGAGATAACCGAGGCTTGAATAGCCACTGCCAAAGTCGTCCAGCGCCACGTGGATGCCCAGCGCCTGCAGCTCCAGCAGCGTCTCCAGCGATTGGGCGATGTCCTTCATCGCCGCGGTCTCGGTGATCTCGAGCGTGACAGCCGATGGCGGGATGTCATGCTGGTGGATCTGCTCGAGCAGGTACTGCGGGAAGTCGCGGCTGGCAAAGCGCAAGCCGGAGACGTTGATGGCCACCGGCACCACAGGGATGCCGTCGTCCTGCCACTGTCGGATCTGCCGGCAGACCGTGGCGATCACCCAGTCGTCGAGCTTGTCGATCTGGCCGGACTGCTCCGCCACCGTGATGAACTCGGCGGGATTGACCTGCCCCAGGGTCGGATGGCGCCAGCGGCATAGGGCCTCGGCGCCGATCACGGTACGCTGGCGCACGTCGAACTTCGGTTGGTACTGCAAGGCCAGGCCATCGTCCTGGATGGCCAGCCACAGGTCGCGGCGGATCACCCGCATGCGCCGGGCGCGTTCACCGGCTGCCGAGTTGAATACGCGCACCTGGTTCGAGCCGCTCTCGCGCGCCTCGCTCAGGCTCACGCGTGCCGCCTGCATCAGGGCCTCGGAGGTTTGCGCATCGCGCGGGTAGATGGCAATGCCGATGTTCACGCCGATCTGCATCTGCAGGCCACGCGCGGCCACGAACTCCGCGAGCGAGCCCAGCAGGCGCGCGCCCAGCTCATTGGCGCGGCTCTGGTGCACCATCTCCGGCACGCCGACCGCGAATTCGTCCCGCGCCAGGCGCGCCAGGAAGTCGTGCGGCTCCAGCGCTGCCTGGGCCAGCGCCCCGGCATCCTGTGCCAGGATATCGTCGGCGCGGACCTCGAAAACCTCATCGACCTCGCGAAAATCGGCGATATGCACCAGCAGCACGGCGCAGCTGGTCTCGGCCAGGCGCGCCTGGGCGATCGACTGGTCGAGCCAGCGCGCAAAGCCGGTGCGGTCCGGAAGGTCCGTGCTGACGCTGTACTCCCCGACCGTGCCATGCCCGCGCGCGGTCGCTCGCACGGTCAGGCGGCCCGGGATACGGCCACGGCGCCGCATCGGTACCGTCGGCCCACCGCTGCCGGCGATGCCACCGGTACCGGCCGGATGGTCCTCGAACATCTCGTCCAGCGCATGGCTCTGCGGGCTTGCGAAACTGCCGCTGCTGGCCAGCCGCCATCCGGGCAAGTTGGCGCGGCGCAGGGCGAAGAATCCCAGCGGCAGCAAAAGCAGCGCGCCTGCCGCCATCCAGGCCGGCGGCATGAACCTGCCGGGATCCAGGCACAGGGCGGACGGGTGCGGGGCCTCGCCGCACAGGGTGCTCAGGCGCATGCCGGCAGCCACCACCACGCCGGCGCCGGCCAGTGTCATCGCCAGCGCAGCACCACGCAGTGGCACGTTGCGGCGCAGCCAGGGAAAGGCAAGCGTGAGTGCGGCCGTCGCGGCGAGTGCCACCGCGGCCTGCGACACGTCGTGCGTGACGCGCAGGCTGCCGGAACCCAGCGCAACCCATAACGGCAGGCCTACGGAAGCAGGGGAGAGCAGCAAGACCGCCCATTGCAGCGACCGGGCCGGCCCGCTAGGCAGCTCCCGGTCCGGCTTGGCTGCACGTATCCCCAACCCGACCGCGAGGCCGGATAGGGCAGCGAGCAGCAGAAGGCTAGCACTCATGTCAATAAGGAAGCTGCGCAAAAATTGGGGGCGATGGCGCGACGATCCAGGCGATGCGGGCGCAAACCCCGCATCATCGCATCACACGCGCTTCCCCGGTGATGAAAACGGCGGCAAACGTTCAACCATGGCTCAGAACGCGCTCCAGTCGTCGCCGCCAGCGTTGGCCGTAGCCATTGCCGGGACGGCCGGACGTGCCGCGCGTGCCTGGCGCTGGACCGGCGTGCGCGGACGCGCCGGCATGGCCGGCTGGCGCCCGGGTGAACTGCTCGCCGCGGCCTTGGCGGCCACGGGCGCGCGCGTTGCCGGCGGCTGCGCTGCCATCACGTGGCTGCCGGAAAGACGGAACACCGACACCACGCCATTGAGCTTCTGCGCCTGCTCTTCCAGGGCGCCGGCTGCCGCCGCGGCCTCTTCCACCAGCGCGGCATTCTGCTGGGTGACCTGATCCATCTGCGTGACCGCCTGGTTGACCTGCTCGATGCCGCTGGTCTGTTCCTGCGTGGCCGCGCTGATCTCGTTCATGATGTCGGTGACGCGCTTGACCGCGTTGACAATCTCGCCCATGGTCTGGCCGGCTTCGGCGACCAGCTTGGTGCCGCTTTCCACGCGCTGGCCGGATTCGCTGATCAGCGCCTCGATCTCCTTGGCGGCGGCGGCCGAGCGCTGCGCCAGGGTGCGCACCTCGCCTGCCACCACCGCGAAGCCGCGGCCTTGCTCGCCGGCACGCGCGGCTTCCACCGCGGCATTCAGCGCCAGGATGTTGGTCTGGAAGGCAATGCCTTCGATCACGGCAATGATCTCGACCACCTTGCGTGACGAGCCATTGATCTCGTTCATCGTATCAACCACGCGGCCCACCACGTCGCCACCCTTGAGCGCGATCTGCGAGGCATCGGTGGCCAGCACGCCGGCCTGGCGCGCGTTGTCCGAATTCTGGCGCACGGCCGAAGTCAGCTCTTCCATGCTGGCGGCGGTCTCCTCCAGCGACGAGGCCTGCTCTTCGGTACGCTGCGACAAATCGAGATTGCCGGTGGCGATCTGCTGCGTGGCCGAGGCGATCGAGTCGGTGCCGCCGCGCACCTGCGAGACGATGTTCGACAGGCTTTCCTGCATGGCGACCAGTGCCTGCATCATGCGGCCCACCTCATTGCGCGACACATTGGTGATACGCGAGGTCAGGTCACCCGCTGCGATACGCTCGAAGACCGCCAAGGCCTCCTCCACCGGCCGGACGATGGCCCGCTGCAGGGTGGTCGTGCACAGCGCGGCCACCACCAGGCCAAAGGCGATCAGCAGGAAGCAGAGCACGCGCACATGCCGGAAGCCAGCTTGCGCGTCATTGAAATTGGACTCGCCGGTACGGTACTGGAATGCCTGCAGTGCCTCGTAGGCCGTTGCCATGCTGCGCTGCAGATCGGGCAAGTCTTTCTTGGCAACCTTGAGTGCCGCGTCCGCGTTGTTCTCCTTCAAGGCTTTTTGCAGGGGCAGGATGCCCTTTTCCATGAATTCCTGGCGCTTGCGGCCAAACTCGGTGGCCAGTGCCTTTTCTTCAGCGTCCTGCGGTAGCGCAGAGTATCGCTTCCAGGCCGCCTCGGCACTGTCGACGAATACCATCGAACGGTCCACCACCGCCTTGGCATCATCTCCCTCTCCCGGCATGACGCCGCGATCGAGGGCCAGGCGCATGCGCGTCATGCCAAGCATGGCCTCGCCCAGCGCTTGCGAGGAGGCTAGCTGGTTGCCATAGGTTTCCTGAAGCGCCTCGTTGCTGTGCGACATGCCATACAGGCCAACGCCGCCAACCAGCATCAGAAGAAGCGACAACATTGCCATTGCGCCGCGCAGCAGAGTTTTGATCTGGATATTGTTATGGAAAGACATGAAGCACCCGATACGGTAAGGAATGCGCAAGGCCTCCACCGGCCCCGGCCCGGCGGATCGACACCCCAGCGACCCGCTCAGGGCAGATAACGGCGGTGCCCCGCGATTCCTTGAGCCGGGTGCCGTGCCCGCCACGCCAGACCGCTCATGGCGGGACGGCCGCGGCGCAGCGCCCTCGCCCTGCTCATTCGCGCTCTCCTGGCACTACCTGAAAACCCTCTCCCGTGGCAAAAAAAGCGCCACCAGCCAGATAGTGCATTGAGCGGCACTCAGCGTCCGGAAAATGCCATCTACCCTCTGAAAATGCAGCGGAGTCTGCCCACGCGGCCACCACTTCCGCGATGAACAAGTCGTAGCGGCCAGCCACGGCTGGCTCGGGAATGACGCGGCACTCCAGCCAGGCGAGGCAGCCGGCCACCAACGGCGCGGCAATTTCCGCCGCCGCGAACGTGGACAGTCCCGCAGCGGCGAATTTGTCCTGCTCGCGGCCGGAACGCGAGCCCACTGCCAGCGTGGCGGCAGCCTGCCCACGCGCGGGTATGTTCAGCGCGAACTCACCGCAGGCATCCACCAGCTCGCGCGTGAGCGTGCTGGCGTCGATCACCACCGCCACTTTCGGTGGCTGGAAATCCAGCGGCATGGCCCAGGATGCCGCCATCACGTTGCGCCGGCCAGCATGGGCGCTGGTGACCAGCGTCACCGGGCCGTGATTCAGCAGGCGATAGGCTTTTGCCAGCTCTACGGGGACGCGCCGGGAAGCGGCGCCGACGTTAATCGAGTCGTCAAGCATGTCGGATACGGATGAAGGTTCGCTCAAACTGAAATCGGATCGGCATTGTTGCAGCAAAAGCACTTTATGACCCTCGCCATTACGAGGGGAAGGGTTATTGCGCAGCGCGAGTGTAAAAAACCGAATCTGCGCCACGCATGGATTTCGGCGAGCCGCCAAAGTGGGCACCACGCCGGAAAATCCGGCCCCATCGATGACCGGCGACCTGCGCGGAAGTTCATTAATTAGATGGAGCAGATGATTTATCAGAATTCTCCCCATCGGGGTTAAAAGCGTTTGCAGGATCGCTTGCGGCCGTTATAATTCATCCGGTTCATCATGCTCACCCAGTAAATCGAGGCTCGTAATGGCGACTTATCAGGAAATTGTTCAGAAAATCAGCGAACTTCAAAAGCAGGCCGAGGAAATCAAGGCCCGCGAGCAGGCTTCCGTCATCGCCGATATTCGCCAGAAAATCGACCAATATGGACTGACCGCGGACGACCTTGGCTTCGGCACCAAGCCCGCCGCCGGCAAGAAGGCAACCCGCAAGGTACCGGTTCGCTATCGCGACAGCGCAGGCAATACCTGGACTGGCCGCGGCAAGCGTCCGGGCTGGCTGACCCAGGCCCTGGCCGCGGGCAAGACCATCGAGGACTTCCTGATTCGCTAAAGTCGGGCGCAACGCCGGGCATGGCGGCCGACTGCGCCGCGAGCCCGCAGGACTCCTGAAGACGGCCGGGCATTTGCCCGGCCGTCTTTATTACCTGCTGCCCTGTCCTCGCCTCGACACGCCGGAGAAACCGGGCACGCAGATAACGGCTGCGCGCCCCGCTTGCCTACGTGCCCGCGCGTCCGCGCCAGGCAGCTTAGCCGGCAAACCCCAGCGGGTTCATCGACTGCCAGCGCCAGGAATCCTCGCACATGCGATCGATGTCGTGCTGCGCGCGCCAGCCGATCAGCTGTTGCGCCAACGCGGGGTCGGCGTAGCACGAAGCGATATCGCCAGGGCGGCGGTCCCCGATCACGTAGGGCACCGGGCGCCCGCTGGCGCGCTGGTAGGCCGCGACCACTTCCAGCACGCTGTAGCCCCGGCCCGTGCCGAGATTGACCGTCAGGCACTGCTGCTGGTCACGCAGGTAGACCAGGGCCGCAAGGTGGCCGGCTGCCAGATCGCAGACGTGGATGTAATCGCGTACACCGGTGCCGTCGACCGTGGGATAGTCGCCACCGTGCACCTGCAGCTTCTCGCGGCGCCCGCCGGCGACTTGCGCCACATAAGGCATCAGGTTGTTCGGCACACCACCCGGGTCCTCCCCGATCAGCCCGCTTTCGTGCGCGCCCACCGGATTGAAATAGCGCAGGTAGGCGATACGCCAGGCGGGATCCGACAGTTCCAGGTCACGCAGGATCTGCTCGCTCATCAGCTTGGTCTGGCCATACGGATTGGTCGCCGACAGCGGAAAGTCCTCCAGGATCGGCACCGCATGCGGATTGCCATAAACGGTGGCGGAAGAGCTGAACACCAGTTGCTTCACGCCAGCCGTGTTCATGGCCGAGCAGAGGGTGAGCAGGCCATTGAGATTATTGTCGTAATAATCCAGCGGTTTGCTGACCGATTCCCCCACCGCCTTGAGTGCCGCGAAATGAATCGCGCCCGAGATCCGGTGTTCGGCGAACAAACGGTCCAGCAAAGCGCGGTCCCGCACGTCGCCTTCGACAAAATGCGGGCGCTGGCCGGTAATCTGCGCAAGACGCTCGACCACGACGCGATTGCTGTTGCAGAGATTATCCAGGCCGATCACGTGATAGCCGGCCTCGAGCAAGGCGACCCAGGTGTGCGAGGCGATATAACCGGTGGCTCCCGTGAGCAGCAAGGTTTCAGACATAGCGATTCATCAAATAGTTGTGAAAAGAGACGTAACAGGCGCCAGGACAGGGCGCACGATGCAACAAGCGAAATCCATGCTTCAGGCTGCAATATCGCGGCGCTGTCCTGGCGGGCGGCAGGCACGCCCCGCCAGGGTTGCCCGCATCGGATCGAAACAGATTGAAAGAGGTTGAAAGAGGGCGGCTAAGCATAGCAGGCCACATCTGTCGCGCCTGTGTCACCGGCACGGCGCACCGGTTTCAGCCCTGCACGTGCCTGCCAGGCCTCAAAAGCGGCACGCAAGCGCCAGCCGGACTCCAGGTCGCGCATGCCGAGACACTGCGCCACCTCGGCCGGGCCGGCTCCGGCCTCGAAATGCAGTGCGCCGCAGGTATTGCGCAGCGTCTGCGGCGACGCGCGCTCGCTGCGCCCCGCCAGCACGCCAGCCTCGTCGAGCAGGATCTCCACACGGCGGTATAGCGAGGCCGCGTGCAAGTGCCGCCCGCTTGGCATGGCCGGAAACACCAGGTTGCCCAGCGTGCCGGTACGGGAGCGGATTTCCATCCAGGCCAGCAGCGCCGCCCGCGCGAAGGCAAAGACCGGCGCCTCGTACGCGCGGCCGTTGTCGGCGCGCACCAGGCGCAGCCTGGCGGCGTCCTCGGCGATGCTGTCGATGCCCAGGCCGCGCGCTTCGCCCACTTTCAGGCCGGCGCCCAGCAACACGGCCACCAGTGCGGTATCGCGGGCGCGCTTCCATTGGGTGGCCGACAGCGCGGCGCCGTCCTGCCCGGCCGCCAGGGCCGCCGGTGCCAGCACGCGGGCAATCAGGGCATCGCGCTCGGCGGGCAGCAAGAAGGCGGTCGGATCGTTCTCGCCTTCGGCGAGGTGAGCGCGCACCGCCTGGCTGGCCGGGTTGTGCAAGCCGTCCTGCAATAGCGATAGATGGTGGAAGACACGCTCGATCAGCCGCGTGTAGCGGTAACGGTGATGCTTGTGCAGATCCTGCTCATCGAGGAAGGCCCCGATCTGCTCCGCCGACCAGGACAGCGGCGCCAAGCCGCGCTCGCCCGACCAGCGCAAGAGCTTGCCCCACATCGCGCGGTACACCACAGCCGTGCCATGGCGAAAACCGTGGCTGGCCAGCCAGCCATCGAAGGCTCGCTCGGGCTGCTTCCGCCAGGCCTCCAGGTCCGCATCGAACAGGTCGGGGGAGGGCCCGTTGGCGCTCATGTCAGTACTCACTCGCGCTCCTGCATTGGTTTTCGGCAATGCCGCTATTGTAGACAAGTCGCCACAAAAGACAGAGTTCGTTTGACCGCTGCCCAAGCACGGGCGGGCCTCATCCGGCAATCCGGAACGCACCGGTTCCTGCCCTCGCAACGTCAGGCCATTGCATTTGCCGTCGTCTGCTGCTACCTTTCACACATCGCTATGCAACCAGTTGCATAGCGATGTGTAAGCCGCCGCTGCCGTAGCCCCTGAGGGGCCACGGGCAAGCGTTGCGCAGCGTGCCGCAACGGGCGACTCCCACGCCCTCGGCCCAACCGGAGGAGACACCGTGACCCAAGCAACCTTGTCAGCGGCGGCGCAGGCCTCGCTAGCCATCTGGCACCGCATGATCGCCACCCATTCCATGTCCGACCTGGACAGCATCGTGGCGGACGAAGTGGTTTTTCACTCGCCCGTCGCCCACACGCCGTACCCGGGCCGCGTTGCCCTGCGCATGGTGCTGGAATCCGTCAACCAGGTGTTCCAGGACTTCCGCTACCACCGCACGTTTGTCAGCGACGACGGGCGCAGCGTGGTGCTGGAGTTCAGCGCGACGGTCGATGGCAAATCCGTCAAGGCCATCGACATGATTCGTTTTAACGACGCCGGCAAGATCGACGACTTCGAAGTCATGGTCCGCCCGAAGAGCGGCCTGGACGCGCTCGCCGCCGCCATGGGCGCCCGCCTCGCCAGCCAGAAATCCGTGTTGCAGGGCGCCAGCGCCTGAGCGCATCGCCGTTTCCCGTATCCCTATCCGTTCCACTGTATTCACTCTCGCAGAAACGCCATGTCACTTCCCGCCATTCTCCAGAACCGTCTTTCGCTGCCGGTGGTTTGCTCGCCGCTGTTCATCATCTCCAACCCCGACCTGGTGATCGCCCAGTGCAAGGCCGGCGTGGTCGGCTCATTCCCGGCGCTCAATGCACGCCCTGGCCCGGTGCTCAACGACTGGCTGGACCGCATCACCACCGAGCTGGCCGAGCACGACGCCAAGCATCCGGACCGCCCGTCGGCACCGTTCGCGGTCAACCAGATCGTGCACAAGTCCAATGACCGGCTCGATCACGACCTGGAACTGTGCGTGCGCTACAAGGTGCCGATCGTCATCACCTCGCTGGGCGCGCGCAAGGAAGTCAACGATGCCGTGCACTCCTATGGCGGCATCGTGCTGCACGACATCATCAACAACACCTTCGCACGCAAGGCCATCGAGAAGGGCGCCGACGGCCTGATCGCGGTCGCCTCGGGCGCAGGGGGCCATGCCGGCGTGCTGTCGCCGTTTGCACTGCTGCATGAAATCCGGGAGTGGTTCGACGGCCCGCTGCTGCTGTCGGGCGCCATCGCCAGCGGCGACGGCATCCTCGCGGCGCTGGCCGCAGGCGCCGACCTGGCCTATGTGGGCTCGGCCTTTATCGCCACCGAAGAGGCCAACGCGCAGGCCGGCTACAAGCAGATGATCGTCGACAGCACGGCGTCGGACATCGTCTACTCGAACCTCTTTACCGGCGTGCACGGCAACTACCTGCGCCAGAGCATCGTCAATGCCGGGCTCGATCCGGAAGCGCTGCCGCAATCGGATCCGTCCAAGATGAACTTCGGTTCGGGCAGCGCCAAGGCCTGGAAAGACATCTGGGGCGCTGGCCAGGGCGTGGGCGCCATCAAGCGCGTGGTGCCGGCCGCCGAACTGGTGCGCCGCTTTGCAGAGGAATACGCGCTGGCGCGCCGCCGCCTTGGGCTGGCCCCGGCAGCGGCTTACGCCAACGGCGCGACGGCGGCCGACCTGGCCTGAGCGCGTTGTTGACGGTGGCCAGCGCGCCGCAGCGCCTGGCCACCTGTCCGATCCCCCTATTGCCGCCCGTTTCCACGCATTTCCCATCCGCCGGGCGCGATCGCCCGGCGCGACTTCAGGCCGCGTCGTCCTGCTTATCCAGCAGCGGCAACAATTCCTCGGCCCACGACACCCAATCCTCTTCATACCGGATGCCGCGCTTGAGCAGGGCGTGCTGCACCTGTTGCGCGCGCGTGGGCTGCGCGGCGGAGAAATCGCGCCGCTCGATCTGGCGATAGGTCTCGAGCCGCTCGCGGTGCAGGCCGATCAGCCGCGCCATCTCCGGCCTCAGCCCGAGCGGGCCCACGACAGCATCGGCGCGCAGCTTCACCAGGATTTCATCTCGCACGTCCAGGCCGGCGGTAGGCGCCAGCACCCAGCGCGCCAGTTCGTCGCGCCCTGGCGGCAGCACGAAGTAGACCTTCTTGCGATTCCTGGCGTCACCCTCCCCCTCATCCGCGGCAATCCAGCCGTGCTCGGCCATGCGGCCCAGCTCCCGATAGATCTGCTGATGCGTCGCATGCCAGAAATAGCCGATGGAGCGGTCGAAGCGGCGAGCCAGCTCGTAGCCGGAAGACGGTTTTTCCAGAAGGGAGGTCAGGAGTGCGTGCTGAACGGACATGCGGGAAGCGTGACGTGGAGGCCGGTCGCCCGGTGGCGGCATATGGCTGCCGCCATGGCTTTGGGTGGCGAGCGCCTATGGTAGCGCAAAGCCCGGCCCCGCCAGGGCTGCTGCCCACGGATACCGCCAATTTCCGGCTGTTGGACACACGAAAAATGACAAGGCAACGACAACGCTGATGCAGATCTAAAAAATGCTAAATAGCATTTTTCGGCAGGGTGCAATACATTTGCAGACATAGTCATTCCGCATGCCTGTTGCCGGTTCTCGGCCACGGCACAGCCATGCCAGTCATTCACCAGGAGTGGTCCATGCCAGGACGAACAGATTTCGCCGAAGACCGGGATGTCCCGTGGGAGGCCGATGGGCCCCAAGCCGCCAGCCAGCCCGCGTCGGCTACAACGATGCCCGTGTACTACCGCCTGCCGGATACGCCGGACGGGCACCATATCAAGGAGTACGCCAGCGGCTTGCGTCAGCTGGTGCGTTTTGTGGGCGTGGAAGAACAGGTTGTCAAGTACAGCCTGGCCTGACGGCTGATGCGCCGCGTGCGCCGTGCACCGTCTCCTGCCAATGTTTCCCCCCTGTCTCCTCCTGCCCTGTGTGTGGGCCAGGATTGGGCCCGCAACCTACCGCGGGCTTTTTTCTGCCCTGAGCGCGTCCACACATCAAGCGCACGTAAAAAGGCCGACCCCGAAGGGCCGGCCTTTTTACTGTCATCGGCCCGGGCCAGAAGTCCGGGCCGGGGCAACCGTGCGGGGATCGATCAGTCCACCGTGGCGCCCGAAGCCTTCACCACCTTGGCCCACTTGGCGGTCTCGGTCTTCATGAAAGCGGCCAGTTCGGCCGGCTTCTCGGGATGCGGCTCCGCGCCCTGGTCGGCCATCTGCTTCTTCACTTCCGGCATGGCCAGGATCTTCACCACTTCCGCATTCAAGCGATCGACGATCGGCTGCGGCGTGCCGCCGGTGGCGTACAACGCGAACCAGGAAGTCGCTTCATAGCCCGGCACGCCGGATTCGGCCACGGTCGGCACGTTCGGCAGTGCCGGCGAGCGCTTGGCCGAGGTCACGGCGATAGCGCGCAGCTTGCCGGCCTTCACGTGCGGGTACGACGACGGCATGTTGTCGAACATCAGGCCGATCTGGTTACCCAGCAGGTCGTTGACCGCCGGGGCGCTGCCCTTGTACGGGATGTGCTGGATATGCAGGCCGGTCATCGAGTTGAACAACTCGCCCGACAGGTGCATCGACGAGCCGCTGCCCGACGAACCGTACGACAGCTTGTCCGGGTTGGCCTTGACGTAGGCGATCAGTTCCTTGACGTTGTTGACCGGCACCTTGGGGTTCACCACCACGATGTTCGGCACCATCGCCACGCGCGAGATCGGCGCGAAATCCTTGACCGGATCGAACGGCAGCTTGGAGTAAAGCGACTGGTTGATGGCATGGGTACCGATGGTGCCCATGAACAGGGTGTAGCCATCGCCCGGAGCCTTGGCCGCGATCGATGCGCCGATGTTGCCGCCCGCGCCCGGACGGTTGTCGATCACCACCGGCTGGCCGAGCGCCTTGCCCAGTTGCAGGCCGACGATGCGCGCCAGGATGTCGGTGGTGCCGCCGGCCGAGAACGGCACGATCATGGTGATCGGCTTGGTCGGATAGTTGCCTTGCGCGTAGGCTGCGCTGGTCATGCCGCCGAAGGTGGCGGCCAATGCCACACCGGCAGCCAGCAGGCGACGGCGCGCGCTGTTGTGCGGGGTGCGAGCTTGGGAATGGGATTTCATGTTTGCTCCAGGATAAATCGCTGTAAGCCCGCGCTTGTGGCGCGGGTCATCTTTTTTAGTTTTCTACGGACTAAATGCTGCGGCGTGATGACGGGTGCGCGTTTTGCACCGGTCACGCCGCGGGACTACACGGGTGCGACGCCGAGGGTGGTGCCACCGCACACATAAAGCACCTGGCCGGTCACGAAGCCGTTCTCCGGCGACAGGAAGAACATCGAGGCGCGAGCCACGTCTTCCGGGGTGCCCATGCGCTTGACCGCGATGCTGGCGAGGATCCGCTTGGTCTGCTCGCTGCCTTCGGGGTTGCTCTTGCGGAACAGGTCGGTCGCAATCGGGCCAGGCGCCACGGCATTGACCGTGATGCCGTCGCCGCCGAGTTCCATCGCGAGCGTGCGGGTCATGCCGATCAGGCCGGCCTTGGTGGCGGAATACACCACGCGTTCCGGCTTGCCCAGCGCCGCGCGCGAGGCCATGTTCACGATGCGGCCAAAGCGTGCCGCGCGCATGGCGGGCAGGCAGGCCTGGGTCAGCAGCAGGGTGGCTTGCAGATGCAGGCCAACCACATAGTCCAGGTCTTCGACGCGCGCCGTGTCGGCCGTGCCGGGGCGGGTGGCGCCGGCATTATTGACCAGCCGGGTCACGGCAAAGCGCGAGGTCACCTGCTCGGCCGCGGCGCGGGTCGCGTCGGCATTGGTCAGGTCGGCCTGGACAAACGTCATGTTGGGATGGGACCAGGCGGGGGCGACATAGTCGACATTGACCACCTGGGTCACGCCATCGGCCAGCAGCATTTCGCTGATGGCGCGGCCGATACCGGAACTGGCGCCGGTAACGAGCGTGGCAACGGGAAGGGACATCACATACTCCGACCGGCAAGGGGCACCGGGTCATGCTGAAGAGGATGCGACGAGAGCCGGCGAGCCAGTCGGCCCTGTCGCGCTGCTTCTTTGCGTTGGGAAACTTCATCAGCCTGCACATCCACCGGGTACTAACGGCAGCCGCGCGGCAATCTTTAGCGCACGGCGCCCGCGAGCCGAAACCCGCGGGCGCCCAGGCGTCAAACGGTCAGGCAGCTGACGATCAGACCCGCTCGATCACCATAGCGATGCCCTGGCCCACGCCGATGCACATCGTGCACAGCGCGTAGCGGCCGCCGGTGCGGTGCAGCTGGTACATGGCGGTGGTAACCAGGCGGGCGCCGCTCATGCCGAGCGGGTGGCCCAGCGCGATCGCGCCGCCATTCGGGTTGACGCGTGCGTCGTCGTCGGCCACGCCGAGTTCGCGCAGCACGGCCAGGCCTTGCGCGGCGAACGCTTCGTTCAGCTCGATCACGTCCATCTGGTCGATGGTCATGCCGAGTTGCTTGAGCAGCTTTTGCGAAGCCGGTGCCGGGCCAATGCCCATCACGCGCGGCGCCACACCGGCGGTTGCCATGCCGACGATGCGAGCCTTGGGCGTCAGGCCGTGCTGGCGGGCCGCGGCTTCGCTGGCGAGCAGGATGGCGCAGGCGCCGTCATTCACGCCCGAAGCGTTGCCGGCGGTCACGGTGCCATCGGCGCGAACCACGCCGCGCAGCTTGCCCAGCGCTTCCATGCTGGTGGCACGCGGGTGTTCGTCGCGGTCCACAACCAGCGGATCGCCCTTCTTCTGGGCGATCGTCACCGCGGTGATTTCCTGCGCCAGCGTGCCATCGGCTTGCGCGCGCGATGCCTTTTCCTGGCTGCGCAGGGCCATCAAGTCCTGGTCTTCGCGGCTGATCTTGTAGTCGGTGGCAACGTTCTCGGCGGTCTCGGGCATCGAGTCCACGCCGTAAGCCGCGCGCATCGCCGGGTTGATGAAGCGCCAGCCGATGGTGGTGTCGAAAATCTGCGCATCGCGCGAGAAGGCGCTGGTGGCCTTGCCCATCACGAACGGGGCGCGGCTCATGCTTTCCACGCCACCAGCGAGCATCAGGCCGGCTTCGCCGGACTTGATCGCGCGCGCGGCGGTGCCGGTAGCGTCCATGCCAGAGCCGCACAGGCGGTTGATGGTGGCGCCCGGTACGCTTTGCGGCAGGCCGGCCAGCAGCAGCGACATGCGCGCTACGTTGCGGTTGTCTTCGCCGGCCTGGTTGGCATTGCCGTAGATCACGTCGTCAATGGCGGACCAGTCCAGGTTCGGGTTGCGTGCCATCAGGGCCTTGAGCGGCACCGCGCCCAGGTCGTCCGGGCGAACGCCGGACAGGCTGCCGCCGTAGCGGCCGATGGGGGTACGGATGGCGTCGCAGATGAAGGCTTCGGTCATGGTTGTCTCTCTCTTGCTTGTTCGTGATCGTGAAAACGGGAGGCTTGCAAGCGTGCTCGCCGGGGCTCGCCCCGCCGGTCAGGCCAACACTCAGGCACTCAGGCAGAAGCGCCCTGCTTGAGCGGCACGCCGGTCAGGCGTTGCAGTTCGTCGAAGGACAGGCCTTCAACCAGGTCGCGCGCCACCAGCCCGTCGGACGTGACGTCGATGGTCGCCAGATCGGTATAGATGCGCGTGACGCAGGTCATGCCGGTCAGCGGATACGTGCATTCCGCCACGATCTTGCTCTCGCCCTGCTTGGTCTGGTGTTCCATCATCACGAACACCTCCTTGGCGCCGATCGCCAGGTCCATCGCGCCGCCCACGGCGGGGATCGCGCCCGGCGCGCCGGTATGCCAGTTGGCCAGGTCGCCCTTCACCGAGACCTGGAAAGCCCCCAGCACGCAAAAGTCGAGGTGGCCGCCGCGCATCATGGCGAAGGAATCGGCATGGTGGAAATACGAGCCGCCCGGCTTGATCGTGACCGGCTGCTTGCCGGCGTTGATCAGGTCGCCGTCTTCTTCGCCGGCGGGGGGTGCCTTGCCCATGCCGAGCAGGCCGTTCTCGCTGTGCAGCAGGATTTCACGGTCGGCTGGCAGGTGATTGCCAACCAGGGTGGGCAGGCCGATGCCGAGATTGACCACGGCACCGTCGGGAATGTCTTTGGCCACGCGGGCGGCCATCTGATCGCGGGTCAGGCGTTGCATATTCTGAATCTCCTTGGCGCTCAGGCAGCGGCCTGGCTGGCGCCGTCGACCTTGACGACGCGCTTGACGAACAACCCCGGGGTCACGATGTGTTCCGGGTCCAGCTCGCCGAGTTCGACGATCTCGCTGACCTGCACGATGGGGCATTTGGCGGCCATCGCCATGATGGGGCCAAAGTTGCGCGCGGTCTTGCGGTAGGTCAGGTTGCCCCAGCGGTCGGCGCGCAGCGCCTTGATCAGGGCGAAGTCGGCATGGATGGGCGTCTCGTAGACGTAGCCCTGGCCGTCGATAATGCGGGTTTCCTTGCCCTCGGCCAGCGGCGTGCCATAGGCGGTGCGGGTGAAGAAGCCGCCGATGCCGGCGCCGGCGGCGCGGATGCGCTCGGCCAGGTTGCCCTGCGGCACCAGTTCCAGCTCAATCTTGCCAGCGTGGTAGAGCGAATCGAAGACGTAGGAGTCGGCCTGGCGCGGGAAAGAGCAAATGATCTTGCGCACGCGCTCTGTCTTGAGCAGCGCAGCCAGCCCGGTGTCGCCATTGCCGGCGTTGTTGTTGACGATGGTGAGGTCGCGGGCGCCCTGCGCGATGAGGGCATCGATGAGCTCCGCCGGCATGCCTGCCATGCCGAAGCCGCCGATCAGGATGGTGGCGCCGTCCTGGATATCGGCCATGGCCGATTCCACCGAGTCGAATAGCTTGTTGATCACTTGCGTTCCAGTTCCGAGAGTCCGGACGAACTATCCGGAACCGGCCGCCAAGGAGGGAAACCAGGCGGCGCGCAAACGCTGTCTCCGGACAGTCCTGCCGGAAGAGCCATCCGGCTTGGGCGCCCTCCGCTTGCAAAAGGCGCACCGCCGGAAACGAATCCAACAGACTTTGGTTTTTCTTATTATTGTGGTTTGTTCTAATTGCGAACTTCAATTCGCAGAATGAACAGGTTACACCCCCTGTCCGCGGGTGGTCAAGGCGCCGGCAAATCGCTTGTGCGTTAGCCGGCCACGACCGTAGGGCAGTTGAAAGCTAGCTTGCCAACGGGGCCACGGCGGCCCGGAACATCGGACAGCTTACGCTCTTCAGGCCCCGCTGAGGTGGCGCCCGGGCCGCTACGGCAATTGCAGCTCCGCTCGGCTGCCGCCGGCCCCGGCCCGGATCTCCAGCCGCACATCGATGCGCTCGCGCAGCTCGGCCACGTGGGAAATGATGCCCACCAGCCGTCCGGCATGCTGCAGGTCGATCAGGGTGCGGATGGCAAAGTCCAGGCTCTCGGGATCGAGCGTGCCGAAGCCCTCGTCGACAAACAAGGTATCGAGCTGGATCCCGCCCGCGCGCGACTGCACCACATCGGCCAGCCCCAGCGCGAGCGAGAGCGAGGCCAGAAAGCCCTCGCCTCCGGACAAGGTATTGGCCGGGCGCGCCATGCCAGTGTCGTGGTCGAACACCTCCAGGTCGAGGCCGCCGGCGGTGCGCTGGTCGCCCTGCTGGCGCACGCGCTGCAGCTCATACCGGTTGCGGCTCATGCGCATCAGCCGCAGCGAGGCCGCTTCCAGCACCTCGTCGAGCAAGGTGGCCAGCACGAAGCGCTGGAATGTCATGCGGCGCGGATTGTTGCCGTTGGCCACTTCGGCCAGGCGGCCGAGCACCGCGTAGCTGCGCTCGATGTCCGCGCCCTTGCTGGCCAGGGCATCCAGCCGCTGCTGGCATTGCAGCAGGTTCTCGCGGCTGCGGTGCAGGTCGGCCTGCTGCCGGACCAGCGCCTCGAGCGCGCCGGCGGCGTCCGCCTGGGCCTGGCGCAGGGCGGCAAGATCCGGCGGGGCAAGGTCGCGCGCGGCAATGGCGGCGCGCTCGCGGCGATCGCCGGCAGCGGCCAGGTCGAGGTCGAAGCGATTGACCTGGGCTTCGGCCTGCTCCATCTGCGCACCCGGCATCCGCGCCTCGGCATAGGCCTGGCGAGTGACAAAGCCGGCTTGCTCCAGCGCGCTCGCGAATGCGGCGCCCGCCTGCGTCTCCCGCTTTGCGTGGGTAGCGAGGCTCGCTTGCGCGGCGGCTTGCGCGGCCAGCGCTGCCGCCAGCCCCACGCCGGCCTGCTTGTCGGCGGCCTGCGCGGCGGCCAGTGCGGCTTCGCGCGCGGCAAGGTCCCGGCGTGCCTGTGCTAGCGCCGCTGTCAGCCGCTCCGGCTCGCGCCGGTCCGGCGGCACCTGCGTGCTGGCGGCCTGCCACTCGCCCTGGAGCTTGGCGTGACGCTGGCCTGCATCCTGCACAGCGGCGTCGGCAGCGCGAATGGCCGCCTCGGCTGCCGTGAGAGCGGCTTGCTGCCGCTCAACTTCCGCGGCCAGCGGCTGGCAGCGGCCGGCGGCCGCCTCTGCCGCCTGTTGCTGCTGGCGCAGCGCCTGGACGGCGCCGGCAAGCTGCTGCCTGGCCGCCGCCGGGTCTTGCGCGGCGCCGTCGGGCATGCCCACCGTTCCCGCCGCTTCGCGCAGTTCATCCAGTTGTTCCTGCCGGTGCGTGGCTGCCAGCAACGCGCCCTGCGCACGGCTGGCCGCGCCCTGCGCCGCCTGGTCGGCAAGCCGTGCGGCCTCGCGGGCCAGGTCCAGTGCCTCGTCGGAGACCAGTGCATCGACGTGCTGCGCCAGTTGCGGGTGCGCGGTGCTCCCGCAGACAGCGCACGCCTGGCCATCCTGCAAGCCGGCAGCCAGCCGCGCGGCTTGCCCGGCCCGCCAGGCCTGCTCCGTCTCGCGCAGGCGCAGCAGGCTCGCTGCCTGCTGTGTGGCGGCTTGCTGCGCAGCGAGCTGGTCGGCATCGGCCTGGCGGTGCGCTTGCTCGCACTGCACCAGCGTGGCGGCGTATTTGTCGAGCGTGGTTGCCTGCTGCGCCAGGCCGGCCAGCTTGAGCTGGATCGTCTCCAGCCCGCGCGCGCCTTCCTGCGCCTGGGCCAGGCCGGCCTCGGCCTGGCGCAACGTGGCGGTGACTTGCTGCTGCGCCTGCAGCGCCCCGGCATGGGCCGCACCCGCTTGCGCCTGCTGGCGGGCGGCGGCCTGCAACTCTTGCTGCAGCACGCCGAGCCGCTGCGCCTGCGGCAACATGGCCTCCAGCTCCGTCACTTGTTTTTGCGCCGTCTGGCGCTCGCCGGCACGGGCCACTTCGGCCTCAAGCCCCGCAGCGCCAGTGGCCGAGACAGCGGCGCAATCGGCAGACCGCGCGCTTGCGGCGGCCAGCGCTTGCTGCGCCTGCTGGTGTTCCTGCACGGCCTGCCCCAGATGCTGCTCGAACGGCTGCACCTGCATGGCACGGCGTGCGGACTGCAGGCGCTGGCGCTGCGCCTCCATCTCGGGCCGCTGCGCCATCAGCGCAGCATGGGCCGCCTCGGTATCGCGCTGCTCCCGCAGGCGGGCATCCGTCTGCTCGCCCTGCCTGGTTGCCAATGTGGCCACCTCCAGCGCGGTGCGCGCGGCCACCTCGCGCTGCTGCAGTTCGGCCAGCTGGGCCTGCAACCCTGCAGCCTGCTCCCGCAGCGCGTCCACGGATTCCAATTGATACTGCTGCAGCAACGCCGTCTGCTCGATGCGCAGGCGCTCGGCTTCCTGGCGAATGCCGGCCGCCTGCCCCTTGAGCAGTTCCTCCACGCGCCGGTACAGCTCGGTGCGGAACAGCCGCTCGAGGATGGCCTGGCGGCTCTTGGAATCCGCCGTGAGCAATTCGCGAAAGCGCCCCTGCGGCAGCACGATCACCTGGCGGAACTGGCTGCTGTCAAAGCCCAGCAGGTTGCGCACGAAGTCATCGACCTTGTTGGGCTGGCTCGCCTTGCTGGTCCAGCCCGCGTCGCCCATGACATCAAGCTGGGCCTTGGGCGTTTCCTTGACGGTGCCCTCGCCGCGCAGCTTGGGCCGCTCCTGCGCGGGCGAACGCGTGGCCATGTAGCGCTGGCCACCCAAGCTGAACTCGAACGTCACCTCCGTGCGCAAGGCCGGATCGGCGTTGGCGCTGCGCATGTCCTGCGCGCTGCGCTCGCCGCCAGAGGTGTCGCCGTAGAGCGCAAAGCAGATCGCGTCGAGCAAGGTGGTCTTGCCCGCGCCGGTGGGGCCGTGGATCAGGAAGAATGCCCGCTCCCCGAGCCGGGTGAAGTCGATTTCCTCGCTGGCGGCAAATGGGCCGAAGGCTTGCAGCTTCAGGCGCAGCGGTCTCATGCGGACTCCCGGTCTGCGCGGGCAATGCCCTCGAGCACCTGGTCGAGCACGCGGCGCTTATCGTCGTCCAGCTCTTCGTCCGCCACCTCCTTGAAGAAGTTGGCGAACAGTTCGCCGGTATCGAGCTGGCGCAGGCGCTGGCCCGCCGCGCCGGCCTCGCCCGTGCGCGCCAGCACCGCGCGCTCGATGGCGAGCGCATTGGGATAGGCCTGGCGCAAGCGCGCCATCGGATCGAGCAAGGCGCCGTTGTCGGTCAACACCGCGTGGATGTAGTCATCGCGCCGCGGGTCTGCCGCGCCTTGCGCCAGCAGATCGGCCAGTTGCCCTTCGATGATGCGAAGGTCGCGCCGTGGCGACAGCGCGATCGGCTCGATGCTGACCGCGCCATCGGCCGCCAGTTCGATCAGTGAAACCGACTTGGCATGCGTGACTTCGGACAGCGAGTACTTCAGCAAGGAGCCGGCGTAGTGGATGCGCTGGCTGAAGGTCTGCGGGCGATGCAGGTGGCCAAGCGCGACCAGGTCGAAGCCGTCGAACACGCTGGCGGCAACGGCGCCGCTGCCACCAACCGACAGCGGCCGCTCGGATTCGCTGGCCTCGCCACCGATCACGAAAGCGTGGGCCACCACCACCGAACGCGCCTGCGCCGGATGGCTGGCGCGGATCGCGTCCAGGCGCGCCGCCAACGCCGCCTCGTGCCCGGGCAGTTCCATGTCGAAGGCGTCGCGCACGGTTGCGGGCTCGGCATAGGGCAAGGCGTAGATCCGTACTTCGCCATGGGCATCGGACAAGGTCACGCAAGTGGCATCGCGCTCGGTGATGCCGGCCACGTGCAAACCCTGCGCCGTCAGCAGCCGCGCGCCGAAACCAAGCCGCTGGGCGCTGTCGTGATTGCCCGCGATCATCACCACCGGAATGCCGGCATCCACCACGATGCGGGCCAGCACGTCGTCCAGCAACGCCACGGCCTCGGGCGGCGGCACCGCGCGGTCATACACGTCGCCGGCGATCAGCACCGCATCGGGCCGGCGCTCGCGCACCAGCGCAACGAATTGGTCAAGCACCCAGGCCTGGTCTTCAAGCAGGCTGCGCGCATGGAATACGCGCCCGAGATGCCAGTCGGCAGTGTGAAGAAAACGCAATGTGAATCCCTAGCAGTATGTGGACGGGCCGGAGCGGACCGCGGCGGCAAGCGCCATCATAACGTTGCCCAGCCGCCATTCAGCTTCGGTTCAGCCGGCACGCTCCACAATAGGCGCCGAGTCAGTGCAAAAACACCGCCTCCGGCACAATGGGCTGGCCAGGTTGCCGCCCCCCAGCCGCTATGTTTCAACCAGACCTGAGAGAGAAACCATGAAACGCATCCTGATCGCGGCAGCACTGACGGCTACGGCCGCATTGGCACAAGCGCAGTACGTGGGCCCAACCACGGTTCCAACGACCACCGTCAAGGCGTTGACGGAGCAAGGCAAGGATGACCAGCACGCCGTGCTGCGCGGGCAAATCATCAGCAGCGTGGGCCACGAGCTTTACCAGTTCGACGACGGCACCGGCCAGATCCGGATCAAGATCGACAAGAAGCTGTGGCCTGCCGGAAAGCCGGTGGACGCATCGACCAAAGTGGAACTGCTGGGCGAATACGACAAGGCGCTCTTCGGCGACTCCAAGTTCAAGGTCAAGCAGATCCGCATTCTTTAATGCATAGCGCAAAAACGGCGATGGCCGGGCCGTAAGCACCCGGGCATCGCCGCACTGACGTCTGGAAGACTGGAAGACTGGAAGACTGGAAGACTGGAAGCCTGGAAGCCTGGAATCCGGATTATTCCTGGATATTGGCTTCGCTCACGATCTTGCGGTACGACTCGGTTTCCTTGGCGATAAAGCTGCGAAAGGCGACGGCGTCCTTCGCATCGATGTCGACACCCGATTCGGACAGCTTGCTCTTCACTTCCGGCGCGTTGATGGCGCGAGCCAGTGCGTCGGTCAGCTTGTCGGTCACCGCCTTGGGCGTGTTGGCAGGCGCGAACAAGCCAAACCACAGGCGCATGTCCACATTGGCCAGGGCCTTGTTCTCCGCCAGTGCCGGGATATTGGGCGCGGCATGCGAGCGCGTGGCCGAGGTCACGCCAATCGCTTGCAGCTTGCCCGACTTGATCTGCGGCAGCGCCGTCGACAGCACCAGCACGCCCAGTTCGATCTGGTTTGCCATCAGGTCGGCGATGGCCGGCGCGCCGCCCTTGTACGGCACGTGGGTCATATCGACCTTGCTGGCGCCGCGGATCAGCTCTCCCGACAGATGCAGCGGCGTGCCGATGCCCGAGGTGCCATAGTTCACCGGCTTCTTGCTCTTGGCCAGCGCCAGGAAACCCGCCACGCCCTGAATGCCGGAATGCGCGCCGGACACCAGCACCATGGGCTGCGAGCCCACCATGCGCAAGGGCACGAGATCCCGCTGGCCGTCGTACTTGATCTTCGGGTTGGTCAGCTTGGCGATCGAGATTTCGCTGTTGGAACCCAGCAGCAACGTATAGCCGTCGGCCGGCGCATTGATGGTCTTGAGCGCGCCGATGGTGCCGCTGGCGCCCGGCGCATTGTCCACCACCACCGATACACCCAGGTCCTGGCCAAGGCGCTGGCTCAGCACGCGCGCCACCAGGTCGTTGCTGCCGCCGGCGGCGTAGGGCACGACGATGGTGATGGGCCGGTCCGGATAACCGGCGGCCTGGGCAGGCGCTACGGCGAGGGTCAGCGTGGCGGTCGTAACGATGGTGACGGCGGCGGTCAGCGCCGTGGCGAGGGACTTCTTCATCGGATTCCTTTTCTGGCGCCTGAGGCGCTCCTTTGGTGTGGCAAGCGTGATGCGGGAAACCAGCGGATTGCGGGCCTCATGATGCGGATCGCAATATACATGCCATCCAAAAAACTAGCCAAGTCTCGTTTACGAGACTGTACAAGCATTGACGCCATCTTTATGCACCACAACTGAGCACAAAAGGCACATTGATGCACAAAATGCGGCTTATCCAGATCATCCAGCCGTCGTGGGTATATCGTCCGGATGCGCGAATGCCTTGAACGCGGGGAAGTGCGGCGGCATGGCATTCCGACATGTTGCTTCTCTCGCCATCCGGCCACGGCCCATGCTAGGATGGGTCTTGTCTTCTTTTTGAGATTCCCCGAGGATGGACGCTCCGCTCGCTGCCGGCCCAATGGTTGATTTCGTTGAAATCGGCAATCGCCTGCGCGCGTACCGTCTAGGCGCGGGGATGCGCGCGGAAGCCATCGCCGAACAGCTCGGCGTATCGCGGGCCGCGATCTATCGCATGGAGAAGGGCGACATCGTCAAGATCGAGACCCTTGGCCGTCTCGCCCAGTTGCTCGGCACCTCGCTGGCATCCATGCTGGGGGTCGAGTCCGAGTACTACTACTCGGCCGTGGCGTATATCGAGCGCATGCGCCAGCTCGAGCACGGCGCGACGCGCATCCTGGCCCATTTCGAACCAATCTCCTACCTGCTGACCTCGCCCGATTACGCCGGCCACCTGCGCCAGATGCTGGCGGAGAGTCCGCAGCCAGCGCCAGCCGCAACCATCGACGCCCTGCTGGACCTGCTGGAAGAGCGCAAGCAATCGTTCGCGCGCAGCGTGCCGCCCATCACCAGCCTGATCGACCTGCGCTCGCTGGAGCGCTTCGTGCATTTTGGCTTGGTGGGACGGCTGGACCTGCCGCCCGCGGTGCGCATGGAGCGCTCGCTGGCAGCCCGGCGCGAGATCGAACGCGTGATCGACCTGCTGGACGCGCAGCCCATCGGCCTGCAGATCGGCATCGTCGACGGCAGCATGCCCAACGTGACCTTCCAGGTCTTCGAGCGGCCCGGCAAGGCTTATGTGGCCACCAGCCCATTTCGTTTTGGCGAGTTTCCCAACGTGTCCACCGGCATCGCCACCGTGACCGCAGCGCCCGAGGCGGTACGGCTTTACACCACCATGGTCAATGACCTATGGCAACGCGCCTACAAGGGGCGCGATGGCGCCACACTGCTGCGGCGCATGTTGAACAGCGTATGAGCGGGCGCGATCCGCCATGCAGCCATTTTCATTTGATGTACCGAACCCGTTTTCACTAACCGATATTGCGCCATGACGCTTGAAACCACCCTCCAGCAATTCCAGGATTCGCTCCCCGGCACCGACGCTTTCGTGACGGTGAAGAAAGCCACGCGCGAGCTGATCGACACCGACCCCGCACACGCGGCGGCCTACTTCCTGCTGTATGGCTTCGCCCGCTCGTACGTGCTGCTGTACGAGGACCAGGCAGTGACCATGGACTTTGCCGAAGCCGCCAAGCAGGAGCTGCTCGGCTACATGCAAGGCATTGCACGCACGTTGCACGGCGAGAGCGCCGCGCTGCTGGCGGAAATGAACCGCATCGTCAGCGCTTACCAGGGCGGCAAGAAGACGTTCTGAAGCGCAGCGCCCCCGTGCCATGACGGGGACAATTCACGCCGGCTCGGCCTCGTTGTCGGCGATCTGAAACTTGCGCATCTTCTCCCACAGCACCTTGCGGCTGATGCCCAGGCTGGCCGCCGTATCCTGGCGCCGCCAGCTATTGGCATCCAGCGCGGCCACAATACGGCGGCGCTCCTCGGTCTCGCCGCGCCAGTCGGCCGTGCGCTCGCTGCTATCGAACGCACCCGGGCGCAGGCTGCGGAACAAAGGCCGGATCCGCGCCTCGTCCCAATGCCCGGTCTGCTGCACAGTAATACCGATGCGCTCGGCCAGGTTGCGCAACTCGCGCACATTCCCCGTGAAGAACGCCGTGCCCACCGCCCCCTTGAGCCAGTCAGGCACGGGCGGCAATGCGTCCAGGCCTGAGGCCCCAAGCATCTGCTTGAGGAACGACACCAGCAAAGCCACCTTGTCGACGGCGCCCCGCTCCTCCAGGCTGGGCAGCCGCAGCTCGATCACCGCCAGCCGGAAATACAGGTCCGCACGGAAGCGGCCCTGTGACACGGCCTCGCGCAGATCCTTGTTGGTGGCCGCGACCAGGCGGAAATCCAGCTTGACCGGCATGGTCGAGCCCAGCCGGGTCAGCGCGCTCTCCTCCAGCACGCGCAGCAGCTTGACCTGCTGGAACAGCGGCAGGTCGCCGATTTCATCCAGGAACAGCGTGCCGCCGTTGGCCTGCTCGAAGAAGCCGCGGTGCGCGAACATCGCGCCGGTAAACGCGCCCTTGGCATGTCCGAAGAACTGCGACTCGAACAGGCCATCGGGAATCGCCCCGCAATTCACGGCAACGAACGGTCCCTTGCCATAGATGTTGTTGCGCTCGTGAAAGCGCTGCGCGATCCGCTCCTTGCCCGCGCCGGTCTCGCCGTACAGCATCACATTGCTGCCGAAATCCGCGAAGGTCTCCACCTGCGACAGGAACTGCTGCATGGCGAGTGACTCCGCCACCAGGTCCGCCACCGCATTCGCGGGCTCGGCGGCTGCCAGCAACTGCGGCAGCAGCTTGCCGATCTGGTTGCGCAGGTCTGGCCCCGTGAAATCGTCGGCCAGGATATGCGCATACTCCGCGGGAAAGCGCCCCGGATCCGTCTCGCGTCCCGGCGCCGCCACCCACACCACGGGCATGCCGTGGGCCGCCTCCCAGTCCAGCGCGGTGAACTTCGCCGCGCCGATCACCGAGACACTGATGACCGCCACGCACGGCTTGAGCCGCGGCTCCGCGGGCAAGGCCTCCAGCGCGCCGGCGCGGATCACGTCCACGCCAAGCGGCGACAGGAAACGCGACACACGGTCGGCAATATCAGACTTGCCTTCCCATACATATACTTCAAGGCTCTCGTAAGCCCAGCGATCTGTCTTCATCTGTCTTCCGCCGTATAGCGATTAGCCTGCTGCATGGCTCAGAACACCAGCTCGGCGTTGTTGCAGTCGATTCCTTGCATCCAGATGTCGGCGTAGCCTAGCTGGATGCCTAATGCGCCTAGTAGAGGGCCAAGCACGCTGTCCAAAGCAGTGAACAAAGGCGTAAGCAGACCGGCCAGTGGCAACTTGACGCTCAATAAGTCAAGCCAGAGTACCTTGACGGCGACCGTCAGGTTCAGGCTACCCACAACATCGATCAGGACACCCGTCAGTGGTTGGGGCGTCCCGACTCGAGTCGTTGTGCCTGGTGCCATGCTGATAGTCGAACTGTTGACGCCGACCACGCCGGTTCGCGCACTGCCGCTGGCGATGATGCTCACCCCCGTACCGAGAAGACTAATCCCGGTGTCCACCAACGTGACAGGGCCGGACGCGCAGCCACTGCCGGAGGCTGCGGCAAGGCATGCCTTGACCAAGCCTGTGTTCACCCCCAATGTGGCACGGCAATCCGCCTTTGCGGCCGCACACTGAATGCCCTGCAATGAGGCCGTGGCCGCCGCAACCTCAATGTAAAGTGGCACGTTTATGCCGATGCCCACTAGGCTGGCCACGTCAATACTGATTCCGGCATCGAGTCGTAACCCCACCTGCGCCGTATGCGCGGTAGTCTGCCAGACTCCGGGACTCAGCTGCCGCGCCGGCCCAACCGCCATCACAGGTGGCTGCACGACATAGAGCTGGGCGCCGATACTGGTAAGGCCGGGCACGCTAAGATTTGGCAACTTCACCTGGATCGCCGAGTTGCCATTCGCGACCTGCGCCCCGAGCATCAGCAACTGCGCCACATTCAATGCCACGTCAGCCGCTGACGACGCCGCCGGCGCCAGCACGCCCAGGTTCAGCAACTGACCCAGTCCCACGTTGGCCTTGACCCCGCTCAACCCAAGTTGCGTGGGCGGGCTGCCCAGCGCCGCGGACAGCAGCGAATCCTTGCCGGCCGCGCCCAGCACGAGCGCATAGAACTGCTGGATCGACAGCGAGGTCTTCAGCAAGTCGTCAATGGTGCCAACACCCAGCTTCAGGCGCAGTTGGTCGAGCGTGACATTGGCGTTGAGCAAGCCTTGCCAGTCCAAAACGGACAACTGCACCGAGGTTCCCAGCAAACTGCTGAGCACACTGCTACCGGTGTTGACATCCAACAACCCGCTACCCAGCGAAAACGACGCCACCGGCGGGCTCGCATTGGCGATCGCCTCCGCGCGCAACTGGCGCGACGCGCTGCCAGGAATCACGAACAGGATCGGCACGGTCTGGGTCACGACCACCTGCACCGCGTTTGCCGATAGCTTGGTGGTGTCGTAGCCGGCGTTGAAGTGCCGTACGGTGTCGCTCCCAGTGCTGTAAGCCGGATCCCATACGCCCAGGCAGACACGCATGCCATCGGCATCGCTGCTGCCCGCTGCGCTGCAATTGGCGGTCGCCGTGCCGGCGTAGTCATTCTGCGTGCCCGCCGACTGCGTGGCGCTCAGCACATTGGCCGACACGGTGGCGGCGGCCGCGGCTTGCTTGAGCTGCTGCGCGCCGGCCAGTGCGGCCATGTCGGCGATCTTTTGCAACTGGCGCTGCCGGTAGAACACATGGCCGACATCGATCGACACCAGCGAACCGATCGCAACCGTCGCCAGCAGCAGGGCGCCAAGCACGCCGATGGCACCGCGCTGCCCGCGTCGGCGCCCGGCGACGAGAGGCGAGCGGCAGCGAATCATCGGCCTGCCACTCCCTGGCTTGCGCCGCCGGCGCCATTTTTCGATCCCGCCTGGCCCGTGTAGAACTCGGGGATCGGATAGGCAAACGTCGCCATATAGCGCTGGTAGGACAGGGCTGCCTGCTCCCCACGCAACACCTGCAGCTCGCCAGCCTGGGCGCCACTGCGCTGGATCTCGAGGATGCCACGGGTATGCGGGCCAATCTCTTGCCGGGCCGGTCGCGCCAAGGGTGTTGCAGGTGCGTCCGTCTGGGCCTCGGCGGGGAAGGCGCCAAATCCGAGCATGGCGATCGCCAGCGCCAGTCCACTGCGGCGGGCATGGCCACGCAGGCTTCTTGTTCCGGTCTGGTTCATGGAAATCTCCTGGGTTGGTGCCGTCGGCGCGGACAACGGGTATCGGGTATTGCGCGGTTGTGCCATCCAGCGATCTCTCATGGCGTGGCCTGGAGGATATCGGTCAGGCGCTGATGGTTCGGGCCGGGTGTCGCGGCGGCGGCAAGCCGGGCCGATTGTGGCGCGGTCTGCGCCACGGCCTGCTGCGCGGCAACGCGTTCGCGTTGCGTGCTCGCGCGCCGGACCCGCTCTGCTTCCTGCAACACCGCCTTGCGCGTTGCCTCTGGCAGGCCGGCCCGCTGCATCAGCGACGCCGCCTGCTCACGCTTGCCGTCGGCTGCGAGCCAGACCGCCGCGTTGCTCACCACGCGCGGGTTCTTGCCATCGAGTTGCAAGGCCTGCATCACCGGCACGCGCGCCTCGCCCAACGCACCCGTGCGCATCAACGCGTAGCCCAGGTCATTGGCCACCTGCGCGTTGGTGGGATCCGCGCCGGCTGCCAATTGAAACGCTGTCGCGGCAGCGGCAAAGTCGTTCCTGCGACCGGCGATCAGGCCCAGGCCGTGGTAGGCGCGCGCTTGCACCGAAGTGCCGGCCAGGCTGCGATAAGCCTGCTCGGCAGCGGCATCCTGATTGGTCTCGCGCAACGCGTCCGCGCGCATCAGCGTCATCGCCGGCGACGCGCCGAAGCGCTTCTCGTAGACGTCGATATGCGCAAGCGACGCGAAGTACAGGCCCTCTTCCTGCATCTTGCCGATCAGGCCGAGGTAGACCGATTTATCGTCGTAGATGGCCCGGTCCTGCTTGTCGCGCAGCTTGGACAGCTCCACCTGGGCATCGGCCTGATCGCTCATGCGGGTAGCCAGGCTGGTGCCGCAGCCGGATAGCACGGCCAGGGCCAGGGCCGATGCCAGGGTGGTTAAAGAGTGTGCGGGCCAAAGCGATCGATATCTCGTCCTGCTTCCCGAGCGCTTGTCTTGTTTGTTCATTTCGGTCCCCCCGACATATGCGCCAGCATTCTTATCACGCCCAAAAAGCCGGGTCCGGCCGTGATGATCAGCAATACGGGCAGCATGGTCACCACCATGACGGCAGTCATCTTCACGGTCAGCTTCCCCACCTGTTCTTTCATGCGCGCCTTGCGCGATTCCTGCAGGCGCAAGCCGAATTGCCGCAGTGGCTCCTGAACGGCACCGCCAAATCGATCCACCTGGCTAAGCATGGTGATCAGGCTCTTCAGGTCCTCGCTATCGAACAACTTCCCGATGCGCTGGAGCGTCTGGTCGCGCGACCGGCCCGAGGCAAACTGCTGGTTGGCACGCATCAGTTCAGGGCCAAGCACGCGCAGCATGCCGCCGAACTCCGCCACGATCACCTGCAGGCTCTGATCGATCGACAGCCCCACACCCTGCAACAGGCGCAGCATGTCGACCAGCACAGGCAACTCATCCTCCAGGCGCAGCATGCGACTGCTGGCCCGACGCTGCAGCGCCCATTTTGGCGCCAGGAAAAACACCGCGAACGTGACGAAGGCCCACATCGTTGCGCCCATCAGCGATGTGGGCAAACGCCATGCAAAGACCCCTGCCGCCAACGCCGCCGGTAATGACAGGCGCAGTCCTCCAAATATGGCCCGGGCCTTGTCACCGTAAAGGCCACACTGCTCAAGCAATCGCTGCTCTTCCGCTGTCACCACGGCCTTGCCCAAAGGCGACTCAAGCCAGCGCTGGTCAAAGCGCTTGCTAAGCTGGCTGCCCAGCCGCACGCCAATGCGAGCGCCGGCGCTTTGTGCCGCGGCGGCGTTGGCAACATTGGCTGTGCTGGCCGGAGCAGTGGCGGGAGCATCCGGCACGGCGGCAGCCGCGGCAGCCTGCCGCGAGAGCGCAGCGTCGATGGTGCGCTCGGCGCGGTGACGTTGCCGCCATTGCCCCACCAGCGGCAAGGCCAGGGCCGCTAGCCCGATGGCCGCCGCGCATAGGCTCAGCGAGATCAAGGTAGTGCTATCCATGGTCCCTTGTTCCTATACCGACTTGGCCAGCCGATAGAGCATGGCCGCCCCCATCACTTCCAGTATCACGGCAACCAGCAATAGCGTCTTGCCGGCCGGGTCGCGCCACATCATCATGATGTAGGCGGCATTCATCACGAACATCATCCCCGCCACCACCATCGGCAGCAAGCCAAGTACCCAGGCCGACAACCGCGTCTCGGACGACAGCGCATGCAGTTCCTGTTGCGCTTGCTCGCGGTCTCGCATGAAGGCGGCGGTACGCTCCATGACAATGTCCGCGCGACCGCCGTAGCGCACCGCGAGCCGTAGCACGGAAGACAGCAGCATCAGTTCGTCGACCTGGTAGATCCGCGCGACCTGCAAGACCGCCTGATCCAGTTCCTTGCCTGCGCGCTGCAAGTGGATGGCCTGTACCAGGCACTGGCGCAATGGCGCCTCGGTATTGCCGATGGCAGCCTGAAAGGCCGAAGGCACGCTGCTGCCGATGCTCATCATCCGGACTACCGCATCGAGAAACGACGGCAACTGCTGGCGAAGTCTCTGCCCGGTACGACGGGCTCGGTTCCAGAGCATGAAATAAAGGATCACCACCCCGATTGACAGCGCGGCTAATGCAGCCAGCCAGCCGCCCATGGCAACGCCCACGAGCCCCAAGCCGATGATGGAACCACCCCACAACGCATAAGTGCGCCGCGTCGGCGCCAGGTCCGCACGGCGCAGGAAATCCGCCCACTTGCGCCGCAGGTCGTGCTGCTTCTTGCCGGCTTGCGGCTCCGGCGTAGTCGCATAGCGTGCCTTGACCTGCTCGGTCTGCGCTTGCAGGAACGCACGCGCGCTCTCTTCCTGCGCGCGCGCCTTGGCGCTGGACAGCATCAGCAGGCCCAGTCCCAGCAAGACGAGAGCGGCCGCCGCAACGACCAGCGCCGCGCTAGACATCGAAGCGGTCGTCCAGGCCAAAGTTGGTCGGGCGCATGCGCGCCAGCTTGGGCGAATGCGGCAGGATGCCAAGCGAGAGCCAGCGGTCTACCTCGTTGCCGTCGGGGCCGATGAACGGCTCGTGGCGGAACAGCTCCTGGGTCGAGATGATGTTGTCGCCAAGGCCGGTGACTTCCGTGATCGAGAGGATGCGGCGCTTGCCGTTGGAGAGCCGGCCGATCTGCACGATAAAGTCGATGGCATTGGCGATCTGCCGGCGCAGGCTGGCCTCGCTGCCCTGGAAGCCGGCAAAGCCGGCCAGCATCTCCAGTCGGTACAGGCACTCGCGCGGGCTGCTCGAGTGGATGGTGCCCATGGAGCCATCGTGCCCCGTGCTCATGGCCTGCAGCATTTCCAGCACCTCACCGCCGCGCACCTCGCCCACGATGATGCGGTCGGGCCGCATCCGCAGGCTGTTGCGCAGCAGGTCGCGGATCGACACCACGCCCGTGCCTTCGAAGCCGCCAGGGCGGCTCTCCAGCCGCACCACGTGCGGATGGTTGAGCGCCAGTTCCGCCGTGTCCTCGATGGTGATCACGCGCTCGCCGTCGGGCACATAGGTGGCCAGCGCATTGAGCAGCGACGTCTTGCCCGAACTGGTGCCGCCACTGACAAGGATATTGCAGCGGGCCTTTACGGCGGCCTCGAGCAGTTCGTTGACCTCGGGGCTCATGGTGCCCAGGCCTTGCAGGTCCGCGGGCGTCAGCGGGTCCTTGCGGAACTTGCGGATCGACACCACCGGTCCGGCCAGCGCCAGCGGGGGAATCACCACGTTGATGCGCCCGCCATCCGGCAGGCGTGCGTCGACCATGGGATTGGACTCATCCAGCCGCCGGCCGATCGGCGCCAGGATGCGGCGCACGATGCGCAGCAGATGCCCGCTATCGGCAAAGCGCACGGGGATGCGCTCCAGCACGCCATGCCGGGATACGTAGACGTCCAGGTGCCCGTTGACCAGGATGTCTTCCACCGCCGGGTCGTTGAGCAAGTCCTCGATCGGACCGAAGCCCGCCAGCTCCTTGGTCAGCGCCTCGGCGATCTGATGCAGCTCGGCCTCGTTGATGGGGATGCGGCGCAGCCGCATGAAGCTCTCCAGTTCCAGGTCGACAAAGCGGTTGATCGCGGTGCGCGACCAGCGGCCGAACTCCGCGCCCAGCTCCTCAATGCGGGTGAGCAGATGCTCATGGGCCGCCTCCTTGATGTTCTGGAATTCCTGCGAAGCAGGAAAAGGCGCGGCGGAGTTATCGGAGAATTCGATGGCTTGCGACATGTCAGTTCCCAGCCCGCTCAGCGCGTATCACGCGCATGGCGCGTAGCGCTTCGGGCAGTTTTTCTTTTACCCGGCCCAGCAAGCCAGCTTCGCTTGCAGTGCCGGCACGGTATCCCAGCCGATCCACCAACTGGCCAATGGCACGGACATAGGGATCGGCGGGGCTGTCATCGGCCAGCACCACGCCACGGTTGAGCGCCAGCACCAGCGGCTCGCGCCGGTCGGGCAAGGTGCCGACCGAGGGCGCCTCCAGGCGCTGCGCGATCTGCTGGGCGTCCACGCCCAGGCGCGCCTCGAAACGCGAGACCAGCAAGTGCAGGTCCTCGCGCTCCACCTCGCGCTTCTTCAACTCCTGGAGCAACTCCGCAGCCGAGACGATGGCGCCGACGCTCTGGTCCACCACCAACACCACCATGTCGGCGGCCTTGACCAGGTGCGCCATGAAATCGACATTGCTAAAGCCGCCCAGGTCCACCACCTGCAGGTCAAAAAAGGCGCGCAGGCGATTCAGCAGCCCAAGCGCCTCCATGAACGAGATATCCCGCATCTCCGCCAGCGTGGCCGGCAGCGGCAACACGGCCACGCCATTGCCGTGGCGCGCCAGCGCCGTCTGCACGAAAACCTGGTCGAAGCGCCGCAGGTTGCGTACGCCTTCGACAAAGTGAAAGCCGGGACTGATGTTCATATACAACGAGCCGTCGCGCGACGGCAGCCCCAGGTCCATCAACAGCACTTCGCCATGGCTGCGCTTGCGCACCGCTGCCGCGAGGTTGGTAGCCAGCGTTGTGGCACCCACGCCCACGCGCGCGCCAAGCACCGCCACGACCTTGCCCCGGCGCGCCGGCTCCGCGTGGCCGCGCACCGCCAGCAGCCTGCGCACGATCTCGATCGCGCCGGCCGGCGGCGCGGTCATGTCGATGAAATCTTTGGCGCCAGCCCGCAGCGCCGCCAGCATGATGTCCGGCTCGCCCGCGTTGCCCACCGCCACCAGCGGCAGCCCCGGGTACAGCTTCGTCACGTGCTCGGCCAGCCGGCTTGATGCCAGCGCCTGCTCCCGCGAAAAATGCAGGAAGACCATGCCGGGATTGACCGTGGCGATCTGCTCCACAAAGGCATCCTGCGGGCCAGCCTCGACGACCAGCCGGCCCAGGTTGCCGAGCGCGTTGGCCAGCCATTGGCGCGGCTCCGGCTGTGCGGTGTTGAACAGGAAGAAGTCCATCTGACCCTGCCTTGCGCCGTCGTCCTGCTTGCCCAATGTCATTTTGAAAACCCTGGCAGCGTCGGATCGACGTATTCGCCAAGCACATACCGGCCCCACACATTGGGGTTGCCGCTGGTGCGTCCATCCTCGCTGACCGCGGCCACAGCCGCCGCGCCCTTGGCGAGCGGGCGCACCAGGCGCGGCGTGACCACGATCATCAGCTCGCGGTCTTCCTGGTTGAAGTTCAGGTTGCGAAAGAAGGTGCCGATGATCGGCAGGTCGCCGAGCAAAGGCACCTTGTTGACGTTGCTGACCGTGGTGCGGCTGACCAGCCCGCCGATCACAAAGCTCTCGCCATCGCCGAGTTCCACCGTGGTGTCGGCGCGGCGGGTGACAATGGCAGGCACCATGGCACCGTTGATCGATATGCCGCGTGACGGATCGAGATCGCTGGCTTCAGGCGCCACCTTCAAGGCAATGCGATCCTTGGCTAGCACGGTGGGCGTCACGGTCAGGCCAATGCCGAAGGGCTTGAACTGGATGGTGGTCGTGCCGAGTGCCTGCGGCACCGGGATCGGGATCTCCCCGCCGGCAAGAAAGCTCGCGCTCTGCCCGGACAGCGCCACCAGGCTCGGTTCGGCCAGCACCCGCGCCATGCCATTGCTCTCAAGCAGGCTCAGGTTGGCGAAGATCCCGCGCGAGAATGACGCCGCGACAAGATTGAAGGCACTGCTCATCGGCGAGCTGATGTCGGCACTGAGCGAACCCGGCGTGGAGTCCGTTCGCGGTGTGAAAGTGAACTTGTTCAGCGACGACGGGGAGAACGTGCCAAAGGCGAAGCCGCCGTTGTTCCGGTAGAAATTGAACCCCACCTCCTTGAGCACGGTCTTGCTGACCTCGACCACTTTCACGTCGACCTGCACCGTGCTGCTGACCGGAATCGTGGAGCGATCGATCACCACACCACCCTTGCCTTCGGCGGTAGCGGTGGCCGAGCGCGCCGCCAGTTGGGCGCGCAGCGAAGCCTGCGCATCACGCGCCTCGCCGCTGATCAGTGCGCCCCCGCCCGACACTGTCACGTCGGGATCGCCGGACTCGCCTCGCGTCGCATCCACCTGCACCCGGTAGGTTTGCGCGGCTTCGCCACGCGGCCAAACCATCAGCTCGGTAGCGCCCGGCTTCTTGGCCACCACCAGCACGCCGTTGGCACCCGAGCCGCTCTTTAGCAGCAACGCATCCGCCACGGCAGGGTTGCCGATCGCCACGCGTTCCAGTGGCTTGTTCAGACGTAGCTCACGCTGGCTACCCACCACCAGCCTCAGATCACGCACGCCGCCATCGGCCTGCTGCGCCCACGCCGCGGGGACGGTGCAGCAGACGGCCAGGATGGTGGCGGCCCCGGCAAGAATGGATTTCATCAATCGACTATCCAGAAGTAACACTGAAAACACCAATCCAAATGCAATCCGGCGGGCGTGCACGAGGCATGCTTCGACCACGACGGCGTGCCTGGCTTCATTCGATCTCGCGCTTGCCGCCGCGGATCATCTCAACACTGTTTTGCGCGACGCTGCTCGCGCCCGCGCCATGGGCGCGCTGCGCGATGGCTGCAGGTGCCGGGACAGGCGATGGCGCTGCCTTGACAGGAAGCGCTTCACCTCGTGCCCCACCCGCGATCCCTGCCAGCGCAACGCCTGCCATTGCGCGATCGGATGGCGCCAGCGCTGCGGCAGGCGCCCCGCCTTTTGCCTGCGTCTTTGCCTGCATGACCGGTGCGGGATCCTCAAACAAGCCTTCGGTGGGAACATCCGGATCGTCGGGATTGCGCAGGGCCAGCAACAGGCGCCCGGTTTGCTGTGCGATAGCCAGCTTGCCGACGTTGGCCACCGGCACTGCCAGCACGGCGGTCTTCGCGCCTTCGCGGCGCGCCATCATTTGCTCGGGCGGGGGCTTGGCGGCTTCATTGACCGTCCCCGCACCATAGGCCAGCACGCGCAGGCGCGCGAGCAGCATGCGCGCCTGGCTGCCTGCGATCTCCTGGCCATCGCGGCGGAACACCGCGAACACATCGACAAAGTCGCCCGGCTGCACCTGGTTGCCAACGCCAATCACTTCATCGACCGCAACCGCCACCGCGCGCTCGCCCTCTTTCACCTGAGTGGCAAGGCCCGCCAGCAGCTGGTTTTCCAGTACCGGCACGTTCGCGCCGATGCCAACCAGCGGCACCTGGCCTGCCACGCGGGCCACTTCGGTGTAAGCCCCCGCCGGATTGATGGGCAATTGCTCTACCTTGAGCGCGTCGACGGGGACCGGCTTGCCGGCTTCGATCGGCTTCACTGTGATCACCACCGGATACGACTGCATGCTTGCCATTACGGGCTCCGCTGGTTTGGCCGGCGTACGCGCCACGCGCCACGCGAGCAACGCCAGCAACGCGGCAAGGACGAGCAGCGCGATGGCAAGCACGCGGATCTGTTTGCTGGTCATGCGAACTCTCTGGTTTGGATAAATGGAATCTGGCTTAGGCACATGTCGACAAACGGCATCCGCTCGTGGCGTGGGCAGATCCTCATGTGTCAGGTGCCAGTTGCACCGTCGCGCTGCCAGTCAGCGTTGTGGGAATCGGTACCCCGGGTATGACCGGCAAGATCGCGCTTGAGGGAAGGTTCAGCGTTACCGTCACGCATACCGAGCCGCTTGGATTGGCGCAGGAGACAACTTGCGCAATATTGGCGGTGGGAATGACGCTGCTGATTGAGGCAGGCAGCACAGCCAAAGCCGTCGTCGAAGCCGCGCTCACCCGCAAGGCTTGCGTGGCAGCCGCGTTATTGGCCGATGCCCCACTGGGGTAACGCAGGGCTGCACGGGCACCTTCTTCCGCAGCAAGTGTCAGTGTCTGCTGCAGGGCCAGCACGATGCCGAAATAGACAATGCCGATCACGACAGCCAGAAGAACCGGCAGCACGATGGCAAATTCAAGCGCAGCCGTTCCGGACGAGCGCGTCCGCACGGCATGGTTTCCCCGCAATGGCATACTTCACCCGGTTATCTTTTACTTTTTGCGCCGACCGGTGGCGCGGGCGACAGGCGGTTGGCTAACAGCCCCTCGCCCGCGCGGCAGCTACCTTCCCAAAATCATCCAGACCAACAAACCGATCGCAAGGTACGCGGCGTACGGAATGCCGCGCTCCTCCGCTGTATGGCGCACCGCACCGGGGACGCTCATGCCGCCGCCTCGCTGCAGCAAGCTTGCGAAATGGTCTCGCCATACAGCCCAGACCGCGCCAGCTTGCATGCGCACCAGCAAAGCATGCGCAAGCGCCAGCAGGCTGCCGACGACCCATACCGTCACCAGCCCCATGGGGCCAGTGAACAAGCCTGTGACGGCGAAGAACTTGATGTCGCCCGCGCCCATGCGGCCGAGTGCATAAACCGGCAGCATGGCCAGCAGGCCCACCAGAAAGCCGAGCAGCCGGGAAGCCAGCCTAGGCTCGAGAGCCGGCCCGAACGCAAGCGCCACGCCGATTGCCGCGATCGTGGCAACCAGCACGGCATTTGGTACTTTGCGATAAGCGAAATCGGTCCAGATGATTGCCGCGCAGAACAACGCGGCAACTAGGGCTAACACTTAGGTACCAAGAATGCCCTTAACCTTGCCGCTCAAGCCAGTGAACATGCCACTGATGTCGAGGCCCAGTTGGGTGACCGTGCCGATAAGAGCCAGGGAAATGAGTCCTGCAATCAACCCGTACTCGATTGCAGTTGCCCCTTGTTCGTCCCGAAGAAAGCGTGCCAAAGCGTTTTTCATGATGTCACTCCGATTTTAATTTATGTCATCACGCAGCGTCCGCTTACCCCTCCGATACCGCCTCGCTCTTGTGGCCAGGTTAGTACCGAGCGGTAACGCTGGTGAACAATTTATAGATCAAAGCCATGTATCAACCATACCCCCCCTTGGAGTTATAGTTGTCTCAGCATAATGGCTGACGTCCGTTTGAAAACAGTGTTTTTTAAAGAGCAAAAGTTCTACTCGCGTCAAATACCACACCCGTTCGGGTGAGCCATTTGGCGCGGTGTGATGTAAAAGGATGCGCAGCCGCGGGGTAAGGACAACTGCGCACCGTAAAGACGTATCGACGTATTCGACGTATTCAGATCAACAATTAACGAGCCAGGCCACCGAGCAGATTGGTCAGCCCCGGCGTGTTCGGCGTGCTCGATGTCGTCGTAGCCGCACCCGCTGCAGCGTTGCGCGCGCCGCTCAGCACGCCCGTCACAGGCGCCAGCAAACCGGCCAAAGGTCCCAGCGCGCCGGCAGTGCCAGTGCCCGCGGCAGCACCACCCGTCACGCCCCCCAGCAAGCCTGTCACGGGAGCCAGCATGCCTGCCGCGCCTGCGCCCGTGCCCGAGCTGGAACCGCCCGCGATGCCGCCAAGAGGCAGGTTGCCGAGCAACCCGCCGAGCGGATTGCCGCCGGTGCCGTTGCCGTGCACCAGCACGCCGGCCCCGGCGACGGTCTTGCCGGCCTCGGTCACGACACCGCCGAGGCTGGAGACCAATGGGGCCTGGGTATTGGTCAGCAGGCTGCCGCCGCTGGCCACGGAGTTGCCGAGGGTTGCCAGCAGCTTGTCCAGCGGCGCGCCAAGGCCGGTGGCTCCGCCAACCGTTTGCGTAGCGGTGGTGACCTGCGTGGTCAGCGGCACGATCACCTTGCTCACGCTGCCGGTGACTTGCGCCACGGGGCCGGTCGAGAGCGCCTCGCCGAGCTTGCCACCGGCCATCGTCACCGCGCCGCCAACCTGATTGACCAGGCCGCCCACGGGTGTGGTCACCGCGCCTAGCGGCGCCAGTTGCCCGGTGCCGAGGCTGCTCACGAGATCGCCCGCGCTCGATACCGTGACGCCGGCTTTCTGCACCACGTTGCCCGTGCTGGACACGGTGATGCCAAGCGGATCGGTGACTGCACCCATCTTGCCAAGGCCGTCGCGCACACCCACGCCTAGCGTGCCAACCGTGTTCCCCGCATTTACCACTACGCCGCCGAGCGCGTTGCGCGTGGCGTCAGGCAGCAGCGGCACTTGCGCAGCCTGGATCTGCTTGCCGATATCGCTCACCGCATTGCCCGCTGCCACCACCGTATTGCCCACGCCTTCAGTGACCTTGGCGGTGGGCGTGGTGTCGGGCGTCGCAGCCGGTGTATTCGGAGGGGGCGTGGTTGGCGTGACGGCGCTGGGGCTCACGCCGCTGCCGGATCCGCCGGAGGAGCAACCTGCCAGCAGCAACAGTGCGGCGGCACAGGCGAGGGTCATGGATGACATCGGGGCGAAATGCGCTTTCATGGGATCTCCTGGTCTTCCTCGCGGAAGGTTCTCCTTTGGAACTGCAATCGAATTGGCTCTTGGACGATGCATGCGAAGCCTTGAGCGCGGAACGCAATACCGCACTACGACGAGGGCGTTTGCTCCGCGCCGCGCTGTGCGCCGCGCTTGTCGGGAGTCAATACCGCAAGCTGCGTGCCAGCTGCATGGCACGCTGTCGGCAAGGCAGGCCATCACCGCTGGCGCCGCCGCGCAAACCGTTGATTGACGCGGGATGGCGAACATGGGCCAGTCACGCGTCACGTTGCACAGCAAGGCGCCCCCAAGCCGCGCGGCGTGTTACGTGCTACGTAACATGTTCCCCCCTCGATGTTCCCGATGCGCAACTGCGCACGCACCGCCTGCCCACACGTTGCCGACACGGTGGCATGCGGCAGCGGCGCAGGGAACAAGTCCGCGTTGTTCCGTATGGGCGCCGCGGCGTTACGTAACGCGTAACACTGAAACACCGCACAGCGCGCTCATGTCTGGTCCTTTACCGGCTATGTCTCATCCTCTTCAAACCCAAGCGCGGCAAGGCTTGGCGCGTTTTTATCCGGCGTCCGCGCACGAGCCGGCGGCATGCTGGCACGCACTGGCACACCCTTTGCGCTATGGAGTGACACCACGGCAGGCGCCACGCGCTCCGTGATTTCACGACGGGAAGAAAAAAGGGAAAAGGTCATGCGTACTCAACAGATCCTCATCACGGCACTGCTCGGCTCGCTGTTGGCACTTGGCGGTTGCGCAAGTGGTGGTGGCACAACGTCCATGGATACCGGCAGTGGTGCGGGCACCGGCAATGGCGGCGGTACCAGCGCAGGCACCGCCGGCGGCAGCGGCACCAACGCCAGCACGGGCGGTGGCAGCAACGGCGGCAATAACGGTGGGAACAACGGCGGCAACAATGGCGGAAACAACGGTGGCAATAACGGTGGCAACACGGCCGCGCTGACGCCGACCAGCAAGATCGTCGATCAGGCGGGTGGCGTCGTGACCTCCGCCGGCAACGCTGTGAGCGACCTCGGCACGCAGATCAAGAACACCAACCTGCCGATTCTCTCGACCCAATCCAAGGATGGCCTGGGTGGCGTGGTCGGTTCGCTCGGCGCCGCGGTCAGCACCCTGGGCAACGGCGTGCAAAACGGCCTGGGCAACATCCCTAATGCCACCAACCCGCTCGGCACCACGGTGGCAAGCACCGGCGGCGTAGTCAGTCAGGTGGGCAATGCCGTGACCAACGCCGGCTCGCTCGTCAGCGGCCTGGGCAGCGGTCCGCTGTCGCCCCTGGCAGCCGTCACCACACCGGTGGGCTCACTGGTTTCGCAAGTCGGCACTGCGGTCAATGGCGCGGGCGCCCAGCTCGGCGCGGCCCTCTCGACCGGCCCCGTGGAGCAGCTCACCGGCGGCGTCAGCAGGCTCATCGTGCCGCTCACCTCGCAACTCACCAGCACCACGCAGACGCTCGGGGCGGCAACCGGCCTGGGAGCTCCGGTCAACAATCTCCTGGCGACGCTTGGCGGCGGCCTGGCCACGGCGGGCAACACAATCAAGCAGACCAACACGCCGCTGGTGTCGGGCGTGGGCGGCATCGTCGCTGGCGCGGGCAGCACGGTGGCCGCGCTTGGCGGCGTGGCCTACAACCCGAGCGGCACGGGTACTGGCAACCCGCTGGCGCCGGTCACGAGCCTGCTGGGCGGCCTCACGGGTGGTCTGACGGGTGGCAGCGCAAGCGGCCCGCTCGCGCCCGTCACCAGTCTGGTCAGCGGCTTGACCGGTGGGCTCACCGGTGGCCTGGGCGGTAGCAACGCAAGCGGCCCGCTGGCGCCTGTCACCAACCTGGTCAGCGGCCTGACGGGCGGGCTCACCGGCGGCCTGGGCGGTGGTAACGCAAGCGGCCCGCTCGCGCCCGTCACCAGCCTGGTCAGTGGCCTCACCGGCGGCCTCGGCAGCGGCAGCGCAAGCAGCCCGCTCGCGCCTGTCACCAACCTTGTCAGCGGCGTGGTGAGCACGGTCACCGGCGCAGCTGGCGGTGCCTCGGGTGGCGGCGCAGGCAATGCGCTCGCACCGGTTACCGGCATCGTCGCTGGTGTCACCGGCGGCAATGGCGCAGGCAGCGGCAGCGGCTCGGGCAACAACGCACTGGCGCCGGTTACCGGCCTCGTGAGTGGCCTGCTGGGCGGCCTCGGCGGCAAGCGCTAAGTGTCAAGCAGGCAATACATGCTTCGCGCTTCGTGCGCCTGCATGTAAGAATTAAAAAAAGGGGGCGCGTTCGACGCGCCCCTTTTAAAAGAGAACGCGATCGGCCACGCAGCAGCGCCAAGGGTAGCGGCACCCCTGGCGTCATTGGCACAGCGCGTTAAAGCCGCATGCTGATTTTTACGGATCCAGGGGTATTACCATGACGCACACACACCTGCGTGTTGCCACATTGCTGCTCGGCATCGGCGCCTGCAACAGTATCCTTGCGGAGCCACGCAGCCCGATCCTGGGCGATCCCACGCAAACCTTGCCTAGCATCGCGCCCGCGCGCCCGCCGCAGAGCAATGTCACCGTGCAGGTCGAACGGCCAGACTCCGCGCTGCAAAACCTGCTCACCAGCAAGCTCACGCCGCAGCGATTCCAGATCGAAGGCGTGAAGGCGATCCCATTCGCGGAGATCGCAGCCAGGTTCGCACCGCTGGCCGGCAAGGAAATCACGGTGGGCCAGCTGCTGGCGGTAGCGAATGAAGTCACCCAGATGTACCAGCAACGCGGCTTTCCGCTGTCCTTCGCCTTTGTCCCGGCGCAGAGCTTCGAAAATGGCAATGTGCTGGTCACCGTGGTGGAGGGCCATGTTTCCACCATCACGATCCGCGGCGAAGCGGGCCCGGCCGAAGGCCGCCTGCGCGCCATCGCAGAGCAATTGATGCAGGACCAGCCGCTGCGCCGCGAGACCTTCGAGCATTACGTCAACGTGCTGGCGCTGCAGCCCGGCATGCAGGTGGCCGCGACCGTGCAACCGCCGCAGACCACGGACGGCGCCTGCGAGATGGTGCTCGAGGTCAAGCGCAAGCCCTTTACGTTTGGCATGGGCCTGGATTACAAGGATCCGAGCGTGCGCGGCATCTTCACCGCCACCACCAACAGCCTGACGCCGCTGGGAGAACAGATATCGGTCTCCGCGCTGGCGCCCCGGGGCCCGGACCATGAGGAATACTACGTCGCCAGCTACGGCCAGCCGATCGGCACCGAGGGCATGATGGCCCGCCTGAGCGCCTCGCATTACCGTGGCGTGCCGCAAAACGGCACGCTGGCGCAGATCGGCTTCGATACGCGCTACGTGAACGACACCAAGCGCCTCGGCGGCACGCTCAGCTATCCGGTGATCCTCAACAACGCATACTCGCTCACGGCTACCGGCGGCCTCTATGCCAACGACCAGTTCGAGCGCTACACGCAGTCGGGCACGGGCAGCCAGATCGCGCTGACCACGCACGTGCGCGTGCTGAGCGCGGAACTCGCCTATGTGCAGCGGCAGGAGGGCCAGACCCGCAGTGCCACGCTAGGCGTCTACAAAGGCATGAACGCGCTCGGCGCGAGCCGTGAGAACAACGTCAACGACCTGGACTTCGTGCGCAGCCGGCTAGTGGTGTCGCAGGCCACCGACTTGCCCTGGGGCTTCGGCGTAGCGGTATCCGCGGCGGGCCAGTACAGCGGGCAGCGCCTGGCGTCGAGCGAGCAGATCAGCTTTGGCGGCCGCTTCTTCGGGCTCGGCTATCCGGCGGGCGAGGTGGCGGGCGACAAGGGCTGGGGCGCGTCGGCTGAGATCAACCGCCTCTTTACGCCCGGCCTGACCTACCTGAAGACCGTGCAGCCTTACGTGCTGACTGACATGGCGCGCGTGTACTCGAACAGTTTGTCGCTGGTGCACCGCACGCTGCAATCGGTGGCCATCGGCCTGCGCTTCTCGGACCGGCGCTACTACACGCTGGATGTCTCGGTGGCGCAGCCGGTTGGCGACAAGCCGACCAATGCCGCGCGCCGGTCGCCGCGCCTGAACGCGACTTACTCCTATCAGTTTGAATAGGTGATGGCGCACCGCCTCCACCAGCCTCGCCGAGGCGCTGCGCACCGTGCCCGGCATTGCATTTGGCGCGGGCGAAGGCGGCAACCCGGTTGGCGGCCGGCCCTTTATCCGTGGCTACGATGCGCAGGCCAGCACCTTCCTGGATGGCATGCGCGACATCGGCGCGCCATCGCGCGAGATGTTCAACATCGAGTCGGTCGAGGTTACCAGCGGGCCGGCCGGCGCCAACGGTGGCGTCGGCCCACGCAGCACGCACACGCGTGACGACAACCTCGTCAACTATCAGCTCGGCATGGTCTACAAGCCGGCGGAAAACGCCAGTGTCTACTTGTCCTACGGCACCTCGTCCACGGCAGCCGGCGCCGTGGTCGGCCAGGGCAGCGAGCCGAGCGGGATCGCGCCGACCAGCGCGGGCTCCGCGTTGCCTCCGCGCCGCCATTTTCAACGTCAACCTGCGCTACTGAGCCGAGGTGGGTCGCCGCCGTGGCGCGCGGGAGCCGCTCGCGCCTCGGCATGTATTCCCATACCGCAACCCCCAACATGTAACGTTTTCGCTACGGACGCTATGCATGTATGTCTTGACTGACATATGAAATGCAAATGATAATTCCTCTCATTCGCAACATCATTCAAGAGATCGGGGGAATTCGTGCAGACCGCTTTTGTCGTCCGGAAGAACAAGAAACATAACGTCATCCCGCGCCTTTCCGGTGCCGTTGGCATGGCGGTCGCAGCCGCGCCGGTGGCTGCCCAATCGGCCAGCACGACCGTTGCCGCCGTGGAATTGCCCGCGGTAACCGTCAGTGGCGCCAACGAAAGCGGCTTCAAGGCGGACACCGCATCGTCGATCAAGACGCCCGCCGCCCTGCTCGATACACCCAAGTCGATCACCATCATTCCGCAGGAAGTGATCCAGAGCACCGGCTCGACCAGCCTGAGCGATGTGCTGCGTACGGTACCCGGAATCTCCTTCGGTGCCGGCGAAGGCGGCAACCCGGTTGGCGACCGGCCCTTTATCCGTGGCTACGATGCGCAGGCCAGCACCTTCCTGGATGGCTTCCGCGACATCGGCTCGCAAAGCCGCGAGCTGTTCAACGTCGAATCCGTCGAGGTCACCAAGGGCCCGGCCGGCGCCTACGACGGCCGCGGCTCGGCCGGCGGCAGCATCAATATCGTCAGCAAGGCGCCCAAGCTGACCAGCTTCGCCGAAGGCAACATTGGCGTCGGCAACGCAGACTACAAGCGCGCCACGGTCGACGGCAACTGGAAGTTCGCTGACCACGCGGCTTTCCGCCTGAACGCCATGTATCACGATGCCGGCGTCGCCGGGCGCGATACCACGCACCAGAGTCGCTGGGGCTTTGCGCCCTCCGTGGCCTTCGGCCTGGGTACCGACACCCGCCTGACGCTGTCCTACTACCACATGCAGTCGGACGATATCCCCGACACCGGCATCCCGTACAACAACCCCACCTTCAATCGCCGCACCGATGGCCGCCCGCGCCTGAGCGTTGCCGGCGACGGCTCGCCGGTGAACGTGCCGCGCAACACCTATTACGGCTTGTCCGATCGCGACTTCCGCAAGGATAAGGCCGATATGGGCACCATCCGCTTCGAGCACGATTTCAGCCCCGCGCTCAAGTTCCGCAACCAGACCCGTATTGCCAAGACCAGCCAGGACTTCATCTGGACCCAGCCGGACGACAGCCAGGGCAATCTGTACTACGGGATGATCTGGCGCCGCGCCAATACGCGTGTGGCCACCGCCAACACCATTGCCAACCAGACCGACCTGTCGGGTGAGTTCGCCACCGGCACCATCAAGCACAAGTACGCCTTCGGCGTGGAGTTCGCGCAAGAGAAGAGCGAGAACGACAGCTACAACGTGGCGACCGGCAGCAACCGCTGCCCGAGCGGCCCGGGCGCTGCCAGCGGCTACAACTGCACCACGCTGTACAACCCGAACCCCAACGACCCATGGGCGGGCGCCATCAGCCGCGCGAACAACCCGACCAACTCGAAGACCAACACCAGCTCGGTCTACGCCTTCGATTCGATCGAGCTGAACAAGCAGTGGCTGCTCAACGCCGGCGTGCGCTTTGACCGCTACAGCACCGAGTTCCAGGCCGCCCGCGCCGCCAACGGCACCCGCGCCGAGTACTCGCGCGACGACAACCTGTTCAACTACCAGTTGGGCGTGGTCTACAAGCCGGTGGACAACGCCAGCTTCTACGTCTCCTACGGCACCTCGTCGACCCCGGCCGGCTCCTTCCTGGCCCAAGGCAGCGACGGCAACGCACTGGGGCCGGACCGCAGTGGCCGCAATCCCGGCTCCGACCTCGCACCGGAAAAGAACCGCGCCTTCGAGATCGGCACCAAGTGGGACGTGCTGCGCAAGCGCCTGGCGCTGACCGCCGCGATCTTCCGCGTGGAAACCACCAATGCGCGCATCACGCAGCAGGACGGCACCGCCGCCATGGCCGGCAACAAGCGCGTGGACGGCGTAGAACTGGGCTTCTCGGGCAACGTCACCGACAAGTGGGCCGTATTCGGCGGCTACACGCACCTGAAGAGCGAACTGCGCAACAACGGCGGCTCCGGTGCGGCCTTCGGCGCCACCAACGGCCAGTCATTCCCCAACACGCCAGCGGACAGCTTCAGCGTGTGGAGCACCTATCAGATCATCCCCAACCTCACGGTAGGCGGTGGTGCGTATTACGTCTCCAAGGTGTGGGGCAGCGAAGCCACCAACAAGTGGGTGCCCTCGTACTGGCGCTTTGATGCGATGGCCTCGTATCGCATCAACAAGAACGTGGCGGTGCAGCTCAATGTGTTCAACCTGGCCGACAAGGTCTATTACAACCAGGCCTTCGCCAGCCACTACGCATCGATCGCTCCCGGACGCTCGGGTGTCCTGAGCCTCAACGTGCGTTATTAAGCGGCGGCAAGCGCTCGGCAAACCCTGCGCTGCTGACCGGTCTTGCTGGCCGGCCAGCCCGCACACGGCACACCACCCTTGCGGCACGGTGTGCCGTTTTTACTTTATCGCCCCATATGGAAACACCGGAAACACTGGACACACTGGCTACACTCTCCTTGCGCATCGTCTCTCCCGGAGAGCTTGACCAGCTTGGCCCCAACGGCCTGGCCGACAAGCTGCGCGAGCCGCCACACCTGGCGCTGCCCTGGCTGGGCGGCGCCGCCGTGCAAGGCAACCTCGAAGCGCAAATGATTCTCGGCCAGTGGTTTCTCGCCGGCCACGGCGTCGAGCGCGACAAAGCCCGCGCCTTCGCGTGGTTCAAGCACGCCGCGCACGCCGGCCACGCCGGGGCCTCGAACATGACTGGCCGTTGCTACGAAAACGCCTGGGGCACGCTGCAGGACGATCACGCGGCAGCGCAGTGGTACACGCTCGCGGCGCAGCGCGGCTCCGACTGGGGCATGTACAACCTGGCAACCGCGCTGGTGCTGGGCCGCGGCATTGCCGCCAGCCGCCCACAAGCGCTCGACTGGTATCTGCGGGCCGCCGACATGGGGCACGCCAAGTCGCTCAATATCGTGGGCGGCTTCTACGAGGACGGCTGGGAAGTAGAACGCGACGCAGCCGTGGCAATGGACTACTACCGCCGCGCCGCCGAAGGCGGCGATTTTCGCGGCCAGTTCAACTACGCCCGCGCGCTGGCGCTATGCGGCCAGGAACACGAGGCCATCCGCTGGGTGCGGCAAGTGCCACGCACCGCCAATGCGCCCTTCATCGACAAGATGCTCGCCTTCCTGCGCGACGCGCCCGACGCAGCGCTGAACCAGTTGTATAGCCACGCGGACGATGCCGCGCAGCTCAGCTCACGCGAAACCCAATCTTCAGCGTGACCTGGAAGTGCGCAACCTTGCCGTCCGCGATGTGCCCGCGTGTCTCAACCACTTCGAACCAGTCGATATGCTTGATGGTCTCGCTCGCCTTCTCGATGGCGCTACGGATCGCCGCGTCGCAGCCGTCCGGCGACGAGCCCACGATCTCGACCAGTTTGTAGGTGTGGTTTGACATGTCCGCCCTCCTTGGCGCGATGGCCGCTGGCTATGATCCGCACCCGCCAGCTTGGTGCTCCGGATACGTTTCTCCATCATAGGCAGCAGGCACGGCAAATCCAAAGTGCGGTTACTCGCCGACAAGATTGCTGACGGGTTAAGCACCGGCCCCGTGCCGGCGTTTCATGCCTGAGGCTGGCCCGCGCGCCGGCGTGCCGGCTGGTCCGGCACCGCGCGGCGCCGCCCGGCGATGTCCTCGGCGAGCCATTCGACGAAGGCGCGCACCGCCGGCGGCAGGTGGCGCCCCGCCATGGTCTGTATCTGCAGCGCGCGCTGCTGCATGGCGCGGCTGGCGATCGGCACCAGCACGCGCCGCTCCGCGCGCAGGTTGTTGCGCACCGCCAGGGAACCCGTCAGGTACACCGCGTCCGCGTACGCCTGGTAGCCCACCAGCGCGCTCAGTGAATTGCTGCTAAGCAATATGCGCGGGCGCAGCCCCTCCACGCCGCAGGCCAGGTCGAACAGTTGCCGGATGGTGTTGGTTTCGCTGGGCAGCGCCAGCGGATACGCAACCACTTCCTTCAGGCTGGCGCGCTTGAGCGCGGCCAGCGGATGCTTGCGCGCTACATAGGCATAGACCGGCGCGGCTTCCGAATAGGCAACTTCGACGCCTTCCTGGGCCGCGATGGCGAACGTCAGCGCCAGGTCCACCGTGCCCTCGCGGACCATGCGCGTGGCGACCGCGGGCGCGCAGACTTCAAGCGAAAAGCTCACGCCGGGGAAACGGCGCTGGAACAGCGCCATCGCGTAAGGCATGTAGTCCCGCGCAAAGCCGTCGGTGCAGGCCAGCCTGACTTTGCTGTGCGCCACGCTAAGCAAGCCCTGGAGATCGGCCTGCAGGGTCTGCGCGTCGAGGAAGGCGCGGCGTCCGTACTGCTGCACCACCAGTCCGGCCTCGGTCAGGCGCATGCCGCGCGGCTCGCGCTCAAAGAGCGCCGTACCGAGTTCCGCTTCGAGCCGGGCCACCTGCCGGCTGATGGCCGACACCGCGACATGCAACGAGGCAGAGGCCGCGCTGAGCGAACCGCGCTGCGCCACCTCCAGGAAATAGGCCAGCGGTACCGCGTGGATCGATGTGAGCTTCATGGTTTTGCTTCCGGCTTCCGTGCCTCTGGCTTGCGCGCTGGCGGTGAGATAGGCGGGCGGCGCGCTGCAATGCCGCACCGGCCTTTGCACAATGATAATTCCTGCCTGCACTTGCCTTGCTGATTTTAGAAAGCAGCTTTCTAACCGGCCCGAGCGCCATTGGTGCCGAAATGCCGTGCAGCACGGCCTGCGCGGCAGGTTCTCGCGCAAACGGCACCGTGGCGGTGCGGGTAGTGCGCCGCGCCACGCCACGGGCGGGCGTGAACTGGCATGCAAGGACCGCAGATGCTGTTGGCATTGCGACACGCCCCTTCGCGGGAACCGGCCCGGCTGCCCTTATCGTTACGCCATGCCCCGCCGCGCAGCGTATGCAAGGCGGCATGCGGCAGCGGGGCGCCGACAAAAATGCAATAGCCAAGCAAGGAGACCGTAACCTCATGGAAGACATCTGCTACCTGGGCGCCGTGGAAATGGCCCGCGCCATCCGCACCCGCGAACTCGGCGTGCGCGAAGTGGTTGACGCGCATATCGCGCGCATCCAGCGCGTCAACCCGGCCATCAACGCCATCGTCACCACCACCTTCGACGAGGCACAGGCAGCGGCCGATGCGGCCGACACGGCGCTGGCGCGCGGCGCCGTGCCCGGGCCGCTGTTTGGCCTGCCCGTGGCGCACAAGGATTCCTTCCTGAGCGCAGGCGTGCGCACGACCTTTGGCTCCGCCGTGTACCGGGATTTCGTGCCGGCGCAGGACAGTGCCGTGGTGGCGCGCCAGCGGGCGGCGGGCGCCATCATGCTGGGCAAGACCAACCTGCCGGAGTTCGGCGCGGGCTCGCACACCTTCAATGCCGTGTTCGGCGCCACGCGCAACCCCTACCGCCAGGACGTATCGGCGGGTGGCAGCAGTGGTGGCAGCGCGGCGGCGCTGGCCGCGGGCATGGTCGCGTTGGCCGATGGCTCGGACATGGGCGGTTCGCTGCGCAACCCGGCCAGCTTCTGCAACGTGGTGGGCTTGCGAGCGTCGATCGGCCGCGTGCCGATGACGCCGGCCAACCATGCCTTCAACACGCTCACGGTGGGCGGGCCGATGGGCCGCTCGGTGGCGGATGTGGCGCTGATGTTCAGCGTGCTGGCCGGCGACGATCCGGCCGACCCGCTGGCAATCGCTGCCGACGCCAGCGATTTCGCCACCCTGCCCCGGATCGATGGCAAGGGCCTGCGCGTGGCGGTCAGCCCGACGCTCGGCGGGCTGCCGTTCGAGCCGGCGGTAAGCCGCATGCTGCAGGAGGGGATTCGCCAGTGCCAGGCGCTGGGCTGCACGGTGGACGAGGCGGAGCCGGATTTCAGCGGGGCCGACCACGCCTTCGAGGTGCTGCGCGCGCTGGCGTTCGCCACCAATTACGGCGCGGCGCGCACCGAGCATGGCGAACAGATGAAGGAAACCGTGCGCTGGAACATCGACCTGGGCCTGGCCCAGGACGGCGCCGCGATGGCGGAAGCCGCGCGGGCCCACAGCCGCATGTTTGCACGCATGCAGGCGTTGCTGGCGCGTTACGATTTCCTGATCGCGCCGGTGTCGCAGGTGACGCCGTTCGCCGTCGAAACCGAGTATCCGCAGCGCATCGAAGGCGTGCAGATGCCTAGCTATATCGGCTGGATGCGCTCGTGCTACCGCATCACCATCACGGGCCATCCCGCCATCTCGGTGCCCTGCGGCTTTACCGACGACGGCTTGCCGGTAGGCTTACAGATCGTCGGCAAGTATCGCGGCGAGCGCGCGCTGCTGGCGTTTGCGCAACTGTTCGAGCAGGCCAATCCTGCCGGGCGCATCCGCCCGGCGCTGTAAGCCACCACGGCGGCGCCGGCCAGGACCGGCGCACCGGGCCACATTGACCATTTCGACAACATCGACCACATTGATCGCAACACAAGGGGAAACACAGATGTTTGCAACGCACATGACAAGATGGACGCTGGGCATGACCAGCGGCGTGGCCCGATGCATCATTGGCGGTGCCGCCGCCTGCGCAGCACTGGCGGCTGCCGGGCCGGCGCTGGCCCAGACGTACCCGGACAAGCCGGTCAAGCTGGTAGTGCCGTTTCCCCCGGGCGGCTCCACGGATGTGCTGGCCCGCCTGGTGGCGCGCAAGCTGGGCGAAGTGCTGCGGCAATCCGTGGTGGTGGAGAACAAGGCCGGTGCGGGCACGATCGTCGGTGCCGACTATGTGGCGAAAGCCACGCCTGACGGCTATACCCTGCTGCTCAGTGCCGCCACCACGTTCACCGTGAATCCGGTCACATACTCGCGCCTGCCCTACGACTCGCTCAAGAGCTTCGAGCCGCTCGGCATGGTCGGCTCCACCGCGCTAGTGCTGCTGGCCAATCCGGCGGTCAAGGCGGACACGCTCAAGCAACTGGTGGCCGAGGCCAAGGCCACGCCGGGCGGCATGTCCTACGGCTCCTATGGCGCGGGCACCACCGCGCACTTCGCGGGCGAGATGATCAACGCGGCGACCGGCATGGGCTTGCTGCACGTACCGTACAAAGGCAGCGCGCCCGCCATGGCCGACCTGATCGGCAATCAGATCCCGCTGTCGGTCGATACCGTGGTGGCAGCCGCGCCGCAAATCAAGGGCGGCAAGGTCAAGGCCATCGCCGTCACCAGCGCCGCGCGTTCGATGCTGTTGCCCCAGGTGCCCACGGCGATCGAAAGCGGCTATCCCGGCGTGTCGCTCAGCACCTGGTTTGCCATCGTCGCGCCCAAGGGCATTCCCGCGCCGGTGCGCCAGACGCTGGACGCCGCCATTGCCAGCATGATGAAGGATCCCGCGCTGCAGCAGAGCATGACCGCCAACGGCTTCGAGCCCGAGTACGGCAGCGCCGGCGAATACCGCGCGCGCGTCACCAGCGAGATCGCGCGCCTGCGCAAGATCGCGCAAGCGGCCAATATCCACGCGGATTAAGCGGCATCAGCCAGCATCAACAAGCATCAACCGAATTGACCGATATCAGCCTCGCATGCTGCCATGCGAGGCCGCCCGCTCGCGAAAGAACGCCTCGAAGAATTCCACGCAAACCCGGACCTTGGCCGAGGTGGTCAGGCGCGACGGGTACACCGCCCAGATGTTCGCCTCTTGATGGCATTCGGGCAGGATCTGCTCAAGTTCACCCGTGGCCAACTGCGGGCCCACGTCCCATAGCGAGCGCAGCACGATGCCGCGCCCGTCGACCGCCCAGCGCACCACGATCTCGCCGTGGTTGGACGAGAGCGGCCCGGTGACCTTGACGGTCTGCTCGATGTTGCCATTCATCCCGTTACGCAGCTTCCAGACACCGAAGGGATGGTCGCGCTCCTTGATCACCAGGCAATCATGGCTGGCGAGGTCGGCCAGCGTGCGCGGCCGGCCCCGGCGCGCGAGGTAGGCGGGGGCCGCGCACAGGATCCGGTGGTTGTCGCCAAGCCGGCGCGCGATATGGTGCGGTGCGATCTCATCGCCCACTCGGATATCGAGGTCGAAGCCTTCCGTGGCTACATCCACCAACCGGTCGAACACCTCGAAGCGCACCTGGAGCGCGGGATAGCGCATAGACAACTCCGAGATCGCCGGCGCCACGACGACGCGGCCGAAGCCGAAGCTGGAGCAAACCCGCAGCAGGCCACGCGGCTCGCGGCGCGCGCTGGAGACTTCCTCGTAGAGACGGTCCACATCGTCGAGGATACGCTGCGCCAGCGCATACACCCGCTCGCCATCGTCGCTCACTACCACGCGGCGGGTAGTGCGGTGAAACAACTTGACCGCAAGTGCGGCTTCGAGCAGCTGGATCCGCTTGCTGATATAGGCAGGCGAAACGCCGAGTGCCTCGGCAGCGGCGGCAAAGCTGGACTTGCGCGCCACTTCGATGAATACCCGCAGGTCCTCGTTGAGCACGTCATTCTTCACGATGTGTGTTTTATGGCATTACAGTTTGGCCGATTATATTCCGCCTGAAGTTGCTTACCATGGGCCTCCCCGATCCCATCAGTGAGGACTCCAACGTGAACCCGACCTCCCCCACGCCCCTGCGCATTGCCGTCATCCCTGGCGACGGCATCGGCAATGAAGTCATGCCCGAAGGCCTGCGCGTGCTGGAAGCCGCCGCCGAGCGCTACTCGCTGGCGCTTGAATTCGTCCGCTTCGACTGGGCGCACTGCGACTACTACCTGCAAACCGGCGCGATGATGCCGGCGGACTGGCGTGAGCAACTGGAAGGGTTCGACGCGTTGTATTTCGGCGCGGTGGGCTGGCCGGCCAAAGTGCCGGATCATGTCTCGCTGTGGGGCTCGCTGCTGAAGTTCCGGCGCGAGTTCGACCAGTACGTGAACCTGCGCCCGGTGCGGCTATTCGAGGGCGTGCCTTGCCCGCTGGCCAACCGCAAGCCGGGCGACATCGATTTCTTCGTGGTGCGCGAGAACACCGAGGGGGAATACACCTCGCTGGGCGGCCGCATGTTCGAGGGCACGCAGCGCGAGGTGGTGTTGCAGGAATCCGTGTTCAGCCGCGTGGGCACCGACCGCGTGCTGCGCTACGCCTTCGCGCTGGCGCAATCGCGGCCGCGCCGCCACCTCACGGTGGCGACCAAGTCCAACGGCATCGCGGTCAGCATGCCGTACTGGGACGAACGCGCCGACGCCATGGCAAAGCACTACCCGGATGTGACGGTTGACCGGCAGCACATCGACATCCTCACGGCGCGCTTCGTGCTGCAACCAGACCGCTTCGATGTGGTGGTGGCTTCCAACCTGTTCGGCGACATCCTCTCCGACCTGGGCCCCGCCTGCGCCGGCACCATCGGGCTGGCGCCTTCGGCCAATCTCAACCCGGACCGCACGTTTCCCTCGCTGTTCGAGCCGGTCCATGGTTCGGCGCCGGACATCTACGGCAAGGCCATCGCCAACCCGATCGCGATGATCTGGTCGGGTGCGCTGATGCTGGACTTCCTCAGCAGCACCGAAGGCTTGGCGGCGGCCGACAGCGCACGCTACCGCGAAGCGCACGATGCCATCGTGCAGGCTATCGAGGCCGTGCTGGCGCAGGGTCCGCGCACGCCGGACCTGGGCGGCGAAGCGCGCACGGATGACGTGGGCGCGGCCATTGCGGCGATTGTGCGCAACGCCAAGCCACTAGCGAACGCACTCGCTGCATAGCTGCGTGGCGCATGTGCCGTGCGTGCGCGCCAAGGGCCGCGGCACAGGCTTTTGCGGCAGCAAGGATCATGCCATTGCATGGCGCGATTCGTGCCCTCGACTTGCTGTGGTTTGCGATGTCTTGCCCAACTGGTTCCAGACTGATGCCTGACGCGTAAAACGATCGGATGCGCCGAGAAAGTGTTTGTCCTTTCCGGTGCATACGTTCTACCTTACGAGTGTGCGCCCTGCCTTTCCGGAGACCGCAATGGCAATCCGTTCCACCGCCTCACACAGCACCGCGCAGTTGCGACGGCTCGTCGGCCAGTTGCAGGCCGAGGTCGATTCGCTTGATCACCTGGCGATCTTCGACGCCGAGACCCAGACCGCGCTGGGCCAGGCGCGCGATCGCCTCACTCAAGGCATCGAGGCGATCGAAGATGCCATCCAGAGCCTGCGCACCCTGCAGCAGGTGCGCCCCTCGGCCATGCGCAGCCGAAAGACACCGCGCGCTGCCTGATCCACAGGGGCGCGGCCTTGTTGCCCGCAATGCTCAGAATTCCTGCACGGTCGGGCGCAGCACAATCTCGTTGATATCCACGTCGGCCGGCTGCTCGATCGCATAGGCGATAGCGCGCGCCACCGAATCGGCCGGGATGGCTTGCTGATAGAACTCGCCCACCACCTTGGCGCTTTCCGCGTGGGAGCTGCCCAGCTTGAGCTCCGAGTCGACCGCGCCCGGCGAAATCACCGTGGTGCGGATCGCGCCGCCGGTTTCATGCCGCAGGCCTTCGGAAATGGCGCGCACCGCGAACTTGGTACCGCTGTACACCGTGCCGCCCGGGCTGAACACCTTTACGCCCGCGACCGAGGCAATATTGATGAAGTGCCCCGTGCCCTGCTTCTGGAACACTGGCAGCGCGGCGGCGATGCCATACAGCACGCCCTTGATGTTGATGTCGATCATGCGCTCCCATTCCTCGACCTTGGCCTCGCTCATGGGGGCGATGGCCATGAGGCCCGCGTTGTTGATCATGACATCGATGCGGCCGAAGCTGGCCACGGCCTTTTGCACCAAGGCCTCGACATCGGCGCGCCGGCTCACGTCGGCTACCACCACTTCCACCTTGCCGCCCTTGGCGCGGATCTCGGCCGCCAGGGATTCCAGGCGGTCGCCGCGACGCGCGGCCAGCACCAGCGAGGCGCCCGCCGCGCCCAGGTGACGCGCGGTGGCTTCGCCCAGCCCGCTGCTGGCGCCGGTGATGACGACAACCTTGCTTGCGATGTTCGTGCTCATTGTTCACTCCGGAAAACTGCAGGCGCGCTGCCTGCGGATGGGAGTGATTATCTTGGCTGCGACGATCAATCAAAATGGAAACGTTTTGATTTCAGTATTCCATTTTCTGGAACTCATCAGCTAACGGCTATCGGCTATCGGCTATCGGCTAACCCTGCCCGGCGGCGGCATGCCACCGTCCACTCGTTCAAGCCAGCGGGAAGCGCGCTCAGCGCGCCGGCACGGCATCCTTGTCGCCGAAGTAAGCCACCAGCGCGTCGAACACCAGCCGGATGCGCATCGGCACCGGGCTACGGCGCGAGCGGTAGATGTACAAACCCCACGGCGCGGGCGCGAAGCGCTCCAGCACGCTGACGAGGCGGCCCGAGCGCAGATGGGGCTGCGCGAGATAGTCAGGCAACTGACCGTAGGCGAGCCCGGAGAGGATCGCCTCCATTTCGGTCTCCGGGTCGTCGGTGAGAAACGCTGGCGCGCGCGGATTGAACTGCTCGCCCTGCGCGAAATACCACGGCCAGGCGCGGCCGCTGCTGCGGTCGATCAGGCCTGTGGTGGGCAGCGCGGCGAGTTGGGCCAGGTCGGCGGGCTTGCCGACGCGCGCCACCAGCTCCGGCGTGCCCACGATATGGAAGCCCACCCGCGTCGTCATGCGCGCCACCAGCCGCTGGTCGCGGAACATGCCGAGGCGCAGGCCGATGTCGATCTCGTCGTCGACCACATCGGCGACCTGGTCCGAGAGCCGGATATCGAGCGTGATGCCCGGATGCGCCAGCGCCAGCTTCCGCAGCGCCACCAGCAGATGCTGCCGCCCCAGCGTGCTCGGCGCGGTAATGCGCACGACGCCCTTGAGCTCCGTGTCCGAGCGGCTGGCCGGATGCGCGAACAGGCTATCGACATCGACGAGCGCCGCGCGGGCGCGCTCGGCCAGCCGCTCGCCGGCGGCGGTGATGCGAATCTGGCGGGTGTTGCGGTGGAACAGCGGCTCGCCCACGGCTTCCTCGAGGTCCTTGACCGCGCGGGTGACGGTTTGCGGCGACGTGCCCAGCCGCGTCGCGGCCGCCTTGAACGAAGCCGACTCCGCTGCCGCGCAGAAGATCCTCAGCATTTCCAGCCGGTTGAGCATGGTGGTGTGCGCCGTGAAAAGCGCAGGTGCGTGGGTGATGATGCAAAAGCGCGATTATAGGAGCCGCCACGGCGTTGAATGAGAACTGTCTCATTGCCACCCTGGTCAATGTAGGTTGCGCATCGCTCGTTCCGCATCGCGCTTCTGTCTGGCAGAATGCCCGGCTCCCGCGCACGGCCTGCGCCATCCTGCGCGACGGTGCAATGTCCTCTGACGGCTCTCGCCGGCTTTTTGCCGTCTCTTCAATCTGCAAGCTGTAAGGATTCCTTTCTCGCATGAAGACGTTTTTTGTCTCGGTGGCGCTGTGCCTGGCATCTGGCGTGGCCAGCGCTTCCGGTAGCTTTGCCCAATGTCCTCAATTCTTCGCGCAAAGCGCGGCCCCCAAGGCACCGAGCTCGGCCGAGCTTAAGCTGCGCCCGCTTTGCTATGACGCCTTTGCGGTCATGCACTCGGGCCGCAGCAAGACCCCGCTGTACGTGGCCGAGCGCCTGTCGCGCGCGCAACTGATCGATGCCAGGGACGAAGCACGAACGAATCGCTTCTTTTCCGATGCGCGCCTGCCCCGCGCCGAGCGGGCGGAACTGGACGATTACAAGGGCAATGAAGGCATCGACCGTGGCCATATGTCGCCTGCGGCTGACCAGCCGACCGCGCAAGCCATGTCGCAATCGTTCACGCTTGCCAACGTGGTGCCGCAATACAGCCAGAACAACCGCAAGGCATGGGCCTCCATCGAAAAGGCCACGCGCAAGTACGCCATGCGCGCGGCCGGCGATGTCTATGTCATCACGGGCCCGGTCTTCGATGGCAACGTTCGCACCATCGGCAACGGCAAGGTCTGGGTCCCCACATACCTCTACAAGCTCGTCTACGATCCATCGACCAACCGCGCCTGGGCGCACTGGATCGAAAACTCCGACGCCGCCCGGCCGGGCAAGCCGATCTCCTACGGCGAACTGGTCAAGCGCACCGGCATCGAGTTCCTGCCTGGCGTTCAGCCGGCAAGCTGATGCGCCAGACGTGCCGGGCTGCGGCACGCCCGGCACGTCTGCCCGGACAGTGGCACACTTGCAGCTTTCCGGATTTCTGTCCTGCCGATCAACGTCACTGAGTGTCAATGGAGCAAGCAAGCATGCCTAACCACAGCAACAGCCAATGGATCCGCGTTGAAACCGAAGGCGGCGCCTTCGATGCCTACCTGGCCCTGCCGCCCACTGGCAAGGCTGCCAATGCACCGGGCATCGTGCTGGTGCAGGAAATCTTCGGCGTCAATGAACATATCCGCGCGGTAGCGGACCAGTACGCCCTCGACGGCTACGTGGTGCTGGCGCCGGACGTGTTCTGGCGCCTGGCGCCGCGCGTGGAGCTCGGCTATGCTGGTGCGGACATGGCGCGCGCGATGGAGTTGCGCCAGAAGGTGGATGTGGAGCTGGCGGTGAAAGACATCGCCGCCACCGCCAAGGCGCTGCGCGGCCAGCTCAGCCCGGGCGCAAAGATTGCGGCGGTGGGCTACTGCTTCGGTGGCCTGATGGCCTACCTGAGCGCCGCGCGCGGCCTGGTCGATGCGGCGGTTCCTTACTATGGCGGCGGCATCCAGAACAATCTGCAGGAAGCCGCCAGTATCAAGGTGCCGGTCCAGTTCCACTACGGCGCGCTCGATGCGCATATCCCGGCTGACGCCGTCGAGAAAGTGCGCGCGGCCGTGGCCGGCAATCTCCAGGCGGAAATCCACGTCTATGCGCAGGCCGATCACGGCTTCAACTGCTGGGCGCGCGGCTCGTATCATCAGCCGTCCGCCGCGCTGGCCCATGGCCGAGCCCTGACTTTCCTGGCTGGCGCGCTGTCCGCCTGAGCCAGCGGTAGCGGCAGCCGGCAGCCGCCGCCACCGGGCTGCATACACGCACGCGCCATGGCCCTGCCGTGGCGCGCTGCCTCGCTTTATCGTCCCCTTGCGCCGAGCGTCCTGCCCGGCGTCTCTCGCCTTCCCCCACGCCAGGGCGGCTTGCGCCTGTGCCGTCCCGCCCCTATGCTGGCCCCTCGAAGGCCAACGCCGCGGCCATGGCATCGTGCTTGCGCCAGGCATGCAATGACGCGATCAAACCCCGCGGCATCGGCTCTCAAGACTTGCTGGACCCTAAAACCATAACGGAGACCACCATGCAGTCAGAGCAGCAGCGCGTCCTGCGCAATACCATCCCCGATGCCCTCGCCCGCGCGGTACGGCGCAGCCCCGACAAGGTGGCGCTGCGCTTTGGCGAACGCAGCTGGACCTATCGCGAACTCGAGGCCGCGGCGGCCAGCGTGGGCGCCGCGCTGCAACGGTGGGGCCTGCGCCCCGGCGACCGCGTGGCGGCGTTCGGCAAGAATTCGGATGCCTACGTGCTGCTGTGGCTGGGCTGCCTGCGTGCCGGGCTGATCCATGTGCCGGTGAATTTCTCGATGACGCGCGGCGAGGTCGAATACATCGTCGCCCAGTCCGGCGCCAGCGCGCTGTTCGCCGACCCGGCGCTGGCCGCGCACGTCGAAGGGCTGCCTTGCCCATTGCTGGGGAGCCTGCATGGCGGCGGCCAGCGCGACGTGCTGACGGCGGCCAAGGGCCCCGCCGGGGAGATCCTCGCCACCCTTGACGACGCCATGCCGGCGCAGATCCTCTACACCTCCGGCACCACGTCCGCGCCCAAGGGGGCGGTGCTGACGCATCGCGCCTTGCTGGCCGAATACATGAGCGCCATCGCCACGTGCGACATCAAGCCGGAGGATGACGCGCTGGCTGCGCTACCGCTCTACCACTCCGCGCAGATGCATGTCTTCCTGATGCCGCTGCTGCTGATGGGCGGCAGCATCCTGCTGGCGCAAAGTCCCGAGCCGGGCTACTGCCTGCGCACGGTGCGCGAGGCCGGCATCACCAGCTTCTTTGCGCCACCCACCGTATGGATTGCGCTGCTGCGCCACGCGGACTTCGATCCGCGCCAGCTGGTCTCGCTGACCAAGGCCTATTACGGCGCCTCGATCATGCCGCTGCCGGTGCTGCAGGAGCTACGCGAGCGACTGCCCGCGCTGGGCTTTTTCAACTGCTACGGACAAAGCGAGATCGGCCCGCTGGCCACGGTGCTCGGCCCCGATGAGCACCGCGAGCGGCCCGCTTCGGCCGGGCGGCCCGTGCTGAATGTGGAAACCCGCATCGTCGACGAAAAGATGCAGGACGCCAGACCCGGCGAGCTCGGCGAGATCGTGCACCGTTCGCCGCAATTGCTCACCGAGTACTGGGACAAGCCGGAGCAGACCGCCGAGGCCTTCAGCGGCGGCTGGTTCCACTCGGGCGACCTGGGCTATATGGACGAGGGCGGCTATCTGTATGTGGTGGACCGCATCAAGGACGTGATCAATTCCGGCGGCGTGCTGGTATCCAGCCGTGAAGTCGAGGAGTGCCTGTACCAGCATGAGGCCGTGGCGGAAGTCGCCGTCTTCGCGTTGCCGCACCCCAAGTGGGTGGAAGCCGTGGCGGCTTGCGTGGTGCTCAAGCGCGAGACGCGCGCTGAGGAGGAGGCGCTGCTTGCCCATGCCCGCGCCGCGCTCGCCCCGTACAAGGTGCCCAAGCGCATCGTGTTCGTGTCCGACCTGCCGCGCAACACCGCCGGCAAACTGCTCAAGCGGCAATTGCGCGAGGATTACGCGAACTTGTTCGGGACAGGCGCGTAGGCGAAGGCGATCAGGACTTCAGCAACGTCAGCAAGGCCTCGGCCGCTGCGGCCGACGAAGCAGGATTCTGCCCGGTCACGAGCCGCTGCGCCACCAGCGCGTAGCTCTGCCAGTCGGCCGCCTTGCTGTAGTGGCCGCCCAACCGCTTGAGTTCATCCTCGACCAGGAAGGGCACCACCTCGGTCAGCTGGACGGCGGCCTCCTCGGCATTGGAAAAGCCGGTCACCGCCTTGCCCCGCACCAGCGGCTCACCGTCCGGGCCACGCACATGGCGCAGCACGCCGGGCGCGTGGCACACGGCAGCAACCGGCTTGCCAGCGGCATACATGCTCTCGATCAACGCGATGGAAGCGCGATCCTCGGCGAGGTCCCATAACGGGCCGTGGCCACCGGGATAGAACACGGCGTCGTAGTCGCCACCCTTGACCTGCGCGAGCTTTAGCGTGCTGGCCAGGGCAGCCTGGGCCGCGGCGTCCTTGCGCAAGCGTCCGGTGGCTTCGGTCTGCGCATCGGGCGCGTCGCTCTTGGGGTCCAGCGGCGGCTGGCCGCCCTGGGGCGAGGCCAGCGTGATGTCGGCCCCCGCATCGCGGAACACATAGTAGGGCGAGGCAAACTCTTCAAGCCAGAAGCCGGTTTTCTTGCCAGTATTGCCCAACTGGTCATGCGAGGTCAGAACCATCAGGATCTTCATGCTGTGCTCCTTGCTGTGGGATGAACGGCGCCAGGCGAAGGAGCGGGTGCGCTATGCGCGGCCGCCTCTCCACCCGGGAACCCTAACACCCTTAGACCTCAGACAATAGAAGATCCGGGCAACCCCATCGTCAGTAAGGCATTGCCACGCCGTTCTGCACCTTGACCCGGTCGCCGTTGCGCAGGTTGTACGGCGTCGACTGGGTCAGCGTGAGGTAGCTGTTGTCGGTGGTGCGCACGCGGATGCGGTACGCGGGCGGTGCCGTGTTGGCACGCTTCTCCACCTCGTTGCCGGCCACCGCGCCAACCACCGCGCCGCCGATGGTCGCGACCGTATTGCCGCGGCCGCCGCCTACCTGGTGGCCGAGCAGGCCGCCAACCATGCCGCCGATCAAAGTACCGGCGACGCCGCCGCTAGCCGGCTGTCCCGGCAACATCTCGATGGATTCAACCTGGCCATAGCGCACGCCGTAGGCATCGTTGCCGTAGGCGGCTTGCGGCTGGCTCGCCTGCGGATAGCCGGCTTGCGGGTAACCCTGTTGCGGATAGCTCTCCTGTACCGGCGCCTGCGGGTAGCCCGATTGCGGGTAGTCGGCCTGCGGGTAAGCGGGTTGCTGGTAGCCCTGCTGCGGATAGGCCACGGGGTAAGCGCCACCCGCCTGCGTGCTGCTGCCGTACGTGCCCGAATTGCCATAGGCCCCGTAGCCGCCATACCCGCCGCCATATGGCGCGCTCACGCAGCCGGCCAGGGCGCCCGCTGCAAGCAAGGCAAGCGCGGCGGTACGAAGGGGGAAAGAAGGGAAAGGCATCGGGGAAACTCCTGCGGTAGCAACGCGAGTGGGAATGCGCGCGAGTCTAGGGCCGCAGGAGCGCCTCGGGTGTCACCGAGGCTTGTGATTGGTAACCGCCTGTAACGAGGAGTGCCTGCCGGGTAAAAAAAACCCTTTTTCCCGCTTCAGGAATGCTTCAGGGGTGCTTCAAGGGCGCTCAGACGCGCTCCGCGCCATCGTCGTTGAAGGCCGTGAGGCGTGCCACGCGGAAGGTGCCGCGCAGCGATTCCAGCTCGCTCCGGTGCAGCATGGCCAGCCGGTTAAGGAAACGCTCGCCCTTGGCCATCAGGTGGACCTCGACAATGCGGCGGTCATCCGGGTTGGCCTTGCGCTTGACCAGCCCGGCCGCCTCGCAGCGGTTGACCAGCGCGACCACGCCGTGCTGCTTGGCCTGCAAGCGCTCGGCGAGCTCGCCGATCGATGCCCAGTCCTTGCCGGCACAGCCGCGGATATGCAGCATCAGCAGGTATTGCTGCACGGTCAGCCCTTCGCTCTGGGCGGCATCTTCTGAAAACCGCAGGAAACGCCGCAGTTGGTAGCGAAAATCGGAAAGTGCCTCGAAATCCTGCTTGTCAAGCGGGGATTTGGATGCGGCAGGCTGGCGGGTCATAAGGGGCAGCGTCTGGGCGCTGGGGAACTTGGCTCGACGCTCATTATAGGGGCTGCCCCCAGCGGTTCCGCGGACGTGCGGCAGTGCCAGGTTCCGGGGCCAGGCCAGGGTTTCGACCTGCGCCGATGCGGGTATGGCAGAATCTGTGCGTTCGCAGACACTCCTGACTGCCGACATCACACTTCCACCGGAATCGAAACCGATGTTCTCGGAAATCGCCCTTTTCCTGCTCGATACCGTCTTCAGCTTGTTCGGCATGGCGCTGCTGCTGCGCCTGTGGATGCAATGGACACGGCTGCCCACGCGCAATCCCGTCTCGCAAGGCGTATTCCAGGTCACCGACTGGCTGGTGCGGCCCTTACGCCGGTTCATTCCCGGCCTTGGCGGCATCGACTGGGCCACCTTGATCGGCGCCTGGCTGACCGCCCTGGCGTTCCTGCTGCTGGTGCTGCTGGTCTCCGGCGCCGACCCGCTGACCTACCTGCCGCTGATCCTGCTGATCGCCGTGCTCAATGTGCTGAAGTGGGGCATCAGCATGGTGATGTGGGTCACGCTGCTGATGGCGATTCTGTCATGGGTCAACCCGCACTCACCCGTTACGCCCGCCATCAACCACCTGACCGAGCCGCTGCTGCGCCCGATCCGCCGCGTGATTCCGCGCCTGGGCGGCTTCGATATCTCGCCGCTGGCGCTTTTCGTGATCGCGCAGATCCTGCTGATGATCATTGCCCGCCTTGGCGCGGGATTGTTCGGCGCGCGATTTGGCCTCTGAAGACATCTAAAGACCACTAAAGACCTCTGAAGGCCTTTGAAGGCCCCGCCAGCAAGGGATGTCTGTGGGTGCCCCGGGCCCAGGCCCGGGGCATTGTCCATAGTGACGAACAGTGTTTTGGTGATTGACGCTTTTTCCTGGGCAGATGTAGGCATACATTACAGCCAACGTGGAACACACCACGATATGCCCGAAGGAAGAAAAGCATCATGAAGACCCTCGCACAAACCCGCACCCTCGCCGTTTCCCTCCTCTGCGCCATCGGCCTGTCGATGGCCGCCGCCTCCGCGCACGCCAGTACGCCGGTTTCCGACCTGGCTCGCCTCGATGGCAGCATCGGCCGCACGGTCGACGCGTTCACCGACGGTGCCCGCAACGGCCCGCGCGACCCGTTCACCGATGGCGCCCGCAGCGGCCCGCGTGACCCGTACACCGACGGCGCGCGCGGCGTGAACGAGCCCCGCAGCAGCTTCAGCGACGGCGCCTGAGCGCAACCTGGCATTCGCCAGGTGTGGAAGAGACAGTTAGATAGTCAGAGATAGTCAGCAAGTGCTCACGGTGTGAGCAACATTGTCAGCGCGGACATGGGCAGGCCTGCCAGCCGCCCACCCCCAACCGCAATGACCTCCACAGCCGCGCCAGCCCTCACGGGCCGGGCGCGGCTGCGTCGTTTCGGTCCTGCAGTTCGGAGGCCATCATGGCTTCCACCGCCTCCATGAAGACGCGTACCTTGCGCGGCTGCAGCCGGCGATCGGGCAGCAAGGCAAAGACCCGCAGCGGCGGCGGCGGGTAGTCCGGCAGCACCTTGACCAGCCGTCCCTGGGCGACTTCTGCTTCGCAATAGATCAGCGACAACCGGGCAATGCCAAGGCCGGCCAGGGCGCCCTGCAGCCGCAGCTCGGCGTTGGCGGTCTGCATGCGCGGCCGGATCGGTACCGCCACGCGCTCGCCATCGCGGGTAAATTCCCACATGCCGTCACCGGGCGTGGTCAGGGTTGGCAGGTTGGCCAGGTCTTCGGGCTGCAGTTGCAGCGGCAGGCCGGCGGCCAGCGCCGGCGCCGCGAACAGGCCTCGCTCCACATGATAGATGCGCCGCGCCACGGTCCCGGAATCGGGCAGGTCGGCATCGACCGCGACAAAGGCGACGTCGAATCCGTCACGAATTGGATCGACCATGCCTTGCGAGATCTCCACCTTCACGTCCAGTGCCGGGTGGGCCGCCAGCGTGCGGCAGATCACGCCGCCCAGTTGCTGGGCGCCAAACTCGTACGGCGCGGCGATGCGCAGCACGCCTTGCACCCGCTCTTCGCGCGCCAGTGTTTCCTGGCGGATCTCACGCAGCCGCGCGAACAAGGGCGCCACGTCGCGGTACACCGCGCTGCCGGCGTCGGTCAGGCGCATGCGCCGGGTTGTGCGCTGGAGCAGCTTGGAGCCGATGGCCGACTCAAGCCGCGCAACCGCCGCCGAGACCCGGGACTTGGGACAGTCGAGCTGCTCGGCCGCAGCCGTGAAAGTGCCTTGCTCCACCACGCAGCAGAAGGCTTCCCAATCGTTCCACTGGATTGTCTCGTTCACCAGGCGATGTTTCCTTTACAAGCTATGTTTCCCAAACGCGCGACATTATGCGCGCAGCGGGCGCGCCACTGGCGCGCGTCCCGCATTTCCTCTACCCTTTCGGCCTTTCCGTGTGTATTCGGCAATCAGCCGAACCAACCGATGGCCAGCCCTGCCGCTCCCGACAATTCCGACCACCCGGCCACGGATGCTTCCGTGGCGCCCGCCGCCGCGCCGGGCCCGGAGAAGCCGAGCGATAGCTATGTGCAGTCCTTTGCACGCGGGCTCTCGGTCATCCGTGCCTTTGACGCGCAGCACCCCGCCCAGACGCTGAGCGAGATCGCGCAGGCCAGCGGCCTGACCCGCGCCGGCGCGCGGCGCATTCTGCTGACCCTGGTCGGCCTGGGCTATGTGCGCGCCGATGGCCGCCTGTTCCGCCTGACCCCCAAGATCCTCGACCTGGGCTTCGCCTACCTGACCTCGATGCCGTTCTGGAACCTGGCCGAGCCGATCATGGAGGCGTTGTCGCAGGAGGTGCGTGAAAGCTGCTCGATCTCCGTGCTGGACGGCACCGAGATTGTCTACGTGCTGCGGGTGCCAGCGCGCAAGATCATGACGATCAACCTGTCCATCGGCAGCCGGCTTCCGGCCTATTGCTCGTCGATGGGCCGCGTGCTGCTGGCCGGCCTGCCGCTTGAGGAGCTCGACCGGGTGCTGGGCGCTAGCGAACTGCGCGCCCGTACCAGCCGCACCGTCACCGATCCCGCCGAGCTCAAGGCCATCATCGCCGGCATCCGCACACGCGGCTGGGCCCAGAACGACCAGGAGCTGGAAGAAGGGCTGGTTTCGCTGGCCGCGCCGATCCGCAACCGTGCCGGCCAGGTCATCGCCGCCATCAATATCAGCGGCCAGGCCAACCGCACCAGCGCCGACGACATGGCCAGCAGCTTCCTGCCGCCGCTGCTGGCCGCCTCCGAGAAAATCTCGAACCTGATCAGCCTGCGGAGCTGATGCGCCAGCGCGGTTAGCGCGTGGGCGTTGCCGGCGTGGGCAGCTCGACGCTGCCGAACTCGGCCGAGCGGGTGCCCGGCAGCGGATGGTTGCTGGCACCGTGGTAGGCGAAGGCGACCGACAACTTGACCGCTTCGGAAACGTTCTGGCCTGCGCTGTGAAACAGCCGGCTGTCGAACAGCAGCACGTCGCCGCGTTCCAGGGCCAGCGGCCGCACGCCTTGCAGCATGGCCTGGCTGGCCGGATGCGACTCGATCAGGAATTCGGCCGCATCGAGCTGGCCGGGTTCGAGCGCGACGGTGTGCGAGCCGGGAATCACGCGCAGCACGCCGTTGCTCTCATCCTCCCTGCCCAGCGCCAGCCACACCGTCACCAGCTCCGGGCGAGCAAATGACCAGTAGCGGGTATCACGGTGCCAGCCGGTCTGGCTGCCATAGTGCGGATGCTTGGTCATCACGCAGTTGTGGTGAGCGAGAGTCAGGCGCACCGGCTCGCCCAGCAAGCTCGCCACCACCTGCCCCACCGCGGGATCGGCGGCCCATGCACGGAACGCATCGTCGCGCCCATAGGCCTGGCGCAAGCGCCGCACCGTGGCCCCTCCGACGGCGTCGCGGCTTGCGGGCGCGCCGGGATAGCCTAGCTCGGCTTCATATTCGACCGGCGCCGCCGCCGCGGCCAGTTGCGCGCGTGCAACCTGCTCGAGCTGGTCGCAGACCGCGGGCGGGGCAAAGCCGCGCAGCACGATATAGCCATCTGCGTGAAAGGCGCGGTTGAGTTCGTTCAAGTCTGCAGCGGTCGGGGCGATGGCCGAAGCGATGGAAGCGATGGAAGCGGTGGAAACCTTGGAAGCCGTGGAAGCCACTTTGGAAGCGGCACCCGGCGGGACAGCAAGCGGGGAGTTCATTGCAGCGGATGGGGGGTTGGCTGGGCCGACAGCTTCGATAATGCCAGAAGCCGGGCGAATCGGCGCGCCCCGCGTGTGTTGGGTGCCCGTTGCGTGCGCAAACAGACTGTTCCCGCGCCTAGGCGCGCCGCTACAATGGCCGGGTTCTCCCCCGACCCGCAGGCTCCACGTGACAGCTCGCCCACGCATCGTCGCATCGCTCTCCGAGGCGGAAGCCCAGCTTGGCCGCATCGTCCTGGGCAAGCCCCGGCAGATCCGGCTGGCGCTGGCCTGCATGCTGGCACGTGGCCATCTGCTGCTGGAGGACCTGCCGGGCGTGGGTAAGACCACGCTCGCCCACGCGCTGGCGCGCACGTTGGGGCTACAGTTCCAGCGCGTGCAGTTCACCAGCGACCTGTTGCCCGCCGACCTGATCGGCGTCTCCGTCTTCGTGCGCGACAGCGCGGAATTCCGCTTCCATCGCGGCCCCGTGTTCGCGCAGGTGGTGCTTGCCGACGAGATCAACCGCGCCACCCCCAAGACGCAGAGCGCCCTGCTGGAGGCGATGGCGGAGGGACAAGTCACCCACGACGGCGTCACCCATGCCTTGCCGTCCCCGTTCTTTGTCATCGCCACGCAGAATCCGCTGGACCAGATCGGCACGCACGCCTTGCCCGAATCGCAGCTCGACCGCTTCACCATGCGCCTGTCGCTGGGTTATCCCGATCCGGCTTTCGAGCGCGTGCTCTACCTCGGCGGGGCAGCGCCCGCGGCCGGCACGCCCGTGATGGATGCCGAGCAGGTGGCCGCGCTGCAGCAGGCCGCGGCCCAGGTCTATGCCGGCCCGGCGCTGGTGGACTACGCCCTGGCGCTGGTGCAGGCCACGCGCGCGCACTCCGCCTTTGCCGCCGGGCTGTCGCCGCGGGCAGGCCTGGCGCTGCTGGCCTGCGCGCGCGCCTGGGCGCTGCTGCACCAGCGCGACAGCGTGCTGCCCGAAGACGTGCAGGCGGTCTTCATGCCAGTGGCGGGCCACCGGCTGCTGCCGTCCGGCGCAGCCGGCGGTGGCCAGGAGGCGCTTACCCGCCTGCTGGCTGATGTAGCCATTCCCTGACGCCCGATGGCACGCGGCCGGCCGTTTTCCTCGCCGGGCACGGCATCCCCGGCCGCGCCTGGCCCCAAGCGGCAGGCATGGGCGTCGCCACCCTGGCTGCAGCGCCGGCGCGCCCCCCGGCAAGGCGTGGTAACGCTCGACCGCCGTCACCTGTACATCTTGCCCACCCGGGCCGGCCTGGGCTTCGCGGTGTTGCTGATGGCCATGCTGCTGACTTCGCTGAACTACAACATCAGCCTGGGCTTCGCCCTCACCTTCCTGCTCGGCGGCATCGGCATGGCCTGCATGTGGCAGGCCTACCGCAACCTGCTCGACATGACGGTGGCCGGTGTCAGCGCGGCGCCAGCCTTTGCCGGCGAGCCGGCGGCATTCAGCCTGCGCATTTCAGGCAGCGACGCGCCGGTGCGCATCGGCGTGGAGGCGAGCCTGCCGGCCCAGGCCGGCGCGCTGCCTGCCCGCCTGAGCCTGGCACGGGATGCCTCCGGCCAGCTGATCTTGCACATGCCTACCAACCAGCGCGGCTGGCTGGCGCTGCCGCGCGTCACGCTCTCGAGCCGTTTTCCGCTGGGCCTGTTCCGGGTGTGGAGCTATGCCGACCTGCCGCTGGCCGCGCTGGTCTACCCAAGGCCGGAACCTGGCGCGCCGCCTCTGCCTTTTGCCGCGCAGCCCGACGATGATGGCGCGGCGTCCTTGCCCTCGGACGATGGCACGGATCAGTTGCGGCGCTACCGCAGCGGCGATCCGCTGCACCGCGTCGCCTGGAAACATAGCGCGCGTACCGGCCGCTGGCTGAGCCGCACCGGCGAGGCCGGCGGCCTGCCGACCTGCTGGCTGGACTGGCAGGCCCTGCCGCAACAGCTCGGCCCTGAGGCGCGGCTATCGCGCCTGTGCGCCTGGGTGGTGGCCGCGGGCGACACCATGGAAATCGGCCTGCGGCTGCCCGGGGTCGATATCTCGCCCGGCCGCGGGGGCGCGCATCGCCGCGCCTGCCTCGAAGCCCTGGCCCTGTGGCCGGGACGCGCAGGTCAAGCCCCGCCGGAGCGCACACCGTGAAGCTGCCACCGCGCCCCCTTGCGCACGAAGAGCATGGCCTGCTGCTGAGCCAGCTGGCACTGGTGCTCGCGCCGCAGGCGCGCAGCCTGCCGGTGACCATCAGCGTCTTGCTGGTCTTGCTGCTGGCGTGGCGCTGGCTGTTGTGGCACCAGCGCGCGCCGCTGCCCTCGCGCCTGATGCTCGGGATCATCGCGGGGCTGGTGATGCTGGTGGCCGCCGCACTGGTCTGGCAGGCCGGCGGCAACATGGGGCGCGACCTGTCGGTGGCGCTGCTGGGCGCCTTCGTCGTGCTCAAATTGCTGGAGTGCCGGGTGCTGGCCGATGCCACGCTGGTTACCCAGCTGTGCTTTTACCTGCTGCTGAGCCTGTACCTGTTTGACCAGCCGTTCTGGCTGGCCTTGTACAGCCTTGCCATTGCCGCCTGGCTGCTGCGCAACTGGCTTTTCCTGGGGCATCCCGAGGCGCGCGGCTATCTTGCCGTGTGGCCGTTGCTCGGCCGCCTGACGCTGATCGGGCTACCCTGGGCGCTGCTGCTCTTTGTCTTGTTTCCGCGCCTGGATCGTCCACTGTGGCGGCTGCCGCAAGCCGAGGCCGTGGCCACTACCGGCATCAGCGACACCATGAGCCCGGGCAGCGTGAGCCGGCTCACCCAGTCGACCGAAGTCGCACTGCGCGCCGACGTGCAAGGCGGTCCGTTGCCGGCCAGCGCCCTGTACTGGCGCGCGCTGGTGCTGTGGCAATTCGATGGACAGACCTGGCGGCCATCGCCACTGCGGCAGCGGCGCGCGCAGCCGGCGCCGGGCTTGCCGGCGGCCGACGACACGGCTGCGGATGCCGGGCCTGGCGAAACGGTTGGCAACGCCTCGGCCAACGGGATCGTCAACTACAGCATCACGCTGGAGCCCAACCAGCACGCGTGGCTGTTCCTGCTCGACCGTGGCCAGGCGATTGCCCCCGGCGCCGGCGCGGTGATCAATGCCGACGGGGAGTTTTTTACGCGCGACCCGGTGGACCGGCGCCTGCGCTACCGCGCGCGTTCGGCTCCCGCCGCAGCGCAGCCTCTCGATCTGGCGACGCGAGAGCTGGCGCTGGCATTGCCGCCGGGCAACCCGCGCACGCGGGCGCTCGCCGCCGCGTGGGCGGAGCAATACCCGGATCCCGCCCAGCGGGCGCGGGCCGCGCTGCGGCTGTTTGCCGCCGCGCCGTTCAGCTACACGCTCTCGCCTTCGCCGCTTGGCCACGAGCAGGTCGACAGTTTCCTGTTCGACACGCAACGCGGCTTTTGCGAGCATTACGCCAGCAGCTTCGTGTTCCTGATGCGCGCGGCCGGCGTGCCCGCGCGCGTGGTCACCGGATATCTCGGCGGCGAGTACAACCCCATCGGCGGCAACTACATCGTGCGGCAGGCCGATGCCCACGCATGGGCGGAAATCTGGCTCGAAGGGCGCGGCTGGGTGCGCGTCGATCCCACCAGCGCGGTGGCGCCAAGCCGGGTCGAGCGCGGCATCGACGCCGCACTGGAGGCCAGCGAGATTGAAGCACTGCACGCGATGCGAGACCCGGGCTGGCTGCGGAACCTGCGCTGGGGCATGGACGGCATGGTCTACACCTGGCAGCGCTGGGTATTGCAATACGATCGCGGCCAGCAGGCCCGGCTGATGCAGCAGCTCGGCATCGGCGACAGCGTGCCGCAAGTCCTGCTGGGTGGACTGGCGGCGCTGAGCCTGCTGGCGCTCCTGCCGCTCGTGCTCAAGCGCCGCCGGATCGATCCCGTGCAAGCCGCCTACGCACGCTTCTGCCGCCAGCTGGCACGCCGCGGTTGCGTGCGCGCGCCGTCCGAAGGGCCGCAAGATTTTGCAGCACGGGCCGCGCGCGCCCTCCCGGCTGCCGCGCTGGCAGTGCGGGACTTCAGCGATCGCTACACCAGGCTGCGCTACGGCCGCCTGGCGCCGGCGCAGCACTCGGCCGAGCTTGCCGGGCTGCGCCAAGCGCTGCGGCGGCTTTGCCGTCACCTTGCTCGCTAAACATAGCGAGCGCCGGGAGGCATCAGCGCCCTGACTTGTTTCAGATGATATAATTACGTTTGTAATTATATTGCCGGACCGGCTCCGTTGCTCCGGCATCACCTGACTCCCCGCCATGTCCTTCGAAGACCGCATTGACCGCTTCTGCGCGGACCATCCGGAAGCACCGCGCGACCTGATCCTGGCGTCCCGGCTGCTCATGCGCACCGCACGCCTGCTGCGCAGCCACATCGATCGCGCGCTAGCGCCCTTCGAGCTGGACCTGCAGCAATACCTCGCCATCAGCCTGCTCGCCACCGACGACGACCAGCCCAGCCTGCCATCCGAGCTCGGCATCACGCTCGACGCCACGCGCACGCAGATGACCCGGCTGATGGACGGCCTCGAAGCGCGCGGCCTGGTGCGCCGGCACACCTCGGCGCAGGACCGCCGCAGCACCGAGCTGGTACTGACAGCCGCCGGCCACCGCATGCTGGAGCGTGCCGCCCCGGCCGTGCATGCGGCCTACGCCGAAGCCTGGGGGCCGGTAGGCGAAAGCGGCCTGGCCGCTGCCACGCGTGCGCTCAACCGGATGCACCAGAACCTGCTGACGCTGGAACCATGAAAACCGTGTCTGCCTTACGGCCGCTGCGGCTCGGGCTGCGGTGGCTGCGCCTGCTCAGCCACCGGCAGCGCCAGACCCTGGTGATGTTGCTGCTTGCGCTGGCCACCTCGGTGGAGTTCCTTGAGAACATCATGTTCGTGTTCGCATCGAGCCATATCGTTGGCGGCGTCGATGCCGATCCGCGCAGCTTCGCCCTGGTCCAGGCCGCGTACGCGGTGGGCAGCATGTTGATGATCCTCAAGCAGCAGTGGCTGGCGCAGCGCTTTGGCTATCGCTACTACCTCACCGGCGCGCTGCTGATCTTCATGGCGGGCACGCTGGCGGCGGCCACCAGCCATTCGCTGCCGCAGCTGGTGGGCGCGCGCTTTGTGCAGGGCGTGGGCGGCGGGGCGCTGTTTACCAGCTGCCGCATCTTGGTCAATGTGATGTTCGCGCCAGCCGACCGGCCACGCGCTTCGCGCATCTTCATGCTGGGGATCTTTGCCGCCTCCGCGCTGGCGCCCGCCATGGCAGCCGAGCTAATCGACCGTGGCGTGTGGCAGGACGTGTTCTACGGCGTGCTGCCCTTCGCCGCGCTGGCAACGCTGGGGGCGTGGCTGCTGCTGCCAGACGCCGAGCCGCGCGAGGACGATCCCGGCCCCGCGCTGGGCCCGCTGCTGCTATTCGGCGCGGCGGTGGTGACCCTGCAGGCCGCCATGACGGAGGCGCGCTTCGATATCTTCTCGCACCCACTGCGGCTGGCGCTGATCTGCGCGGCGGGTGTCGGACTGCTGATGGGGTTTCTCTGGCAGCAATGGCATCACAGCACGCCGGTGCTCCATCTGCGCGCGCTGCGCAATCCGGTCTACCTGACCGGGCTGGCCATGTATTTTGTTTACTACCTGATCAGCAACCTGAGCAGCTACGTGTTCCCGATCTACGCCGAGCAGGCGCTCGGGCTGCCGCTGGCGACCACCGGCTGGCTCAACACCTTCGCCGCCACGGTCAGCCTGGCCGGCATCTTCGTCTACCTGCGCCTGGCCCCAAAACTGCCGCACAAGAAGCCGCTGATGGCAAGCGGCCTGCTGCTGATGGCCGGGGCCGCGTGGTGGTTTTCGTCGATGCCGCCCAACGCTGGCCCGTCGGCGCTGGCGTGGGGACTGGTGGGCAAGGGCCTGTTTGGCGTGATGGTCATCATCCCGATTGCCGGACTCACCTTCCGTTCGCTGGCAGGCGACGATTTCGCCCACGGCTACCGCAGCAAGAACCTGCTGCGCCAGATCGCCGCGTCCTTCGCGTCCGCGCTTGGCGCCGTGCTTTTGCAGAACCGGCAGTTCGCGGTACACACGAGCCTGACCGGCGCCCTTGGCCAGCACACGGCAGAGACGCAGCAGTGGATGGCGGCCGCCCAGGCAGCCTTGAGCGCGCGTGGGCTGGATCCGGGCCATGCCTATCAGGCCGCGCTGGCGCAGCTTGCCGGCCTGGTCGATACGCAGGCCAGGCTGATTGCCTGCGAGGATCTGTATCGGCTGATCGCGGCGCTTGCGCTGATGGCTGCTGTCTTTATGCTGGCGCAACGCCGTCTCGATTGAAGCGCGCTTGCTGCAAGACTGGGAGTTGGATGCCGGGGCGCGGGCAGATCTGTCTGCCGCACAGGCTACGCAGTGTCGGCCCGAGGGGCTGGAGCAGCGTGTTGGATCTGGTAAATCTGGCTGAATCTGGCTGAATCTGGCTGGCATGCCGGAGCGGATCGCTCCGGGGAGGCGCGGCGCGGGGCGCGCGCGGCTGTCGCTTTCCGGGAAAGCGTCGGGTCGGCTAGTTGATCGGTTCTAGTGGCTCTAGCGGTTCTAGTCAGAACAGAGCGAGCTGGCGCATGCCAAAGCCGATGGTTTCTTCCACGCGCATGCGGGCGTGAGCGAGCGAGCCCTCCGCACCGGAGTAATTGCCTGCGGCCCAGTGATAGACCACCGGCATGTCGCCGCGATCGGACAGGCGAACTTCGCCCAGTTTCTCGCCGCGCTCATTGCGGTAGAAATGCGAACGGTAGCCCCGCTCCCAGTGCGGGGCTTCGGCTTTCTTGCGTCGGCGCGGGGTGGGCGAGGCTTGCGGCAGGCGCCGCGCTCTCTCGGTACCCGTGGTCGCGGACGCGCGGGTGAAATCCAACTGCATAGACTTCCTTGTGTCATCGAGTCTGCAGGACAATTTCGCATTAATGGCCCGGGATGGTCAAGGCCGTTACTGCGTGTCCTGCTTCGCAGTCGAGATGATACCTGTTACCGCGCGTTCTGGCAGCCCTATTGCACCGGAATTCGGCGTCCACTAAGGCTTGGCGGGCCGACACGTATACCTTCGCGCCGGCCCGTCCGCCATTTATGCCGAGGTTAACTCGGGGTTAACTTCGCGGTTAACTCCCTGGCTAACTCCGTGGCCGGCTTTGCCGTTAACCCAGGTCCAGTGGGATAAAGATACGGGCATCGTCACGTTGCACCAGCAGTGCAACCTGCTTGCCAGACTTCGCTACCAGGGCCCGCAACTGCTCCGCCGAGCTGATCGGCGTGCCGTTGATGGACAGGATGACGTCACCCGGCTGGATGCCCACCTTGGCCGCCGGGCCTGCGACATCTTCGACCACCAGCCCGCCGTCGATCCCGCTGTCGCGCTTCTCGGTCGGGCTCAGCGGGCGAACCGCCAGGCCAAGCTTGCCGCCGGCGTCATTGGCGGGGGTCTTGCCAGCGATTGCCGCATCCTTGGCCGTGCCGACCTTCACCGTCAGGGTCAGGGGCTCGCCCTTGCGGATCACCTTCAGCGAAGTCTGCGTGCCCGGCGCAATGTCGGCCACATGCTCAGGCAAGTCGCCCGAATGGTCGATCACGTCGTTGCCAAGCTGCACGATCACGTCGCCCGGTTTGAGGCCGGCCTTGGCGGCCGGGCTGTCCGGCTCCACCGAGTTGACCAGCGCCCCGCTAGGCTTGGGCAGGCCGAACGATTGCGCCAGGGCCTGGTTGATCTCCTGCACGCCGATGCCGAGACGGCCGCGCGTGACCTTGCCATGCGCCACCAGCTGCGCCTGCACCTTGGTGGCCACGTCGATGGGAATCGAGAACGACAACCCCTGGTAACCGCCGGTCTGGCTGTAGATCTGCGAATTGATGCCGATCACTTCGCCCCGCTGGTTGAACAGAGGGCCGCCCGAGTTGCCGGGATTGACCGCGACATCGGTCTGGATAAACGGCACATAGGTGTCATCGGGCAAGGAGCGCGATTTCGCGCTGACGATGCCGCCGGTGACCGTATTCTCGAAACCGTAAGGCGAGCCGATGGCCAGCACCGGCTCACCCACGCGTACGCGCGAGGGGTCGCCCAGGCGCACGGTCGGCAGATCCTTGGCGTCGATCTTGATCACTGCGACGTCCGTTTGCGCATCCGCGCCCAGCACCTTGGCCTTGAATTCGCGGCGGTCGGTCAGTTTGACCGTCACCTCCTGAGCGCCGTCCACCACGTGCGCATTGGTCAGGATCAGACCCTCGGGGCTGACGATAAAGCCCGAGCCAAGGCCACGCACAAGTTGCTGCTGGCCATTCTGCGGTCCCTGGAATTGCGGGCCGAAGCGCTTGAAGAACTGGAACAGGGGATCATCCGGGTCCATGCCCTGCGGCACTTGCGCCGAAGCGTGCTGGGCACGCGCCGTAACACTGATATTGACCACCGCCGGACCGTACTGGTCGACGATGCTCGAGAAATCGGTGGGCGCGGCCACGGCCAGCGGCTGGGCCGAGGCCGTCACGGGCGCCTGGGCGGCATATCCCGGCGTGATCACTTCCTTCTGCAGATAGGCATACCCCCCGGCAAGAGCGGCCAGGGCAGCAATGCCAATGGCGGAGCGTGCAAGCGTCTGGCGAATCATGGCGTTTTCCTTTCTTGGTTACCTCAGGCGTCCGGGCTATCTGGACGCGACAGGACCATCCTAAAGGCCGATCCTTAAACCAGACTTAAGGAAGCGTAGAAGGCACTGTCGGGATCAAGAAGGGTGCCACCGATGCGGGGTATTCAAGGTGCGAGGATATTGCTCAAGCCAGGATCGACGGCTGAAGCATCGGGCATCTCTGTCGCCAATTGCGCGCAAAAACTCCGCTTCTGCGCGGAAGTCAGCCGCTTCGCCGCCGCTTCAGCTTTTGAGGCTTCCGAGCGATTGTCGAAGCGCTGCCAGCCCAGGATCCTGACTGGCTTGCGCGATCGCGTATATTTAGCGCCCGTTCCTGCCAGATGCTGGGCGAAGCGCCGCTCCACATCCGTGGTGATACCGGTGTAGATCGTGTTGCCCTCGCATTCGAGCAGGTAAAGAAACCACGGGGCTTCGCCGTCAGCTGGCATTCGAAATGAGCTAGAAAAGGGGAGGCAAGATGGCCGGAGCGGCAATTATGCTTGCTGCCATCACTTTTCGCAGCCGCAAAAGCAAAACCCCCCAGTACTTTCGTACTGGGGGGTTTCAAGGGAGAGCCTGGCGATTACCTACTTT